>JAZSQL010000014.1:0-77059 GCA_045537965.1 Alphaproteobacteria bacterium
TAAGAAAAAATATATAAAAATTACTGTTTTTTATCTAAATGAGCAAATTTTATAGTTTTTTTGCCTTACATACTCCAAAAGTCATGGCTATTTTTGCTTGCAAAAATATAAGCCATCTTCAATATTTTTAAAAACAAAGAAGATGCCTTGACCAAAGCTCACTAATGTTCGTCTGGGGCATTGTGTATGTTAATAATTTGTCACACTTTAAGCGAGTATAGCGAGTGAGTTTAGGTGGCTTCAATATTTATTATATTAGAGGAATATATTATTCAGTAATGGTAATTACTTCATATTCGCTAGTTTGTTCATTAGGTTCTGCTATATCGTTTTCAGCAATAGAATCGGATATTATTTCTTCACCTTCGGAAGCAAATTCTTCTTCAGCAACAATGTTGTTTTCGCTATTATTACTGATGTTTTCTGAGATATTTATATTAATTACGTTATCTTCTAAGGCCTTATCGTCATTTTCCACTATTGTTTCAGCAAGTTTTTTATCAGTACTTTCGGTAATAGTCAGACGAATATCTTGTTGAACTTTTTCTGGACGTACCATAGGTATGGTATCGCGCAAGTCTAATTGTTCTTGAGTAAGAAGTTGTGATTTGTCATGATCACGATTATAGCAATTTAGTAACCATATATCATAGATAGGATGTTCAACAGCATTTAGTGCTGGAGTTGAAGAAAACATCCAGCCTTTAAATACGTTGATGGGGTTAGATGTTTTATAATTGTCAACCACATCAATAAAAGCGGTGTTCTCAGGTGTTTCTTCAGGGGATTTTGATACACAGCGACGAACAAGAATTGAAAATGTGCCAAAATTAGATAAACCATTAACAGGAACATCTAATTCGCTGACACGGCCTGTTATTTTATCCATTGCTTGTATCCTGGCTGTGTTCATATCAATATCAGTAGCAAGAGCTTGAAAGCAAAAAGCAGAACCAAGAATAGAAGGTAGCAATAATTTTTTTAATTTGTTATTCATCACCCGTAACCATAAAAATAACTTCGCCGACAAGGTCTTCTATTGTTTTGAAGTCTTTTGTATTTTGTAAAATGTCTCCATCTTTGAGAATTTCTTTAGAATGTCCTGGATCTATCTTGATAAATTTGTTGCCAATTAATCCATCTGCGACAATAGATGCGGTGCTATCATTTGGAAGTTTTATATCTGGAGATAGACTCATTTGAACATTAGCGGTGTAATCTTCATCATTTAATTCTTGGCTAACAACAGTACCTATTTTGATACCGTTAATGCGAACATCCGAACCAACGTTTAAGCCACCAACTTTGAGAAATTTTGCGGTAATATTATAACCTTTGACAACTTGTAAATCTGATACACTATAGGCAAAATAACAGAATAGGGCGGCAACGACTAATACCAAAATTCCCATAATTGTTTCTACAGGGCGTTTATACATTAAAAAATCAGTTTTACTCATTAGTTGTATTCTCCTTTTTGTTTTGACGGTTGGCTTTGCCAATTCCTATAATTCGCTCGATTAGTTCTTCTATTACCATAGCGTCTTGAGTATATGAAAATTCACCACCTTTAGAGATAAAGTCCTCTGATCCACCTGGTTCTATTTCGATATATTTTGATCCCATAATGCCAGAACTTACAATGGCTGCTGAGCTATCATCAGGTATTTTTACGCTATCTTTTATTTCTAGTGTTAGGATAGCCTTAAAATTATCATCAAGTTTGGCATTTACAACACGTCCAATATCCATTCCAGCAAGGCGAACAAGGTCGCCAACTAAAAGACCATCTGTACGATTAAATCGAGCATAAACTTGATAATAACGACCACCGTCTTTGTGAGATATATCATCGCGTGTGTATAAAATGAGGAAAAATACGGCCAAGATTAGACTTATTACACTCAATCCCATTTTTAGACTTTTGGTTTCTTCTTTGCTATAGATTTCAAGTATTTTCATGATGTCGTTTTCACTCAAAATATTAAATTCTACCTATATATAGAATAAAATTATTATTTTGTCATCAAAGATTTTGAAAAATGAAAATAATTGTTAAAATTTAAAAAATATCTGTTAGTATGAGTACTGTAGTGGGAAATTTGTTTGGAATTTTAGTTATGTTTATTGTAAAAAATGTCTCTAAATCGTTGGGTAATAAAGAAGTTTTGCATAATATAAATTTTTGCCTAAAAAAAGGACAGATAACAGCTTTAGTCGGACCAAACGGTGCAGGAAAAACCACGTTAATGCGTTGTATGGTAGGCTTTTATGATTTGGATGGAGGAGATATTATTTTTGGTAGCAACAATATGTTGAATGAAAGAAAAAAGGTTTTACAGAATGTTGCTTATGTTCCAGAAATTGGTGGATTATACCCAGATATGACGGTGTTTGAATATTTGCGGTTTATGGCAAGTATTAAGGGGGTGTTAAAAAATGATTTTGTAAAGTCTTTGAAAGAGATTGTTAGTGCTTTAGATATTGGAAAAGTTATTAGTCAAAAATGTGAAACGTTGTCTAAAGGGTACAAACGTAGAGTGGCAATAGCTGGAGCTATGCTTAGTAATCCTAAGATGTTGATACTAGATGAGCCAACAGAAGGGCTTGATCCGCAACAAAAAAAACATTTGAGAACTTTTTTGCAAGAATATGGTAAAAAAAATATTGTTTTGATTTCGACACATATTATGGAAGAAGTTGAAGCAATGGCAGATCGGATTTTGATGATAAAAGATGGAAAACTTGTTTGTGATACGACTCCTGATGAGCTTAAAAAGGCGACGTTAGGCAGTAATATTGAGCATTCGTTTTATACTATTATTGGTAAGTGATAGAGGAATATGTAGCAATGTTAAAAAAACTGAAGATTTGTTTTACAAAGGAATTTAATTTTTATTTTCAAAGCAAAATGGCTTATCTGTTGTTTTTTATTTATACTGCAATGACAACGTCCATCATGTTTTATACTTCAGATTTTTATAGTAATACAACAGCTAATTTTTATCAGTTTTTTAAGCTTCAGCCAGGTGTTATGGCAATGATTATTCCAGCTATTACGATGCGTTTGTGGGCAGATGAATATAGAAATAATACATTAGAAATATTATTAACTCAGCCAGTTGATTATTTGGTTGTTGTATTGGGTAAATTTTTGGCAGCTTGGATGATTGTAGCTATAATGTTTGTTTTTTCGATGGGTTTGTGGTTGGTAGTGAGTTTTATGGTTGAGTTGGATAATATTTGGATTTTGATAAATTATGTTATTAGTATGTTAATGGCAGGGTGTCTGTGTGCAGTTAGTTTGTTGGTAGCATCGTTATGTTACAATATGTTGGGTGCTTTTTTGATAGCTTTGCTTGCGTGTATTATTTTGACAACGGTATCTTTTAGCGGTTGGATTAGTAATTTTATTCCCGAAAATGTTTTTTTGATGAGAATCTTTATTGCTTTTGATTTTGGTGTTTTGTATAATGATATGATTTTGGGACAGATAAATGTAGCAAGTTTGATTTATTTTGTTTTGATAATTGTGTTAGCGATTTGGTTTTCGGTTGTTGCTGTTGAATATAAAAGGAGTTAGCAAAATGGCGAATAAAAATTGGAATATAACTCTTTTGGGACTGGCAACTTTAGTTTTGTTGTTTGCGTTAAATTTATTATTTTCTCTTTTGTTTGGAGGTTTTTATTTTGATATAACTAATGATAAAAGGTATACACTTACATCTGAGACAAAAAAATTTTTAGAGGATAATAAAGAACCTATTAATATTCGGCTTTATGTGTCAAATAATTTGAAAAATGATGAACTTAGTCAATATGCAAAATATTTGCGTAAATTGTTTGATGAATATGTAAAAAATAGCAAGAATAAGCTAGAATTAATTGTAGTAGAAGTTAAGCCTTTTACTAATACTCAAGCTCAAGCTGAAAAAGCAGAGGTTAAAGAATTTGATTTTGGAGATGGCGTAAAACATCAGTATTTGGGTGCTAGTTTTTCTAATAGTAAGGGTAGAACTATAGCTATTTCTAATTTTTGGCCAAATAGAAAACCTTTTGTTGAAGATGATATTACTAGAGTTCTATCTGTTCTTGCCAGTAAAAATAGACCTGTTTTGGGAGTGATGTCGCCATATTTTAAAGTTGTGGAAAGTAAACATAGTTTGTCAAATGTTGGGTCGTGGCCATTTGTGAAACAGCTAGAGTTAGCAGGATATGAGATTGTTCGATTAAGTGAAACTAGTTTTAGTATAGATAATCGAATAGATGCAGTTTTGGTTTTTTATCCAATGAATTTGGATGTAATTGGTAAATATGCAATTGATCAATATTTGATGCGAGGTGGAAATGTTATTGTGATGTTGGATTCTTTTGCAGAAGAAAGATTTAAAGAAAAAGAAGATTTTTTTGGGTACAATAGTGGATTGAAGGATTTTTTAGCAAATGTTGGTGTTGATTATTTAGAAAATATTGTTGTTGGTGATAATGAAAATGGTCGTAGTATTGTATTAGATGGCAATTTGGTGCAATATCCGTTTAAGATACTTGTTAAAGGTGATAATATAAAAAAACATAATGTTATGGCGGGAGTTAATCAGTTATTTGTGAATCATAGTGGCTTTTTTGATTTTAAAAAAGTAGATAATATTGAAACAAATGTTTTGTTTGCAACAAGTGAACAGAGTGGAGTTATATTAGCAAAAAATATTGCAGATATCAGTTATGATAATTTGATAAAAAATTATGAGACGACAGAATATGTGTATCCTTTGGCTTTGATGTTAGAAGGAAAATTTAAATCTCTTTATACAGAACCTCTTTATGAAACAGATACTGCTTTGCAACAAATGCCTCCATTTTTAAGTATTCCATTGAAAAAAGCAAAATTGGCACTGATTGCTGATGTTGATATGATGTCAGAAATTTTTTGGAATGCAAATGCTGATGGAAAAACTGAAGGATATAGTATTGTTTATAGTTCTGATAATTTTAAATTTTTACGCAATTTAGTTGATTATATGACAGAAAGTGGTTTTATTGGTATTGCGAATAAAAGATTGGTTAATGGATATAATAGTTTATCTAAAGTATTTTTTAATATAGCTACAGCTCTTTATGCTAAACAAAAAAGAAATATTGAAGAAAAACTAGTTGAAATTAGGCATAATATTTTATTGCGACAAGAGCAATATGGCGTAAATGTAGTATCAGTAAAACAAGTTAAAGATATAGAACGTCTGCGTAGAGAAGAACTTGATGTTATGCAACAACTAAGAAAAATAACTTATCAAACTAAGGAAGCGTATGATAGTTATTTGGTGTTTTTTGCAGTTTTGATGATAGGTGTTTTTCCCTTGTTGCTTACGGTTTTAATATGGGGAATATATTATATTTACAGTCGTTGGGTTAAGCGTCTAGCGGAGGATGTGATAAATGAATAGGTATTATCTGAAAGTAGTATTAATTGGTTCGTTTTTACTTTTGAGTATAGCTTTGCTTTTGGTATATGGAATGTTATGGTATAATGGTAGCAAATTGCAAGGAAAATTAGTTTTTGCTAATAGTTATAATAATGGAGAAAAGGTTGATAAAATAAATATTATTACGGCAGAAGATAAAGTTAAATTGGAATTAGAAGATAATTATTGGTTAGTCAAGGGTAAGGGGAAATATTATGCTGATTTTAGTATGGTACATAATTTCCTTACGTCAATTAATAATAGTTCGTATTTGATGAAAGTGCCTTTTAATAAAGAATTGCTTGATAATAAATATTTAAATAACCCTAATGAACAAAAAGAGAATTCGGGTATGTTAGTTCAGATATTTGCTGATAATGTTTTATTAGATGAAATTATAATAGGACTTCCAGATGAAGATAAAAAATATTATTTTGCTAGAAATATTGATGATGGCAGTATTTGGATGATAGATGGTAATTTTAAATTACCAATTATGGAAAAAGATTGGTTGTTGCATCCAGTATTTTCTGTTTCTCAAAAAAGTTTAGAAAGTGTAGAAATTAAAAATGTAGTGGTACAAAGAGAAGATGAATATAAAGATTTCCTTGATGAAAAAGGATATAAAGTAAATGTAAATCCTATTATTGATATTTTAAGTTTTGTAGAAATACAAGATGCGGTAAAAGCAGATAAAGCGGATTTTGAAAATTTTGATATTAAAGAAATATATGCAACTACTTTTTATGGACTTAAAGTTAATTTGACTTTGTATTATAATGACAAAAATGATATATGGTTTAGTATAAAATTATTGACCACACCTCTACCAATGAAGATTGTTAATGATTATATCAAAGATAACAGTTTCTTGTACGATGATTGGTATTTTAAAGCTTCATCGGAACAGGGACATGTTTTGCGTGATTTTCGTTTGATGTAATTTATTAAGAGGTTTATGGTAAATATAGGTGCAATAAGTCCAGAATTTGTTGCTAATATTTCTAGTAATATTTTTATTCAGGTAACGAAGTCTGGTAAGATTTTGTTTTTTAATACCAAAGCAAATTGTGTTTTGGGAAAAGTTGTTGTTGGTTGTAATTTAGAAGAAATAATCCCTAAAAGTAGTAGTTGTATTTTGTTGCAAAATATTAAAATATCTTTTTATCATCAATATCCTCATCATTTTTATTGGGGTTTTAAAAATAGGTTTTATTTGGTATATGTTTATCCCCAAGATAGCAGTGTTTGGTTATGTTTTGATGATATAACAGAAAAAAGACAATTAGCTCATCTTTTGCATATGAATAATCAAAGAACTCTGTTTGCCGAGAGGTTGGCAAAGTTGGGGTATTGGGAACTTGATATTGAAACAAAGAGATTTTATTGGTCTGATGAAGTATATAATATATTTGGTATTACAGAAAAAGATAAAACTTATAAAAAAAATCTGATTAGAGAATTTGTTCATCCTAATGATTTGGCACTGTATAAACAAAAGTTGAAAGAACTTGTAAGTATAGGTAATGAAGTTGATGGTATTATTAGAATATTGACGGCTGATAATATTACAAAATATTGTAAATTTGTTGCAGGGTTTATTTATGAAAATGGAGAACCTAAAATAGCTGGAATATTTCAGGATATTAGTATGTTAATAGGAGAGCAAAAACAGCTTAAACAAGCCAAAACAAAGGCTGATAAATTGAATGCTGAAAAATCTTATTTTTTGGCTCAGGCTAGTCATGATATTAGACAGCCGCTACAGGCAATCAATTTATTTGCAGAGGGTTTGAAATCAGCTCCTTTAGAAAAATATCCCGAAATAGCGGATAACATTTTGATAGTTAGTCGTAATTTGAATGTATTGTTAAATAATGTGTTAGATATATCTAAACTTGATGCTGGTGGAATTTGTTTTAATCCAACAGAATTTGATCTAGGAAAATTGCTTGCTAAATTTTGTGATGAATATGGGATTATTATGCAAGAAACAGAAATTTCTTTGGCTTGTAATATAAAGAATGTAATTGTTAGACAAGATGTAGTTTTGTTGGAAAGAATTATAAGAAATCTTTTAAGTAATGCCATTAAATATGCGAAAAGTAAAATAAAAATAGGAAATAGTAAAAATTGTTTTTGGATTATAGATGATGGTTGCGGTATAGATAAAAACAATAAGAAACATATATTTGAACCGTTTTATCAATGTAACACATTAAGAGATAGAGCAATTGGCGGAACAGGTTTGGGACTTAATATCGTTAAAAAAATTGCAACAGCGATAGGTGCTGATATAAAAGTAAAATCAAAATTAAATTCATACACAATATTTAAGGTGTGTCTATAAGTTCTAGTATATCTTATTTAAAGCATTTGCAATTGTTTTATTTTTGACATAAAATACGGTCTGATTTTAATAATTTGACGGTGTATTTATGTTTAAGAAACTAAAAGCTAAACTAAAAAATAATAATATGATTCACAATTATTCTAAGATGTGGAAATATGTTAAGCCATATTGGGGAAGAGCTTTGTTAGCTATGCTCATAACAATTCCAATTGGTGCGATGGACGCAGTAATTGCGTGGGCACTAAAACCCTATATGGATGTGGTTATGATTGAAAAGGGTGCTAGCTATACTGCTTATATACCGTTGATGATTGTTTTATTTACACTTATTCAAAGTGCTTTTAATTATTCTGCGACGTATCTTAATACTTGGGTTGGGCAAAAAGTTTCAATAGGTTTAAAGACTGATTTGTATCATAAATTATTACGTTATGATGCAGGTTTTTTTGATAAACGTAATTCAGGGGAAATTGTTTATCGTTTTAATGGTGATGTTGATACTAGTTGTAATGGTTTATTGACAAACCTTAAGCTTTTTACAACAAGGTTGTTTTCATCTTTATCGTTAATAGCTGTGCTTTTTTATAATTCATGGCAGTTGGCTGTTGTGGCTGTAGTTGTTTTGTTTGGAGCATTATATCCATTGACAACAGTTAAGCGCAAAATAAAACCTTTAGTATCAAAGTCAGTTTTTTCGGGATCGTCTGTCGTTACTCATTTTAATGAAACGTTTAGTGGTAATAGGATTATAGCGTCTTATAATTTGTATGATTATCAGTTGGGAAAGTTTAGAACTACGTTGCATGAGTGTTTTCGTCTTGGAATTAAGATGATACAAAGAACGGGTATTATGTCACCGATGATGCATTTTATAGTTTCGATTGGTATTGCTGTTGTTATTTGGTTGGGAAGTTATCTTATTGTAACTCATACTATTACTCCTGGAAACTTTGTTTCGTTTATTGCTGCGTTAATTATGTTGTACACGCCAATAAAGGCTATAGGCAACAATTATAATGCGGTACAAATGGCTTTGTTAGCAATGGATCGTGTTTTTGAGCTTTTGGATGGTAAGTCTGAAATTGCTAGTAAACGTGGGGCTCAAAAGATGAATGGGTTAAAAAAAGGAATTGAGTATAAAAACGTTTGTTTTGAGTATGAAAAAGATAAGCCTGTATTAAAAAATATTGATTTGAAAATAAAGAAAGGTGAAACAATAGCCTTTGTTGGTAACTCTGGTGGTGGAAAATCAACAATGGTTAATTTGTTGCCTCGTTTTTATGATGTTAAAGGTGGAGAGCTTTTGTTTGATGGTGTAAATATTAAAGATTTGGATTTAGATTCATTGCGTAATAATATTGCAATTGTTTTTCAAGATAATTTTTTGTTTGCAGGGACGATTAGAGACAATATTATGCTTGGTAAATTAGATGCGACTGAACAAGAAGTTAATTTGGCTGTAAAGAATGCTTGTTTAGAAGAATTTGTGGCTGGATTAGAAAAAGGATTAGATACACCTATTGGTGAAAGAGGAGCATTGTTATCTGGTGGTCAAAAGCAAAGAATTGCTATAGCTAGAGCTTTTTTGAAAAATGCACCTATTGTTATTTTGGATGAAGCGACATCTGCCTTAGATAATAAATCAGAAGCAGTAGTTCAACAAGCAGTTGAAAATTTGATGAAGGATAGAACAGTATTTATTATTGCACATAGGTTATCTACGGTTAGAAATGCTGATAAGATAGTTGTTATCAATTATGGTGAATTAGCTGAAATGGGGACGCATGAAGAGTTGTTAAATAAGAAAGATTCTATATATGCTTCCTTGTATCAGTCGCAGTTAAAATAAGATAGAAAGCTAAAAGGTTTATCTAAAAAAGGTAAACCTTTTTTAATAAATGAGATATACAATATAAAATTGTGGTGTTTTTTTATAAGAGGGATAGTAAATGGCAAATAAAGAGGTAAAAACAGTTAAAGATTTAGAAGTCCTGATAAAGAAAGTGAAAGAAGCTCAGAAGATTTTTGCAACTTTTGATCAGGAGAAAATTAATAAGATTTTTAAGGCCGCAGCAACTGCTGCAGATAAGGCTCGTATTCCTTTGGCAAAAATGGCTGCAGCGGATACAGGTATGGGTATTGTTGAAGATAAGATAATTAAAAATCATTTTGCTGCAGAGTATATCTATAATAAATATAAGAATGAGAAAACCTGTGGTATTATAAAAACAGATAAGACCAATGGAATTAAAATAGTGGCTGAGCCTTTAGGGGTTGTAGCTGGGGTTATACCAACAACTAATCCAACATCAACAGCTATATTTAAATCGTTAATTTGTTTAAAAACTAGAAATGCTATTATCTTTTCGCCTCATCCAAGAGCTAAAAAATCAACAATTGAAGCTGCTAAAGTAATTTATGAAGCGGCTGTTAAAGCGGGAGCTCCAGAAAATATTATTGGTTGGATTGATGAGCCATCGTTAGAGTTGACAGATTTGTTGATGAAACATCCTGATGTACATGGAATTTTAGCAACAGGCGGTCCAGGTATGGTTAAGGCAGCATATTCTTCTGGTAAGCCTGCGTTAGGTGTTGGAGCAGGTAATACCCCTGCTGTTATTGATGAAACTGCAGATATTGAAATGGCTGTTTCATATATATTAATGTCAAAAACTTTTGATAATGGTATGATTTGTGCGTCTGAACAATCAGTTATTGCAGTTAAGTCTGTTTATGAAAAAGTAAAACAAGAATTTGTACGCAGAGGTGCATATTTGTTGACAGCTAAAGAAGCTGATAAATTGGCAAAAATTATTCTTACGCCAAAAGGTGTTAATGCAGAAATAGTTGGACAGCCTGCAACAAAAATAGCTAAGATGGCTGGGATTGTAGTTCCTGAAACAGCTAAAATTTTATTAGCAGAACAAACTTCAACAGATATTACAAATCCCTTTGCTCATGAAAAATTATCTCCTATTTTGACGTTATATAAGGCTGATGATTTTGAGGGTGCTGTTGATAAGGCTTTGGTCTTAGTGGAACTTGGAGGAATGGGGCATACTTCGGTTTTGTATACTGATACTAGAAAGCAAGATAGAGTAGATTATTTTGCTAAGAAGCTTCCTACAGGACGTTTGTTAATTAATTCTCCTTCATCGCAAGGTGGTATTGGTGATTTGTTTAACTTTAAATTAGAACCGTCTTTGACTTTAGGATGTGGTTCTTGGGGTGGTAATTCGGTTAGTGAAAATGTTGGAGTTAAACACTTATTGAATTATAAGACAGTTGCTGAGAGGAGAGAAAATATGTTATGGTTTAGAGTACCACCAAAAATTTATTTTAAACGTGGGGCGACAGATATTGCTTTGCGTGAGTTAGAAGGTAAGAAGAGAGCCTTTATTGTGACAGATCGTTATTTGTTTGATTCTGGTATGGTCAATGCTATAACTAACGTCTTAGAAGATATGGATATTGAATATCAAATCTTTTTTGATGTTAAGCCAGATCCAACTGTTGCAACAATTAATGAAGCCTTGATGATGGTTAATGTGTTTAAACCTGATGTGTTTATTTCTTTTGGTGGTGGTTCGCCAATGGATGCGGCCAAGATTATGTGGCTTAAATATGAAAAGCCTGAGATTGAATTTGAAGATGTAGCTATGCGTTTTATGGATATTAGAAAACGTATTTGTACAATTGGCGAGTTGGGTAAAAAAGCTTTGATGGTTGCTATTCCTACAACATCAGGTACTGGTTCAGAAGTTACGCCATTTGCAGTTATTACCGATGATGAAAGTCATGTGAAATATGCTATTGCTGATTATGCTTTGACACCTAATATGGCTATTATTGATGCAAACTTCGTTGATAATATGCCAAAAGGTTTGACATCAGCTGGTGGTATCGATGCTTTGGTGCATGCTATCGAGGCTTATGTTTCAGTAATGGCTACAAACTTTACAAACTCAACAGCTTTAGAAGCTATTAAGCAAGTGTTTAGATATTTGCCAAGAGCTTATAAAGATGGAGCTAACGATCCTAAAGCTAGAGAAAAAATGCATCATGCAGCAACAATTGCCGGTATGGCGTTTGCAAACTCGTTTTTGGGTTTGTGTCATTCTATGGCTCATAAACTTGGAGCAGCATTTAATATTCCACATGGAATTGCTAATGCTTTGTTAATTAGCCAAATAATTAAATATAATGCAACTGATTGTCCACGCAAGCAAGCTATATTTCCTCAATATAAAATGCCTGAAGCTAAAAGACGTTATGCGCAAATTGCCAGTAACTTAAAGCTTAAAGGTAAAACTGATGATGAAAAAGTTGTTTCTTTGATAGAGGCAATTGAGGAATTGAAAAAAGAAGTTGAAATTCCTTCGTCAATCAAAGATTTGGGAATTAGTAAAAAAGATTTTGAGGCTAAGTTAGATTGGTTAGTTGAAAATGCTTTTGATGATCAGTGTACAGGTGCTAACCCTGTGTATCCGTTAATGGAAGATATTAGAAAAATTTATCTTGATGCTTACAATGGAAAGATATAAGCTAATGTAAAATTAATCCATTGTATTGGAGGGGAAAATGTCAAAAAAGATACAAGTTTGTATGGGAAGTTCTTGTTTTGCAAGAGGCAATAATAAGAATTTGCAAGTTATTACAAAGTATCTTAAAGACAATAATTTAGACGCAGAGATTGAACTGTGTGGATTGAGATGTTGTAATCTCTGCTCTAAAGGTCCTAATTTGACCATTGATGGTAAAGAATATGATAATGTTGATACAGGAACACTTATTGATATTTTGGATAAGACTTTTAAGGAGTAATTAATGTCTAGCCGAGAGCATCCTCTTTTTACGATTAAAAACAACTGTCAGGATTGTTATAAATGTGTAAGGCAATGTCCTGTAAAAGCAATTAAAATTGAAGAAAATTCAGCACAAATAGTGCCAGAGCTTTGTGTTGCTTGTGGTAAATGTTATAAAATATGTCCAGTAAGAGCAAAACAAGATAGAGATGATGTTACTCGGGCAAAAAATATGTTGGCAATGGGTGAAAAAGTTTATGTTTCATTGGCACCGTCGTGGATTGCTGAATTTGATAATGTTACAAAAGAACAATTATTGACAGCAATTGAGAAGTTAGGTTTTGCGGGAGTTAGTGAAACAGCTCTTGGAGCTGAAGAAGTTTCTGCTCATGTGGCGGAATTTTTGAGCGATAAAAAAACAGGAGTTTTTTTATCAACAGCATGTCCTGCATTTGTTGAGTATATTAGGAAATATAGACCAGAATTAACCAAGAATTTAACTCCTGTTATGTCTCCAGTTTTAGCGCATAGCAAAATTATGCGCGCTAAATTAGGCGAAGATATTAAAATAGTATTTGTTGGTCCATGTATTGCTAAAAAATTTGAAGCTGACAGAAATGCTGATTTGCTAAATTTAAGTATTTCCTTTAGGGATTTGCGTAGGTGGTTAAGAGAATCTGGTATTAATTATCATAATATTGAACCTAAAAATAAGATTGATTTTGTTTGCAAACGAGCTGAAGAGGGGCGGTATTATCCTATTGAAGGTGGTATGATTGAAACGATAACGCATTATAATAAAACAAAAGATGTTTATATGATGCAACTTACAGGTTTGGAAAATATTCAAAGAGAATTATCCGATATTGATGGTACCAACCCAGAAAAAGCTGTATTTATAGAATGTTTGGCTTGTGAGGGGGGGTGTGTTAATGGTCCTTGTACTCGTTCGCATAAATCTGGCTTTGAAAAAAGAGCTAGAGTTATAAAAGATGTTAAGCTTGGTGAAAATACAGGTAATCGAGAATATAGTTATGATATTGATTGTAGCTATGATAATGCTCCAGTTGAACAGAAAAAATATGATGAAGATCAAATAAAAAGAGTGTTAGCATTATTGGGTAAGCACACTATTGAAGATGAAATAAATTGTAATGCTTGCGGATATGACAATTGTCGCAATTTTGCTAGAGCTATTTTGGAAGGAAAAGCTGAAATTGATATGTGTGTTTCACATATTAAACACCAAGCTCAACGAAAAGCCAATGCTTTGTTAAAGTGTATTCCTTCACCAATTGTTATTGTTAATTCTAATTTATCAATTATTGAATATAATGAACAATTTTTACAAGCTTTTTGGAATGATGAAGAACACGGCGATATTTATGACAGTAATAATTTAATAGGAGCTAATTTGCGTGATTTTGTTAGCTTTACTAACCTATTTTCAGCATCGCTAGAGTTAGGTGAAGATGTTAAACGTGAAAATGTGCATCATGATGAAAGGGTTTTTGATGTTATGGTGTTTAATATTGAGCAAAAACAAGTTGTTGGCGGTGTAATTACTGATGTTACTAAGGTGGAAATTAAGCGTGAAAAAATTGCTGAAAAAGCTAAGGAAGTTATTGAGAAAAACTTAGCAACAGTTCAGCAAATAGCGTGTACTTTGGGTGAGCATATGGCAGAAACCGAAGTTTTGTTGCGTTCAATTGCTAAAGATTATTCAGTAGGTGAAAGTGATAGACCAAATATTACTATTCGTAATAAAAGGGATAGTAAATAAATGACTGATTCTTTGTTTATTGAAATAGGTTCGCATCAAGAACATAAGCATAGCGAAAGTTGTTTTGGTGATGCTATTGTTTCTAAAAAGTTGCCAGAAGAACAAAGAATAATATCAGTTTTGTCTGATGGTTTAGGTAGTGGTGTAAAAGCTAATATTTTGTCATCTATGACAACAAGAATGGCTATGAAATTTATTGAAAGTGATCTAGACTTAGTTCGTTCTGCAGAAGTTATGATGCAAGCATTGCCAGTGTGTCAGGTTAGAAAGATTAGCTATGCAACTTTTTCCATTGTAGATGCGATGTTAGAAGGAAAAACTCGTGTTTATGAAATGGACAATCCTGCGTGTTTTATAATGCGTAATTTTGAGCAGATGACTCTACCTCATCATGAAATTACAGCAGATAATTGGAAAGACAGAATTATCAATGTTTATCAGTTTTTAGCGAAAGAAGAAGATAGAATCATTATAATGTCTGATGGGGTAACACAGGCTGGTTTGGGTAATCCAAAATATCCTTTAGGGTGGCAAAGAGAAGGTGTTTGGAAATTTATTGAAAATCAAGTTCGGCGTCATCCTCATATTTCTGCTAGCGCATTAGCGGAGGCAATTGTTCATGAGGCTTTGTCTAAAGAACCAGAGGGTAAAGCTGGTGATGATATTAGTTGTACGGTAATATATTTTAGAAAACCTAGGAAACTTTTGCTGCTTAGTGGACCGCCATTTGATGAGGAAAAAGATAAAGAAATTGCTGAAATGATAGATTATTATGATGGTAAAACGGCAATTTGTGGTGGAACAACGGCAAATATCATTGAAAGAGAATTGTGTCTTAAATGTGAGATGGATAAAACAACTTTTGATCCTAACATTCCGATGGCATCAATAATGCCTGGGATTGATTTGGTTACGGAAGGTATTCTTACATTAACAGATGTTTATCGTATGTTAAAAGAAGGTGTTGACGAAGATAAAGATAATGCAGCTGTAAGATTAGCAAATTTGTTGCTTGATTCTGATAAGATAGATTTTGTTATTGGAACAAAAATTAATGAAGCACATCAGGATCCTAATTTACCAATGGAGCTTGACATTCGTAGAAATATTGTTAAAAAGATTTTTAGATTATTACAAAGCAAATTCTTAAAAGAGATAAGCGTAAAATATGTTTAATTTTAAAAGGACAAAAACAAATGGAAAAGATAAAAGTTAAACTTTGTGCAGGTACCGCTTGTTTTGTTATGGGGGCACCTCAAGTTCAAGCTTTGGAGTTTTCTGCTCCAGAGGATATAGCTGACAAAATAGAGATTACAGAGGTTAGATGCATGAATCACTGTAATCAGGGACGTAATTATAATAAAGGTCCATTTGTGGAAGTAAATGGTGAGTTGATTGAAGAAGCTACTTTTGAAAAAGTTGTGGCCAAAATTAGAGAGTTGATTGCTAAAGAGGAAAATGAACAGTGCTAATACCTAAGAATTATGCTAACCAAATGCGTACTAGAATTTTGGTTAAGGTTGTTGAAAGTTTTTATAAGGATAGATTTGAAACTGCGGATGAAATTCCAATAGATTTGCGTCCCAAGGATTATGATTCTAGTCGTTGTTGTATTTATAAAGATAGAGCTATTTTGAAATATCGTTTAATGGCTGCTATGGGAATTGCACCACATGAAGAAGTTAGCGAAGTTACAACTTTGCGTGAATATGGAAAAGAAGCTTTAAAACGTCAAAATCATGCTAAAAGTTGTTTATCGGTAATTGATATTGCTTGTTCTGCTTGTGTTAAATCACAATATATGGTTACAGATGCTTGTCGAGGCTGTTTTGCTCGTCCATGTGTTATGAATTGTCCTAAACAGGCGATTTCATTTGTTAATGGAAAATCACATATTGATCCAGATTTGTGTGTGTCATGTGGAAAATGTATGGAGGTTTGTCCCTATCATGCTATTGTTAAATTACCAGTTCCTTGTGAAGAGGCTTGTCCTGTAGGAGCTATTAAAAAAGATGAGCATGGTGTGGAACATATTGATGAAGAAACTTGTATTTCTTGCGGGAAATGTTTGCAGTCATGTCCTTTTGGGGCGATTGTGGAACGTTCGCAATTGGTTGATGTTTTGAATCTTATTCATAATAGCGATAAAAAGGTTGTAGCAATGTTGGCTCCAGCAATTGTTGGACAATTTCCTTTCGAACTCAACCAAGTTGTTGGCGCTTTGAAAAAAGCAGGTTTTGCTGATGTTGTTGAGGTTGCAGCTGGAGCAGATATTACATCAACAAATGAGTCGGCAGAATTTATTGAAAGAATGGAAGAGGGGGCTAATTTTATGACAACTTCTTGTTGTCCTGCATATTTTAGAGCAGCCCAAGTTCATATTCCAGAACTTAAGCCTTTTGTTTCTCATACTAAAACACCAATGTATTATACAGCTGAAATGCTCAAAAAAGAGCAACCTGATTGTATTTCAGTGTTTGTTGGTCCTTGTTTGGCTAAGCGTACAGAAGCTGAATATGATCCTAATGTTGATTATGTTTTAACATTTGAAGAAATAGGTGCGATGTTTGTTGGTGCAGGAATCGAAATAGGTGATTGTGAACCAATGGAATTTGCTAAAGTTTCTTCGGCTCAAGCTCGTAAATACCCATTATCTGGTGGTGTTGCAGCTGCGGTAGGTAATTTGGTTGAAGGTAAGGTTGATTTTAGACCAGAAAGAATCGATGGTTTGAGTAAAGAAAATATCAAATTACTGAAGCGTTATGCAACCAAAGGTTGTGAAAACAATATGATTGAAGTTATGTGTTGTGAGGGTGGTTGTATTGCTGGTCCTGGATGCATATCTTTAGCTAAAAAAGCAGCACGTCAGGTCGAGACTTATGTTGATAAAGGTCAAAACCAAAAAGATATGAAATAAATTTGTTTTATAAATAATAAAGCCTCTCTGAAAAAAAGAGAGGCTTTATTATTTTGCTAACTAATAGCTTCTAGCGTAGATAACATCTAAAGTTGCTGGTTTGCCTGTAAGCAAGCATTCTCCTGTTGTACCTGATTGATCAAATGGAATACAACGAATGGTGATTTTCATTGATTTCAATATTTCTTCGGTTGTTTCATCGCCACACCATTTACCACGAACAAAAGCAACTTTGCCTTGTTTGCCATCTTCAATCCATTCGTTAGAATTGGCAAAATATTCAGCAAAAGATTCTTTGGTTGTAATATCGTTTCTAATGTTAGCATCCATACGGTCTTTTGCCCTTTGGAACATTGTTGCTTGAATATCTTCGAGATATTTAGCAGCATTATTTACAAATTCATCGCGAGCAATTATTTTTTTGCCTTCAGGAGTATTGATATAGATACGAGTTTTAACCATCAAATTGTTACCATCTGCATCACGCTTACCAACTTCTAGAATTATAGGAGCTCCTTTACGTGTCCATTCCCAGAATTTGTCAACAGATGCTTTGTCTCGTTTATCCAATTTAACACGTATTTTTTCGCCAAACGGCATTTGTTTTTGTAAATCAGATTGCAAAGATTTGATGTATTGCATTACTGCATCAGTATCTGCAACATTTTTAATAACAGGTACAATCACAATTTGATATGGAGCTATCTTTGGAGGGGTAACCATTCCTTCGTCATCGGCATGAGTCATAATAACGCCACCAATTAGACGAGTTGAAACACCCCAAGATGTAGTATAAGCATATTCTTGTTGGTTGTTTTTGTTTACAAACGAAATATTTGCAGATTTAGCAAAGTTTTGACCTAAGAAATGAGATGTACCTGCTTGCAATGCTTTGCCATCTTGCATCATTGCTTCAATACAATAGGTGTCAACGGCTCCTGGAAATTTATCATATTCTGGTTTGCGTCCAATGATTACAGGCATAGCTAAAGTTTCTTCGCTTAGTTCGCGATATGCTTCAAGCATTAATTTAGTTTCTTCTTCGGCTTCTTGATATGTCGAGTGAGCTGTATGTCCTTCTTGCCACAAAAATTCACGAGTGCGCAAGAAAAGACGAGGGCGCATTTCCCAACGGACAACGTTTGCCCATTGGTTAATCAAAACAGGTAGGTCACGATATGATTTTACCCATTTAGAAAAAGAATCGGCAATAATTGTTTCAGAAGTTGGACGAACAATCAAAGGTTCATCAAGTTCAGAAGAAGGTTTTAATTTGCCATTTTCTGATGCCAAGCGAGAATGGGTAACAACGGCCATTTCTTTGGCAAAACCATCAACGTGTTCAGCCTCTTTTTGAAAAAATGAAAGCGGAATAAACATTGGAAAATAGCAGTTTTCATGGTCGGTTGATTTTATTTTTTCATCAAATACATCGCGTATGCGTTCCCAAATTCCATATCCCCAAGGTTTTATAACCATACAACCTGGAGATGAAGAGTTTTCAGCCATATCTGATTCTGCTACAACGCATTGATACCACTCTGGGTAATTATCTTTTCTAAGTTTTTTGATAGTCATTTGTTTATTCCTTTTCATAACGTAATGAAATGCCCACACCCCCATTGGTGCAGGCATGCAGATAGAAATATAGCATATATTTTAATTTTGTGAAGTTTTTTCTTTAAGATTAATCATTATGGTCTTTTTTATGTTTTTTATGCATTTTTTTACATTTTTTACAACAATGTTTTATTTTTTTACAATCACACTCGTGTTTGTCAATTTTTTCTTTAATATCGTTTTTGGTTTCTTTAAAATCTTTAGAAATATCAGCTTCAATTTTAGCAGGAATATCGTGAGATGTTGTGTTTTTGCGTTGAGCGTTGGCTGCACCAGATATGATCATTAATGCTGTTGGTAATAAAAATAGAAAAGCTAAATATTTTCGCATAATCTTTCCTTTCTTTTGGTATGATATCATAGAATAAATATTACTAAATTGTGAATTTCCAAGTATAGTACGCAAAATATTCTTGCTAATATAAAAAGAGTGTATTAGACTACAGAATGCGATGGGCTACTGTCGCAAGAACCAAAAGGGTTCGGTGATTAACCTGTTTTTAAGTGAAGGATATTTCGAGATGGCAACAGGAACAGTTAAATGGTTTAATAAGAAAAAAGGTTATGGTTTTATTACTCCTGATGAGGGCGGAAATGATGTGTTTGTGCACATTACTGCTGTTAAAGAAGCTGGTATGTATACTTTAAGGGAAAATGCAAAAGTCAGCTATGAACTCAAAACAGAAAGAGAAAAAACTGTTGCCGGTAGTTTGAAATTGGTTGAAGAAGCTGTAGCAGAGACTGTTGAAGCTTAATTTGGTTTTGAACTCGTTCTCGTAAAACATTAAAAGCCTCGTTTAATCAAGACGAGGCTTTTTTAACTGAACAAATTAATTAAAATTGTTCTTGCAATTCAAAGAAATATGCTTGTGGATGATCACAAACAGGGCATTTTGCAGGAGCGTTAGCTGCTTCGATACGACAACCACAGTTTGCACATTCCCAAACAACTTTGGTTGGACGAGTAAACACAGTACCTTCTGTGATAGCTTTTAATAGTGCTTGATAGCGTTCTTCGTGACCTTTTTCAATTTTGGCAACCATATCGAATAATGCAGCAATTTTAGTGAAGCCTTCTTCTTTGGCTTCTTTGGCCATACGAGCATACATGTCTGTCCATTCATAATTTTCACCAGCAGCTGCATCTTTTAAGTTTTCCATTGTTGATGGAACTTCGCCACCATGAAGAAGTTTAAACCAAATTTTGGCATGTTCTTTTTCGTTGTTAGCGGTTTCTTCAAACTTAGATGCGATAATATTATAACCTTCTTTTTTTGCTTTAGAAGCATAATAGGTATATTTGTTGCGGGCCATAGATTCGCCAGCAAAGGCATCCATGAGATTTTTTTCAGTTTTTGAACCTTTTAGTTCCATTTTTTTACTCCTAATTAAGTTATTATCTAAGGTAATTTTTATTTGTTATTTTACTATTGTCAATCAAAAATGTTGAAATTTACTAATTGATATGTTAGGCTTTGGCATCTTTCGGCTATAAATGAGGAGAATAAGATTATGGATCAAAAAGTTATTAAAATTGGTAATTTTGAAATCGGTAATAGATTACCTTTTTCATTACTTTGTGGACCTTGTCAAATTGAAAGTAAACAGCATGCTATTGATATTTGTGGTGCGATGTCTGAAATTACAAAAGATTTGGGAATTAATTATGTGTTTAAAGCTTCGTTTGATAAAGCGAATCGTTCCTCAATTACAGGAGCTAGAGGTGTCGGTTTTGAAAAAGGAATGGAAACTTTTGATGAAATTAAAAAATTATATAATAACATTCCTATTGTTACGGATGTGCATGAAGCAGGGCAGTGTACAGAAGTTGCTAAGCATGTAGATGTTTTGCAAATTCCTGCTTTCTTATGTCGTCAAACAGATTTGGTGGTAGCTGCTGCTAAAACAGGAAAAGTGGTTAATATCAAAAAAGGACAATTTTTAGCCCCTGAAGATATGAAAAATGCTGTTCAAAAATGTGTTGATGCAGGAAATAATAATGTTTGTTTAACAGAACGAGGAACATCGTTTGGTTATCATACTTTGGTTGTTGATATGACTGGTTTTCCTACAATGGTTAAGACGACAGGTTGTCCAGTTATTTTTGATGCAACACATTCTGTACAAAAACCTGGAGGGCTTGGAACTGCGACTGGTGGTAATCGTGAAATGGCGCCTGTTTTAGCTCGTGCGGCAATCGCTGCTGGGGTTGGTGGTTTGTTTATTGAAACACACGAAAATCCTGACAAAGCTTTATCTGATGGTCCGAACACCATAGCTTTGAAAGATATGAAGTCTATGTTGGCTTATCTTAAAGAATATGATGCAATTACAAAATCTAAAATTGCTGATTTTTATTAATCTTGTAGTTGTATAATTGAAAAAAGCTCTAGATTGTGTTTATCTAGAGCTTTTTTATTGACCTTAGTGGCTTGAAATTATAGGCTTATTCTCATGAAGTTTACTGATGAAGGATATATAATAAACTGCCGAAAACATGGCGAAAAATCTTTGATATTGACTGTGTTGTGTAAAGAATACGGTAAGGTTTGTGGTTATGTTAAATCTGGAATAAATAAAAAAACTTTGGCTAATTTTCAACTTGGTAATTTAGTCAAAATTGATGCTTGGTCTAGAGTTGATGATAACATGCTTTTGTTAAAAGTTGAACTTGTAGCGCCTTATGCAGTTAATTTTTTAAATTCAGCAGATAAATTAATAGCCCTTTCATCTTTCTGTGCTCTTAGTAATTTATGTTTACCAGAGTTACAATCTTTGGATAGATTTTATTATTTGGTTGAGAGCTTTATTAATCTTATAAATGAAGATAATTGGCTAACACATTATTCTTTATATGAATTTTTCTTGTTGGATTTTTTGGGTGTGGGTATTGATTTGAGTGAATGTTCAGCCACAGGAACAAATGAAAATTTGGAATATGTGTCACCAAAAACAGCAAAGGCTGTATGCAAAGATGCTGGTTTTCCTTATAGAGATAGATTGTTTAAGTTTCCTCATTTTGTAGTTAATCATAACTTTGATGCTTCAATGGATGAAGTGTTGGATTTATTGGTAATGACAGGATTTTTCCTCAATAAAAACTTTTTTGCAATTCACAACTTGAAATTTCCAGATTGTCGTGCTAATTTGGCAGAAATTGTAGAAAAATATAGGAATAGCAATGCCTGAAATGGAAGAAAAAATAAAAACAGTTGGTTTAGCTGAAGAACTTAGTAGTCGTTATTTATCTTATGCAATGTCAACCATTGTGTCGCGCTCATTGCCAGATGTTAGAGATGGTTTGAAGCCTGTGCATCGTAGGTTGATGTACGCTATGCGACAATTGCATTTGGATCCTAAGTCAGGGTTTAAAAAGTGTGCTCGTGTTGTTGGTGATGTTATCGGTAAATATCACCCCCATGGTGATAGCTCTGTTTATGGGGCTATGTGTCGTTTGGCTCAGGATTTTTCGGTTAGATATCCATTGGTAGATGGGCAGGGTAATTTTGGCAATATTGATGGCGATAGTCCAGCTGCAATGCGTTATACTGAAGCAAGGTTGACAGAATATGCTATTGCATTGATGGAAGGTTTAAATGAAGATGCTGTCGATTTTAGAGATACTTATGATGGAGAAGAGCAAGAACCTGTAGTTATGCCTGGTGCTGTGCCTAATTTGTTATGTAATGGTTCAAATGGTATTGCTGTGGGTATGGCCACAAATATTCCTCCTCATAATTTGGCGGAAGTTTGTGATGCGCTTTTGTTAATGATTGATAAGCCTGATTCTACAATTGAAAGTTTAGTTCGTAAGATTAAAGGACCTGATTTTCCAACAGGTGGAATTATTGTAGATAAATTTGCAACAATCTTAGATGCGTATACTACAGGTAAAGGTAATTTTAGAATTCGTGCTAAATGGGAAAAAGAAGATCTTGGTATGGGACAATATCAGATTGTGATTACAGAAATTCCATATCAGGTAGTGAAATCTAAATTGATAGAGCGAATAGCTCTGTTGTTGCAAGAGAAAAAAGTTCCTTTATTGAATGATGTTAGAGATGAGTCTGCTCAAGATGTGCGTATTGTGTTAGAACCCAAAAATCGCAATGTTGATGCTAACATGTTGATGGAGCTTTTATTTAAAAATACCGAATTAGAGTCCAAATTCAATATGAATATGAATGTGCTAGATTCTGATGGTGTCCCTAGAGTTATGAGTATTGCAGAAGTTTTGCGTGAATATCTAAACCATCGTATAAAAGTTTTAGAGAGACGTACAAATCATCGATTGCAAAAAATCATTAATAGATTAGAGATATTATCTGGTTATTTGGTGGCGTATCTTAATTTGGATGAGATAATTAGGATTATTCGTGAAGAAGATGAGCCTAAAGTTAAGATGATGCAGACCTTTTCATTAAGCGAAATTCAAGCAGAATCTATTTTGAATATGAAATTAAGAAATCTGCGCAAATTAGAAGAAGCTGATATTAGAAAAGAATTTGATGATTTAACATCTGAAAAAGCTCAATTAGACTCTTTAATGGCTGATGAAAATTTACGTTGGCAAAAAGTAGCTGAGGAAATCAAAATTATTAAAGAAAAGTTTGGTAAGAAAACAGCTCTGGGTCGTAGACGTACAGAATTTGCTGAAGTAGACCTTGATAATATAGATATTTCGATAGAAGCACTGGTTGAAAAGGAGCCGATTACTGTTATTTTATCACAAAAAGGATGGATACGTTGTATGAAGGGCTATGTACCTTTAAATGATGAGTTCAAGTTTAAAGATGATGACAATTTATTATTGGTAATTCATGCACAAACGACTGATAAAATTATATTGTTTGATACTGCAGGAAAGTTCTTTAATATTAATGCTTGCGATATTCCTTCAGGACGAGGTTTTGGGCAACCTTTAAGGCTTATGATAGATTTAGGTAATAATGATACAATTACAGATATGTTTGTGTTTGAACCTAAAGCAAGTTATGTAGTTGCTTCTAATAAAGGATATGGTTTTATTGTTGATGAAAATCATATTATAGCTCAGACAAGGCAAGGACGAAAGATTATGAATGTTGCCGAAGGTGAGCATACAATGTTTTGTCGAAAAGTTACAGGAGATATGATTGCTCTTGTTGGTGATAATCGTAAGATTTTAGTCTTTAAAATGGAAGAGATTCCAACGATTGCAAGAGGACATGGTGTTTGTTTGCAAAAGTATAAAGATGGTGGTCTAAGTGATATGCAAATATTTAATGAGGTGGATGGATTTTGCTATAATAGGTCTGGTGGTGTCAGTGTTGAAAAGGACTTAATGACATGGCTTGGGCATAGAGCTCAGATTGGTAAATTGGCACCTTTTGGATTTTCGAAAAACAACAAATTTTTGAAGTAAAAATGTCTGAAATTTTGTTTGAATATGTTAGGCAAGGAAATTTGGTAAAAGTTACAGCTATTGAAGTTGAGACTAAAACAGAGGCAGTGGTCGTAGTTCCAATGGGGTTGTCTGAGAAAGAAATGCAAATGCGAGCTATGCAAAAACTTTTGTATGTTATGCGGAAAAAAGAGGATAACTAAGTAAATAAAGCTTGTGGATAAACGAGCTTTGATAGATGAATATATTTCCAATTTTAAAAAATATGCTTATAATACCTCAGGGCTTGTTTTTTAAGCCTTGGGGAATTTTTATTTATGGGGAATAATTTTGATGTCTAATCGAACAGCTGATAATGGCAGTAATGTTACTGTTTTGCCGCAGTTTATGAAAGAAAATAATAACTATAATAATTCGATAGAAATAGAAGAGAAAACATCATGGCTAAACAATAATTTACACAAATTGATGGTGGGTATTAGTGTTGTTTGGTTCGCAATTGTTTTGGTTTATATTACACAGTTTTTTGGTTGGTCTAATCTCTTTTTGATGATGCCAGATGAATTTGGTGGTTTTTTGGCAGGAGTAACTTTGCCATTGGCTATTATTTGGGTTGTTATGGCCTATATAGATAGAGGTTCCTCATTTAAGCAAGAAGCTAAGTTTTTGCGTGCTTATATGAATCAGCTTGTTTATCCAGAAGATAGTGCTCCCCAAACAGCTAAAGCTATGGCCGATGCTATTCGTTCGCAAGTGGTTGAATTGCAACAAGTTTCTAAATTGGCTCATGAACAGACATCTCAGATTAAAGATGCAATTAAAAACAATGTTGATGATTTTGCTAAATTGGTTGGAAAACTTGATAATTATTCAACTAAAACCATCGTTGAATTGAGTGATGGTGTTAAATTTTTGATGGCTAATTTTGAAAATATTTTAAATAAGGCTCAGACATCTAGTCAAAATTTTGCGCAAATAAATCGTGAATTTATTGATGGGGGGAATAGTATTGAAAAATCGCTAACAGCAATGTTTGATAAGCTATTGCCACGTATAAAAGAAATTAATGATATGACTGCTGTATTGAGGGAAGTTGCAACTGGTTCAGCTTTAGACATATCAAAAGCGAATGATAATCTTAGAAGTTTTGTTGAAAAAACAGATACAACTTTTGATGATATGAAAAATATGTTGGTTGGACATACAAATTCGTTGAAACAATTGGCTGAACAAGCAATGGTAAATTGCAATTTGGCTAAGACTACAGTGGCTAAAGAAATTGCCAATATGGAAGATGTTTTGCAAAATCATAGTCAGAAAATGGCGTTAGTTTTAGAAGAAAGCGGACAAGAATTTAAAGAAAAAACAGAGATAGCTACTAAAAATGCGTTAGAAAGTATTGCTGTTATTAACCAAAATGTTAAAGAAGGGCTCGATAGTGTTGATGGGGCTGTAGATTTACAAATTCAGAAAATTGATACAGCATTGGCTAAACATAATCGTGATTTGACCGCTTTTGTAAAAGTTTTGGATGAAAAAGCGGAAGGTGTAAATAAAAAATTTGCAGTTCATAGTGAGATAGTTGGACAAGAACTTGATAGATTGATGGTTAGAAGTTCTAATTTGGAAGATGCTTTGGCAATGCAAGTTAATAATCTTAATGGTATTTCTGATAAAGCTATAGCTTCTATCCAAGATGTTGAAAATGCCTTAGCCAATAGTGTTGTTAGCTTAGATGAAAAAGTGTTGGCTGCAAATGGCGATATTTTGTCTTATGTTGATACTTTGAATGAAAAAGCTTCAGAATTTGAAAAAATTAGTGAAGAAAGTACTGATAAAGTTATTGAATTGACAGATGTGTTAAATAAACGTTATGCAGATTTGCAAAAGGGTGTTGCTAGTGGAATAAACCAATTGCAACAGGTTGATAAAGAAATTGATGAAGCAACAGAGAACTTGATGGTTCAGACTGCTCAGTCGGTTGAAAGTATTAATCAAGTTGCTTCGTTAATGCAAAAACATACTAATAGTTTGACAGAAGCTTCATCAATTGTGGTAACACAAAGTCAGATTAGTGAAGTTTCGTTGGCACAACAACAAAAACATATTACTGATACGGCTGCTCGTGTTGAAGAAATTAAGAATGAACTTAAAAGACAAATAGATGAGTTGTCTGAGGCGTCGGGAAGTTTAGAAAAAGATGCTGTTAATGTTTTAGAGATGTTGAAATCTAATATTGCTAAAATGTTAGCTAGTTGTAACGAGACAATAAATAAGAGTAAAATGATTAATGATAATTTGGCTGAACAAGCAAATCAATTTGATACTTCAGCTAATCGTACAATGACAAAAGTTACTCAGTTTGAAAATGTCTTAATTAAACAATCTCAAAACATGGAAACTTTAGCAAATAATATAAGTGAAAAAACGGATATTATAGCTAAAACTTTAGAAGAGCATACGCAAAAGCTTGATGAAACAACAAATAATTCAGAGAGTGTTTTGGCTAAGTCAATTAATGAGTTTGAAAATAAGAGTGATGCTATTAACGAAGTTGCAAAGACTGCAGCCGAATATATTAGTAATACAATTGAAGGACTTGATGATAAGGTTTCAACTTTAAATATTTTATTCCGTCAGCAAGAGGCCGATTTTTATGCGTATTGTGAAAAGGTTTCTGAAAATACAAATCGTATGGCTGAAATTCTTAAAAAACAAATAACAGGTGTAGAAGAGGGAGCCGATAAGCTATTTGCACGACTGGTTGTTTTGGAAGAAGATACAGGACGTAAGGCTGAAACTGTAGTTGCAAACTCGCAAAAATCTATTCAAGAATTGGCTGAAGTTGAGAAAATGTTGGCTGAAAAACATAGTTTGGCAGAGAAAACTGTTGATGACACAATAGTTAAGCTTACATCTATTGGTGATGCTGTAAAACAACATTTAGAAGAATTTGATGCTACGGTTGTTTCTATGAAAAATAATGTGGGTGAATCTTTACAAGGTTTGTCTGATGGAACGGAAAAAATGCAATCACTTCATGATGACTTGATAAAAAATGGGGATGTTGTTTGGAAAAGACTTAGCGAACAAACTACCTATATGGAAAATATGGGTATTAAGTTGGTATCGCAGGGTGAGAATATTGCAAATATGCTAGAATTGCAAAAAAATAATATTTCTGAAGTAGTTAATACTTTAGCTACCCAAGCTCGTTTGGGTGAAGCTTCAATGGCTCAACAATTCAAATATTTAACCGATGCAACGGTTGATGTTGCTACAAAAATGCAGGAAATCAATGCATCATTTAAGGAAAATACTGGAAATATTTTTGATACAACGACCAAGTTATCTTATGAATTTGATGTTTTGGGAGATAGGTTATTAAAAGCGTGTGATGCTATTAATAAAGCAGCAAAAGATTCGGTTAAGAGTATTGATCAGACAAGTTTGAGATTAAATCAATGTAGCGAAGATTTAGATACAACGATTTATCATTCTGTTGAAAATATTAATGGTGTATTCAACGAATATGAAAAATATTTGGCAGGATTTAATACTATTACAGCAGAAACATCTACAGGTGTGGTCGAAATTAACAATTTGATTTCAGCACAGAGTAATAAAATGGTTCAAATTTCTGAAGATACTAAAAAATTGGTGGATTGTTTCAATACAGTTTTGAATGATACGTCTAATAAATTGGCTGATAGAGCAAATGATGCCTATGATAAAGTTAGAGGTTTAGGACAAGATTTGAAAAAACTTGGCATAGAGATGGATGAAGCAGCTAAACTTAGTGCTACTCATTTAGAAAAATCTGGAGATAAATTAAGAGCTACAATAAATGAAATAGCAGCCAATGCTGAGCGTATTTCTAATAGTATTTTATCTTCAGGTGATGTTTTTGTAAAACAATCACAGGCATTGACAGCTTTAGCTGATGATACAGCGGGAAAAGTTAATCAAAGTGTTAGCAACTTGGTTGATGCAGGGAAATCATTTGAGATACAAGGACAAAGTATTGTTAAAGAAAGTATTCGTTTTAATGATACTGTTAATACTCAAACTAAAATATTGAATGATAATGTTGTAAAAGCAGACAAAGCAATGAAAGGATTGTCTGTTGCATATAAAGATGTAAAAGTAGACACTTTCCTTAATGATGCAGCTAAAATTATAACATCTTTGGAAAGTGTTTCTGTTGATATAAATCGTTTGTTAAATCCCAAAGATGAGGAAGATTTGTGGAAGAAGTTTTATAATGGCGATACTCAGGTATTTATAAGATCAATTGCTAAAAACATGAATAATTCTCAAGTTAATATGTTGCGTAAAGAATTTGAAAAAAATGAAGATCTTAGAAAACTTGTTAATACCTATATGAAGGAATTTGAAATATTGGTTGACAAATCAAAGACACATGAGCATGCAGCAGCATTGATGGCAGTTATTTCTGGAGCAGATTTAGGTAAATTGTACTATATTTTAGCTAAAGCTATGAATAAACTTAACTAAAAATAGGAAAATGTAACGTGTCGAGTAAGCCTGTTAATAATCAACTAGACCATTTGCAAAGACAAATAGCTGATGTTGTAGCAAAAATTAGGCAAAAACAACATGCTAAAAATTTTGAATTTGAGGCAGATGTTTATGAGCTTAAACTTCGTCCTTTATCAAAGGTTGAAGGTCAAGTTTATAATCTTGTTGATAATGAAGCTGCTTATTCTCTTTTGGGACAAAATATTCCAGCAGATAGTGGATATGTAACGGATGCTTATAATATAGTCAGTAGAACGGATGGAAAATCAACAGTAGTTGAGGGATTGGTTTTTGAAAATAATCGTGAATTTGATTTTAAGGTGTAGATGTCAATAAATGGATTAAAAAGTAAAGTGTTTTTAGCACCAATGGCAGGTATTACAGATAAACCAATGCGTCAGTTAGTGCATTCGCTTGGTGGTGGTAATATTGTATCTGAAATGGTGGCTATTAACGCATTGTCGAGAAAGAATCCTAAAACTTATCGTGTTGCTGATGTACGAGACGAAAATTATCCAGTTATAGTTCAATTAGTTGGAGGAATTCCGGATTTATTTGCAAATTCAGCTAAGTTTGCTGAAGAATTGGGAGCGTATTCAATTGATATAAATATGGGATGTCCAGTTAAAAAAATTGTAAACAACAAATCTGGTTCGTATCTTATGAAAGATGTTAGTTTGGCAGCTGATATTATTAAAAAGGTTAAAGAAAATACCAATCTTCCAGTTAGTGTTAAATTTCGTAAAGGGTGGGATAATAATAGTGTTAATGCTGTTGAGTTTGCTAAGATGTGTGAGGATTGTGGAGCATCATATATAACAATTCATGGTAGAACAAGGTCTGATTTTTATTCTGGAAGTGCTGATTGGGATATTATTGCAGAAGTTAAACAAGCTGTGAAAATTCCTGTTGTTGGTAATGGCGATATTGATAGTCCTAAAAAAGCAAAGGATATGATTGATTATACTGGTGTTGATGGCGTAATGATTGGACGAGCAACTTTGGGTAATCCATGGTTAATATCTCAGATACATAATTACTTAGAAAAAGGAATAGAACCAGAAAATATAACAATTAATATTGTAAAAGAGACATTAATTAACCATATAAAAAAGTTACAAGAATATTATGGTGATAGATTGGCATTAGGTTTGTCTAGGAAATATGTTTGTTGGTATTGTAAAAATTTGCGTGATGCTCGTAAATTTCGAGAAACGTATGTAAGAATTGATAATATGGAACAAGCTATGGCTGAAATTGATAAGTTTTTTGTTGATGACGTTTTAAAATAGAGGAATATTTCAAATGAAAATTATCGTTTGTGGTGCAGGTCAGGTGGGGAAAAGTGTTGTTAGTTATCTAGTAAAAGGAAATAATGATATTACAGTAGTTGATGACAACATGCTCGATTTGGATGAAATTGCTAAAGAGTTTGATGTATTACCTGTTTATGGAAAGCCTTCGCATCCTGATGTTTTAGAAAAAGCTGGAGCTAAAAATTGTGATATGATTTTGGCTGTAACGGATGTTGATGAAGTAAATATGGTCGTTTGTCAATTGGCATATAGTTTGTTTGCAATTCCTAAAAAGATAGCAAGTGTTAATAGCCAAACATTTACCGATCCTTTGTGGGGCATGTTATATAATGATAAACATTTGCCTATAGATTTGTTGATATCTCCAGATATTGATATTGCTGAACAGATCTTGAAAATTTTACAATATCCTGGTTGTGCAGGTATTTTACCTATTTTTGATAAAAAGTATTATATTATGACGCTTAATATTAATGATAAGTGTCCTTTGTTAGGAATCCCTTTATTACAAATTGAAAAAGCAGATGAAAGTTTAAATATTGGTTTTGTAAATATTATAAGAAATGATATTAGCTTTTTGCCTGATATGTACGAAACTCTGCAAGCTGGAGATCAGATTAATATTTTGGTAAAAGCTGATGAAGTGTATAATACAATTTCGTCATTTGGTCTAGAAAAACCTGCAAATGAACGTTTGGTTATATTTGGAGGTAATGAGATATCAGAATATCTTGGCGCTGAATTTGAGGAAGATGATACTATTGTATCGTGTCGCTTAGTTGAAGAAAAATTAGATAAAGCTCGCATGTTGGCTCGAAATCTTAATCATGTTGTGGTTATTCATGGCGAAATGATGAGTGATATTATATTGAAAGAGGCTGATATAGCTTACGCTGATGCGGCTATAGCACTGACTGAAAATGATAAAGATAATTTATTGGCATCATTGTTGGCTTCAAAAAATGGTGTTGGAACAACAATTTCTGTAATTAATACACCATCGTATAATAATTTAATGTTTAATATTACAGATAATATTTTAGTTGATAGAAGTGCTATAACAATTTCTCGTATCTTAAAAGAAATTCGCAAAGCTAAGTTACATGAAGCGTATTCTATAGCTAGAGGAATGGGAGAAATATGGGAAATTAGATTGGGTGAAGAAACAGCTTGTGGGCGTAAGAAAATTGGTGAGCTTAATTTGCCTAAAATGTGTCGTGTATTTGCATTGTTGCGAGGAGAAAATCTAATTTATCCTGATCCTACAACAAAATTAGAAATAGGGGATTTGATTTTGGCTTATGTTGATTCTGGAATGATTAAACAAGCTGAACAAATTTTTTGTTAAAAATCTTTGACAGTATAAAAAAAATGTTATTAGAATGTAATTATGACAAAATAATAAATTAATAAGGATGAAGACCGATGAGTGAAAATAATAATTTTTTAGAAAAAATAAAAAACGAGAAGATTTCGGTTACTGTTTTTTTGGTGAATGGTGTTAAATTACAAGGTATTATTACTTCGTTTGATGATACAACGTTGTTGTTGCGTAGGGATGGACATACTCAGTTAATTTATAAGCATGCTATTTCTACAATTATGCCAGGCGAATCTGTTGAGATATAAGTAAAAATTGTCATTTATTGAATTAGATAATATAAGATTGACTAAAGCTGCTGTTGTTTTTCCAGATATTTTTGGGCAGAAGATTTCTTTGTCATCTGAAGCTAGGCTAGAAGAGGCAGTTGGTTTAGCTTTGGCTATTAATTTAGACGTTAGCTATAAAGAAATTGTCAAGATAAGAAATGTTAAACCTGCAACATTAGTTGGGCAGGGTGTTATTGATAAACTTTTAGAAATAATCAAAAATTTGGAAATTGAGTTGATTATTTTTGATACTTCACTAACTCCAATTCAACAACGTAATTTGGAAAAAAAACTGCAAGTAAAAGTTATTGATAGGACAGCTCTTATTTTAGAAATTTTTGGAGAAAGAGCTAATACTAAGGAAGGCAAGCTTCAAGTAGAGTTAGCTCATTTAACTTATCAAAGAAGTCGTTTAGTACGCAGTTGGACACATTTAGAACGCCAAAGAGGAGGTGCTGGTTTTTTAGGAGGTCCTGGAGAAACACAGATTGAATTGGATAGGCGTATTATTGATGATAAAATTTTGCGTATAAAACAAAGTCTTGATAAAGTTAAGCTAACTAGACGTATTCAGAGATCTGCTCGTAAACGAGTTCCTTATTCTTCGGTTGCTTTTGTAGGATATACAAACGCAGGTAAATCAACCTTATTTAATAAGTTATCAAATAGTGATGTGTTTGCTAAAGATTTGCTTTTTGCAACACTAGATCCTGCTATGAGAAAAATTAAGCTACCATCAGGAAAGGAAGTTATATTATCAGATACAGTTGGATTTATATCTGATTTGCCGCATGAACTTATCATGTCTTTTAGAGCAACATTGGAAGAAGTTTTATCTGCTGATTTGGTCGTTCATATAAGAGATATTGCTTCCGAGAGCTCAAAAGAACAAAGAAATGATGTATTAAATGTTCTTGAAAACTTGGGGTTTAACGATTTTGAAAATTCTCCAAATTATTTAGAAGTGTTTAATAAGATAGATTTACTTGATAATAGTAAGAAGAATGATTTGTTAAATACAACAAAACCTGATATTGCAATTGTGTCGGCAACAACAGGAGAAGGATGTGATAAATTACTTCAGATAATTGATGATAAACTATCGAAAGAATTTGAAGTTATGGAATTAGATGTTGATATTGCAGATGGCAAAAAAATGGCTTGGATTTATAATAATACAACTGTGATAGATAAAAAGCTTTTTGATGATTTTGTAAAATTTAAAATAAAGCTAAATCAAGCAGATAAAGGAAGACTAGAAAATATGCAGTAATTTTATGAAAAAAGTTCTTGCTTTTATAAAATTATTGGAGTAGATATTATTCCGTTGTTAGAGCGGGACTTAGCTCAGCCTGGTAGAGCGCTTGCTTTGGGAGCAAGATGTCGGAGGTTCGAATCCTCTAGTCCCGACCAATATCAAAAAGCGGAAGACAAGACTTCCGCTTTTTTGATAATTTGCAGGGATTAAAATGAGATTATTCCAACGTAAAAAAGAAGATTTTATTTGTGAAAACTGTCAAACAAAAGTTAATGGCAATGGTTATACTAATCATTGTCCTGAATGCTTATATTCTAAACATGTGGATATTAATCCTGGAGATAGAGCTGAGGAATGTGGAGGGTTGATGGAACCTGTTGATTTAGAATTAAAAGATGGAAAATATATTATAGTTCATCGTTGTCAAAAATGTGGTTTTGTTAGACGTAATAAAGTATGTGATGATGATAATTTTGAAAAAGTGTTAGAATTATCTAAACTTAAAGTAAATAAATTAAAAGGATAAGTAAAACCGCTAGCTTTGAATACTAGCGGTTTTAATTTTACTATTGTTTGGTTACTTTTTGTTTTGTTGTTTTTTTAGGTGCTTTTTTAGTTTGCTTATTGATATTAATTTTTTGGCGTTTTCCATGTTCAATATTTGATTTGGGAAGAGTTACTGTTAAAATACCATTGTTATAATCTGCAAAAGCTTTATCATAGTCTAAATCCCATGGAAGAGGAATTGTACGACTTACTCTACCGTAAGATATTTCTGAAAAATAGCCACCATTAGTTGATAATTCAGTATTTTCGTGCTTTTTCTCGCCACTGATAGTTAGATATCCGTTGGTTGATATTTCTAATTCGATATCATTTTCATTTACGCCAGGGATTTCCGCTGTCACTAAAACATTTTTTTTGTTTTCAGAAACCTCAATTTTAGGTTCCATACGGTGAAGGTCATTTTGACGAGGAATGTCTAGCAGGTTTAATAAAGTTGAGAAAAAATTGCGCTCTTGAGGACGAGCTACATTTGGTGTTGCTTGTTTGTTGGTAGTGCTTACTTGATTTTGCATAATAAAACTCCTTGAAAATGTTTATCCAGTTTGCAGATAATCAGTATCAAGGAGTTTTCAAGCAGATAAAAGGTTTATTTAAGGTTAATGCCTTTTTGTTTGCAGCGATTGTTCCATTTTAGTTTAGCATAAACTTGCATATCTGTAATGGTATCAGTTTCATCAACTATTTCTTTGCCAAGGATTGTTTCGATAATGTCTTCTAATGTTATAATACCAATCCAATTACCTACTTGGTCTACAACTAAAGACATATGGTTGTGATCTTCTAACATTGCAGATAAAACGTCTTGAAGTCTAGCTTCTGGTGCAAATGAACGCATATCGCAAGAAAATTTTTCAACTTTATCGTTGTCATTTCCTTTGAAAGAGCTAGATTTGTGGATATAGCCTTTGAATATTTGTTTTTTCTCATCAATGATTGGGAAACGAGAAAAAGGTGAGGTGGTAATAAATTTATCAAAATCTTTAATTTTCATACCAGGTTTGACAGTATGTACGACAGTACGAGGTGTCATAATATCTTTTACGTCAATCTGTTTTAAATTCATGGTATTGACAATTAAACGATATTCAACATCATCAACAACTTGAGATGCTTGTCCTATTTTGGCAAGAGCTTTGATTTCTTCTTTAGTATTAGAACAGTCATTATTGCATGTAAACCAACGGGTAATTAAAGTAGACATCCAAATAAAAGGTTTCATTACAATTATCATAATTTGTAAAGTGGGTACCACAGATGAAACTAGTTGTTTCCAGTATTTAGCGCCAATTGATTTGGGTAATATTTCCGATGTAGTTAAAATTAATATGGTCATTATTCCGCTGGCAATACCAACATAAGCTTGTCCATATAATGCAGCGACTTGAGCACCAACTCCTGTTGCACCAACTGTATGAGCAATAGTATTGAGCGACAATATAGCTGCAAGTGGTTCGTCAATATTTTCCTTAAAATTGGATAACTTAGTAAATAACTTAGGATTTTTGTCTTCTAGCTGAGCAATATAGCTAGGAACAATAGAAAGAAGGGCTGCCTCTAGTATTGAACATAAAAAAGAAACAGCAATTGCCATAGTGGCAAAAAACAATAAATTAAACATTTTGTCCTTATATTTTGTTAATATTAGATTTGTTGATAACATTATTTTTTGTAAAAATAAAGCATTATTGTCAAGTTTTAAGTTTTTTATTAATAGCCCTAGTTTTTGTAAAACTTTATATTATATGTTGCACAAACAAATTATATTGGGAGAAAGAACGTGTTGGGCGAAGGTGAAGCAATTGTTTATAACATTAATAAAGATTATCGAATTGTAAGACTAAAAGGAAATAAATGTTCTTTGTTTTTTAAGAATAAACAAAACCAACTTTTAGCTTCGTTAGAAGGGTGTCAGGATATTTTTAGTAATATTTTAGTGGCAAATGATATTGAGTTATCAAGTTTGGAAAAGGGATATTTGTTGTCATTTATTAGGGCTAAAAAATATTCAATTTCAAAAGAAGTTGCTGAGGTTTTAGAAGTATCCATTATAAAATATATGGATGGAAGAGAAGAATATTTATCTGAAAAACAATTAAAACGACGAATTGCTAATGGTATTGATTTTGCTAGTGTTTATGTGGGAAAATTAAATTCTTATAGCATACATATTCCTAGCGATGCAAAGGATTGTTCTTATAATTTGTCAAAAGCAGGAGTTGCTAAAATTGTTGTTGGAGAAAATTGCAATATTAGTATTGATTTACGTGATAATCAGTCGATTGAAAATTTAGTTATTGGTGAAAAATTTTCAGGAAGCATTAATTTATCTCGTTCAACAATTGAAAGCATTTTTGTGGCAAATAATTGCCAATGTAATTTGCATATAACTGATTCTAAAAAATGTTTTAATTTGCAAATAGCTGATATTTATAGTGGTAATTTAAATATTAGTAATAGTTGTATGTATGCCTTGAATATTGGTTATTATTCTTATGCTGATATTGTACTAACGAATAATCTTATAAAAAAAGAAATAGCAATAGATGATTCTTTTAGAGGTAATTTATATGCGTCTAATCAAAGTGTTGAAACGATTAAGATAGGAAATGATTGTAAAGGAAAATTAAAAATTAATAATCATAGTACCTATATGGGAATCGGTAAAATAATTATAGCAGATGACTTTGCTGGAAATTTGAATTTGGCTGGTGATGATAGTGTTGTTTCTTTGGAAGTAGGAAGAAAAAATAATGGAAATATAGATGCTTCGTTTACAGGAAATTTACATAAATTAAAAATTGGAAAATATTATAGTGGAAATATTATATTGGATAATTCCTTGATTGAAAATATTGTTGTTGCGTATGGTGCAAGTGGAAATATTGATATTAAAAATTGTAAAAACTTGAAACTAATTGAAGCTACAATAGATAATAGTTTGGTGGTTGATGCTGATATTCCTCCTTGTGATATAAAAACAGCTAATGGAAGTATTTATTATAGCTATGGTCATGATTATGAAATGTTAAGTAATGTTCCATTATACAAAAAAATATATCGTAATATTTATAATCGTTTTATGTAGATAAAAATGTTACGTTTTTGTTACAAAAATGTTGTTTTTTTCGATAAACTATGCTATATTATAATTATAAAGTAAACCTTCAGTGTGTGGAGGATATTATGATGAAGATTAGCAAAGAGAAGAGCTTGAGTTTCTTAAACGAAATGCAGAAGCCTATTTCTTCGAAAGAGCAGATATTTAATGCTTTGTTTGAAGTTTGTGGAATGGGGGAAAATGTCAATACCAAGCATATTTTCTTTCAGGAGGTAATAATAAAGTTTAATGCGTCTAAGGCTATGGCTGTTATTGCAAACAAGATGCCGTATGAAACAGAAAGCCACTATGTTGATATTGCTATATATGCTTATATAAATGCAGGATTTAAAATGAATGAGTTTGATAAAGATTTGAAAGAGTTTAAAAAGAAACTTGACTTTATATGTACCCCGCTTACAGAAGAAATCCCGTCTTTTGTAAGTGCTTAACCAGAAGACCCGCTGTTTTCTCCTTTTCAGCGGGTCTTTTATTTATTGATTATCAATAAAACGTTGAATTGCAGTAAATACTTTTTGATAATATTTGTTACCATGAGGGCAGAAGTCATTTATTGAAATGTTGCGCTCTTCTGTTTTATATCCATTAGATAGACGTTTTATTCCTTTTATGGTGATAGTTTTGACATCTTCAAAAAATAAATCTAATAAATCTTGGATATCCGCTTCAAAAACACCATCAACTTCTTTAGGATATAATTTTAGATCAGATATTTTTCGTTGAGTTTTGTATAAATAGGTAGGACAAAATTCACGATTGTGATAAGGGATATCAAATACAAGTGTATGTGTGAACATTTTGTTTAAAACATCTTCTTTTAGCACTAGTCCAAGTTCCTTCTCAAGTTCTCGCAAACAGCCTTGTTTAGCAGTTTCGCCAACTTGAATATGACCAGTGCATGATACATCGAAGAAGTTAGGGTATAGTTGTTTTTCGCTTCCTCTTAATTGAAGCCATATGTTACCATCTTCAGATATAATCCAACAATGTGCAGCCTTGTGCCACATACCTTCTTGATGGGCCTGATTTTTGGTAGCAACTCCAAGTAAATTCATTTCAGAATCATATATATCAATTAATTCTTCATCCATTTATTTTTTTCCTAAAGCCTTAAAAATATATCCATCTACGGGGATGTTATTTTCTTTACGTAAAACTAAATGCTCTTTATAAATATCATAAAATCCATTTTTCTGCAATAAATTTTCTATATAAATATGGTTGTGCTTAAAACGTCCAGTAGACTGAATTTGATATTTATCAATTTGATCTGTTGTTTCTATTGTAAAAATTATATTTTTGCTTGAACATAACGAAAATAGTTTTTCTAAATCGCCAATATAACAAAAAACATCTGAAGCTATAATCCAATCAAAATCTGAACGTGTATTCAAAAAATCAATAACATCGGCTTTTATCAATTCTGAATATATGTTTTTTTCAGCTGCTTTTGCTAACATTTTAGCAGACAAATCAACACCTATGAGATGATTCGAAGCATTTTTAATAGCCATACCAACAAACCCCGAACCACACCCCAAATCCACAATACGATTTTCCAAAGCTCCCGCAATTCTTCTGATAGCCAACGGAGCTGAATAATCCAAATTTTGCATAACCACCTCGTAATTATCAGCAAAATTGTCAAACAACTGTTCAGTAAAAATTTGATTATCGACAATGTTTTCTCCTTCAAGTGCAGAAACAGCATAGCTTGCAAACAAATTGTTGGGATGTGTTTTTTTCCAATTATGAGCTATTTTTAATGCTTTTTCTTTATCTTGATTATTAATTAAAACTAGTGTTTCCCAAATGTTGATAGAGGCTGCAACAAGGTCTGGTTTTAAGGATAATGCATTAAAAAACAATCCTAATGCTTCGTCATAATCTTCTAGTTGTTTTAGAACGCCTCCCAAGTTGTTGCTTATATCAGCAGATTTTGGGGAAATTATTGTAGCTTTGCGATATTCTTCTAGAGCTTCGACTAATCGATTTTGGCGATGAAGCATTTCAGCATAGTTGCTATGAGTAGCAAAATTTTTATTATCTAATTCTATTAATCTTTTGTAATGATTTTCAGCCTCTATAAAATTGTTGTTACGACTTAAAATATCTGCAAGGCATAATCTGGCATCAAAATTATTAGCATTAATTGATATTGCATCTGTAAAGTAGAGTTTAGCTTGTTCTTCTTGATTTAGGGATAAAAAACAAAGTCCTTGTAGATATTTTATTGTGTCAGAGTTAGGAGCTAGCTCTGCTGATTTATTGGCAAAGAATAGAGCTGTAGAAAAGTCATTTTGGTTATATTTTAACCAAGCTAAATCATACCAAAGGAGTGGAAAATTGGGGTTTTCTTCAGATATAGTAAGCAAGTCTTTTTCAGCCTTGTTAATATCATCAATACGAAAGCTATTGGCTAAATTTATCTTAGCTATAATATAATTACTATCCATTTGAATAGCAAATTGCCAGTGTTGGCGAGCTTGTTTAATATCGTTTAGCTCTTCGTAAATGCAGGCTATTTCATTATGAGCTTCTTTAACTGATGGTGCTAGTTTTAAAACTTGAAAAAAATTGGTAAGAGCATCAGAAAATTGTTTGATTGCTTTGAGTGAAAAAGCCAGATTAAAAAAATACGAAGGATTATCTTTGCTTTCACGAATTGCTGCAGAAAAGTAAGAACAGGCTTCTTCGTGTATACCTTTAGCTTGAGCAATAAGTCCTAAAAGGTTTAATATATCGGGATTGTTTGGGGCAGTTTCTGCAATTTGACGAGCTATAAGTTCTGCTTTATCAAAATCTTTATTGTCAAAGCAAGTAAGAGCCTCATGAAATAAGTCGTTGTATGACATTTTGTCTTTATATCCTCCGTTGCATATTTTATAGCAAATAAGATGTTAAAAATCTAGTAAAATTATAAAAAAAAGCTTGATTTTAGAATAATTTTATTATAAATTGGGCGCACTTCTGAGAATGAAGGCGGTTGTAACCGTCTCGTTTGGTGTGAAAGCACTAAAACTATCGGGACAATAATCTTAATTAATAAAAGGAAATTAGAAAATGAAAAGTATTGTTTGCGCAAAAAAGAAAAAAGAACGCCAATATGGTGTGATTTGGGGTGCTCCAAATGCATCTGTTGCAAAGAGAGAATATGCTCCAGGTCAACATGGTCAAAGAAGAAAAAAACCTACTGATTATGGTGTTCAGTTGTCTGCTAAACAAAAATTGAAAACATATTATGGTAATGTTTCTGAAAAACAATTCCACAAATATTATGTAGAAGCTATTCGTCGTTCTGGTGACGCTGCTGAAAACTTGATTGGTATTTTGGAATCTCGTTTGGATAATATCGTTTACAAAGCTAAATTTGTACCAACTATTTTTGCTGCTCGTCAGTTTGTAAACCATGGACATGTTACTGTTAATGGTAAAAAGGTTAATATTCCTTCATATATGTTAAAAGCTGGTGATGTTATTGAGGTTAGAGCAAAATCTAAGCAATTGCCTATTGTTATAGCTGCTTTAGAATCTACATCTCGTGATGTTCCTGCTTATGTTGAGTTGGATGCAAAGAAAGCTGTTGCTAAGTTTGCTTTTGTTCCTAAGTTTGAAGATGTGCCTTATGCATCTGTTATGGAACCAAATCAGGTTATCGAGTTCTACTCAAGATAATAACTTTAATTGCTTTAGTGATAAAATCCTCAGAAGTTGTGCAAACTCTGAGGATTTTGTTTTAAAAAAGATAAATATCAGATAATATTAGTTATCTTTTGCAATGTTATATTGAATATGAGGATAGAAATATGGATGATATTCATCTGGAAGACCCGCGTAAATTTTCTGCTAAACAGATAAAAAAATCGGTGGAAGAAGCTAAATATAAACGTACATTTTGGCAATATTGGTTTGATTTGATTGTAAAAACAATCTTGCTTGCAACAATAATATCGCTTGATTTTACGCTGTTTGCAAATGCAGGTAGTTATAATTTGTTTTCTTCTTCAACGTGGCTTAATACAGAAGCTCAGTATATTTATATTGCTATTGTTGCATTCAGCTTTCTTTTCATGTTTATAGCTTCATTCTTTAGGGCGTTAGAAAATTTTATTTTGTCTTTATCTTTTGCTGTATTGGGTGTCGCACTGATTAACCAATTTGCTACTTTTGAAAAAAAATCGGCTCTTTTGATTCTTTTTAATGGTGTATTTAGTGATAGTGTTAACACTATTATTTATGAATATTCGTCATGGATTGTTGGTGCCGCTATTTTTGTTTTGTCTTGGATTTTGTTAAAATTGTTAAGCCGTCAATTTATGCTTTATTTTACCTTATTGTTTGTTGCTCTTTTAGGGTGGGTTTTCAGTGAGGCGTATTTAAATAATAACACACAATATTTTAGAGATATGGCATCGATACCGACGCTTAAAAATAAAGATAAAGGTAAAAATTTAGTGTTTTTGTCATTTAATAATTTGACTACACCTGATAATCTCAGAAATATGTATTATAAATCAAAACAGCATCCAAACATTCAAGGAAGTTTTTATAATGCTTTGGGATTTTATACTAAAAACAATTTTATCCTATACCCAAATGCAGCAGTTAATAACCCTGAACAGCCTTTTTATAATTTGATAGCTTCGTACAATCCTAATAGCAAGGATAACATTTCTGATTTGGTTTTATCTTCATCTGTAAGGGGTGGGTATTTTGATTTTACAGCTTTGCAGAACGATAGATTGTATATGGCCAAAAGCTCATTGTATGATATGTTAAAAAAAGATGGTTATTTTATAAATGTTTATCAGACTCGTGATATAGATACTTGTTATGTCAATGGAAAGTTGGTTGCAACTTCGTGTAAAGAAAAGGTAAATTTGCCAATAAGTTTTAATAATGGATATTATTCAACTACACAAAAAGTTATCCTGTTAACATCTCAATGGCTTAAATCAACAGGAATTGTATCGTCAATGAATCCCGTTTTGGCAATGCTGAAGTATGTTTATCCTAATCCAGATGTTATAGCTTTACCTTTTGAGGTAGACAAACTTTATACTGTCAATTCGTTCAAGGTTTTTGACCAAATTATAGATAGCATTGATAGAAACAATGGAAATCAAGCGTACTTTGCTGTTATTGACCTACCTTCAGAAACTTATGTTTATGATGAGTTCTGCAAGATAAAAGATATGAGCCAATGGCAATCTGAAAACATGTTGGAATTTGCTAGAACTCCAGTAGATAAACGTCGCAGTTCTTATGCTGATCAGGTTAGTTGTTTGTATGGTTCTTTGGAAAAATTTGTTCAGCAGTTAGATAAAGGAGGACATCTTGAGGATACAACCATTGTTATCCAAGGTATTAATAATCCTCTAGGTCTAGCAAGTAACGACAGAGATTTTTATCGTAAAATTCAAGAGAAATCACATGTAGCTTTGGCAATAAAGCCAGCAAAGGCATCCAAACCAAAAGTTGATTATAGTGTATGTGATGTAACAGATATTTTGGATTCTTATTTTATTGGGCGTAAACCTTGTAAAGATTTTGGTAAAATTAAGACTACTGATAAAATAATGAAAGCTGTTAAAAACACTGTTGAACAAGATAAGTATAAAAAGCACGAAATAACAGCTGCTCAAAATAATTTTAACCAATGGTTTACAGCTTGGAAATCGCAAAATGAATTTGGAAATATGGAGGTTTTATCATTTAGTGAAGATAGTAAGCCTAATAATGAACCAGAAAAAATTGAAGAAGATATAAAGGTTGTTGCTGAGAGCAAAGTAACAGAAACTATCGTTGAAGACGTTCCTGAAGTTAAGATGGAATCAATTAGAGTGGCTAGTGATAATGAAGAAACTGCTAAAAATAGTGATATTGAGGATGTAAAAGAAGATATTGTTAAAGAAACAGATAGCAAAATAGTAGTTGATAATTTGCCTAAAGAGAATGCTAACACTGATGAAGCTCCAATAGAAACAAAAACTGGAACGGAAGAGCTTGTTGAAGAGCTTACTTTTGAAAAGGTTAAAGTGTTGGAAGATCCAGTTGTAGACAATGATATCACAGTACCAGACATTGAACTTGAAGATATTACAGAAGCTGAAGATAAACCTGAAAGTGATGTGAATATTGTAGAAGAAGTAGTTCCTGATGTTGTAGTAGAAGAAGTTGACGATGAGCAGCAATTGAGTGATGCTGATATTGCTATAGCTAGGGCCAAACAACGATTGGCAGATAAATTAGCGAAGGAAAAAGCTGAGAATAATTCGCCAAAAACTGTTGATGATTTAGTGGGGCAGGTACCAAATGAAGCTTTGCGCAATGTTTTAGAAGCTCCTGTTGTAGAAGGACAGAAACTTTCTCCTGAGGAATTAAAAAGGCAATATAGAGAGGCTCTTAAAAAAGCAAATCAAGCTAGTAAAGCAGATATAAATATTGAAGTAAAAGTAATTGAAAGATAATTTCTGGGGAAAATTATAGTGCTTGAACAAAAAAATTTAGCAAGCAATTCGTTGTTAAAAAAAAAGATTAGAGTTTTTTTTAGTAATAAACGAGCAAAGGTTTCTTTGCTTTTGTTTGCAGTGCTATTTGTTTTAAGTTTGTTTTCTGAATTAATAGCCAATGATAAACCGTTAGCTATTGAGTATGATGGAAATTGGTATTTTCCTATTTTTAAGAATTATACAGAACAGACTTTTGATGGTGACTTTCCGACACCAGCTGATTATAAAGATCCTTATATTGTAAGCAATATCAAGAAAAAGGGCAACCTGTGGTTTACATTAATACCTTTTTCTTTTAATACAGTTGATTATAAATTAGATAAATCAACTCCGTCGGCACCAGACAAAATACATTGGCTTGGAACAGATGATGAGGGAAGAGATATATTAGCAAGAATTTTATATGGCTTACGTTTATCTGTTATATTTGCCTTTATACTTACAACCATATCTTCTTTTATAGGAATTATGATTGGAGCTACTCAAGGTTATTTTGGTGGTAAAGTAGATATTATTATTCAACGTATTTTAGAAATATGGGAATCATTACCACAACTTTTTATTTTGATTATTGTTGCAAGTGTTTTTGCTCCAGGTTTTTGGACATTACTTATAATTATGCTATTTTTTAATTGGCCTGCGTTAGTTGGTGTGGTGCGGGCTGAGTTCTTGAGGGTAAGAAATTTTGAATTTGTTAAAGCGGCCAAAGCTTTGGGCGTTAGCAATATTCGTATTATGTTCAGACATATATTGCCCAATGCATTGGTGGCTTCGATAACTTTTATTCCTTTTATATTATCAGAATCTATAGTTGCTTTAACAGCTCTTGATTTTTTGGGACTAGGTTTATCTTATGAATACCCATCATTAGGTGATTTGGTTCGACAAGGAAAAGATAATCTACAAGCACCATGGATTGGGGTTTCGATATTTATTGTTTTAGCATCTTTATTAACGATGCTTATATTTATAGGTGAGGGAATTCGCGATGCTTTTGATAGTAGGAGAAATCGTTAATGCCTTTATTGGAAGTTCGTAATTTAGGAATAGGATTTAATCATTCAGATGGCTATAAATATAAGGTAGTTAAAAAGATAGATTTTGATTTAAATAGTGGTGAAGTTCTAGGAATAGTTGGTGAATCTGGTTCAGGAAAATCTATAACAGCTCTTTCTATATTAGGCTTATTACCATATCCCAAAGCCTTTCATACAAAAAATAGTTCTATAAAATTCAAAGGCATAGAATTAATTGACAATCCTAATATTCAACAATTTCGAGGCAACAAATTTGGATTTGTATTTCAAGAACCAATGTCTAGCTTAAATCCGTTGCATACTATTGGTAAACAAATTGCTGAAACCTTGATTTTACATCAAAAAATGAGTTTTAAGCAAGCTAAGATAGAGGCTATTAGATTATTAAAATTAACAGGAATTAAAGATGCTGAAAATAGGTTTAATGCATATCCATATGAATTATCTGGTGGTCAAAGACAAAGAGTTATGATAGCAATAGCTATTGCTAATAAGCCAGATATCTTAATTGCAGATGAACCAACAACAGCTCTTGACGTTACTGTAGCAACACAAATTTTGGATTTGTTACTAAAATTAAAAAATGAATTAGGAATGTCAATTATTTTTATAAGTCATGATTTAAATGTTATACGCAAGATATCTAACCGTGTACTTGTGATGAGAAGTGGTAAAATTGTTGAGCAAGGTACAACGGAAGATATATTTAAACATCCAAGGGATAGTTACACCAAAACTTTAATATATTCATATAGTGTTTTGAAAAAGAATAATTACTCTTGGAAGGATTATTTAATTGAAGCACGAAATGTTATGGTTAAATATCCCATTGTTAAAGATTTTTGGGGAAGAGTTAAGGAATATTTGTTTGCGGTTAACAGTATATCTATAAAATTAAAAAGAGGAATGACACTTGGAATAGTTGGTGAATCTGGTTCAGGAAAAACAACTCTAGCTATGGCCTTGGCAGGTCTCATTGATTATGATGGAGAAGTTTTACTAAATAAACAAGATATAAACTCAATAAAAAACAAAGAATTACGAAAAAAAATTCAAATAGTTTTTCAAGATCCGTATAATTCTCTTAATCCTCGTATGAATGTAAGAGAAATTATAGAAGAAGGGCTTAGAGTTCATTTTAAAAATATGACAAAAGCTCAATGGTTGGATAAAATAAAGGAAACATTATATGAGGTTGGATTAAAAGATGATGTTTTAGATAAATATCCACATGAATTTTCAGGTGGTCAAAGACAGCGAATTGCTATAGCTAGAGCGTTAGTGGTTGAACCAGATTTATTAATTCTAGATGAGCCAACATCAGCTTTAGACGTAACAATTGCAGCACAAATACTTAAATTGTTGCATAAAATACAATGCAATAGAAAGATATCTTATTTGTTTATATCGCATGATTTTAGAGCGATTAGGGCGTTAGCTGATGATATCGCCGTTATGAAAGATGGAAAAATTGTTGAGATAAATGTGGCTAGTAAAATTTTTGAAATGGCTAAAAATCCTTATACTAAAAAACTCATTTACGCTGCAAATATAGGAAAAAGTAATGATAAATCAACGTATAAAAAACATTATAAAAATGTTAGGAAAATTCAAAGATCTGAAACGAAGCGGATGGTTAATGAATAATATAGAAGATCCAGAATCTGATGCTGAGCACAGTTTTGGGGTCGCTTTGTTGGTTATGATGTTTACACCTGAAAGTTTAGATAGGCAAAAATGTTTAGAATTGGCCTTAGTTCATGATTTAGCAGAAATTTATGCTGGTGATTTTACGCCTTTTGACGATATAACACCAGAGCAAAAAGATAAATTAGAAAAAGAAGCTGCTGCAAGACTAGCTAGTGAGACTGGTTGGCAAAATTTATGTAATTTGGTAGAAGAATATAATGATAAGATGACACTAGAGGCTAAATTTGTAGGTCTTATTGATAAACTTGAAACAACCATGACGGCTCGTTATTATGAAGATAACGAACGGGCGAGTAGGGTGCTCATTGACGAATTTGCTGCATATGCAAATCGTTATGCTGAAAAATATGATGATAAAGAACTGTCTCAGATAAAAAATATTATAAAAAATATAAAGGATTATTCTTCATAACTCTGTAAAATATTTAATGACATTTGCATATCTTCTGGATAACCAGTATGAGGTGTAAGAGAAAATATAGTTCCGCTATCAGCTATTTTATCAGCTAATATATTTTCATAGTCAACGTTCCCTTCACCGATAACGACAAAGCGTTTTAATTCTGCATCATAGTCTTTGATATGAAAATACGAACAATTATTAATTAAATCTTGAAGTTCTTGAGGATTAAAGTTGTCTTCCATAGCAACTATTGCTCCAAGATCCAGTAATGGAAAAATATTAGAGAAATTATATATTTCTAAAAGTTTGTGCATTTTTGAAATGGTATCTATATTACATAATCCATCATTTTCTAACAATAAGGTGATGCCTCTTTCTAGCGCCATTTGGCTGTATATGTCTAATTTTTTACCTAATTCTTCTAAAGATATGTCGCTTTGATTATAGGAATAAATACGAATACTTGGAGCGCCAAATATGTCGGCAATATCCATAAGTTTTACGAAGTATTCTTCTTCATTTTCAACCTGTTGCATCATTATATTAAAGTCTTTTTTGTTTGATGACCATTTTAAAAAAGGAGAAGATATGCAAGATACCAAAATACCATTTGAGGATATTTTTGTTGATATTTGAGATAGCTCCTCAAAAGAAAAATCTGTAATATTTTTACCTATAATTTTATGTAATTCTATATATTTTAGACCATTTTTTTTGGCAAAAGACAATGCCTCATCAATATTTTCAGAAAACTCATCATTTATAAAACTTATTTCCATTTTCTATTCCTTATTTATTTTTGCAAAAATTTTTTCGTTATAATATGTACCATATTTGTACAGAGCATCTTTTAACAACCCTTCATATATATAATTATTACGTTCTGCAACACGAGAAGAGGCCGTATTTTCTTCTTCGACAATTATACTCTTCAGCCAACCAATAACCTATATCGGCACTATTATTTTTACAATCAATATTATGAATATCTATTGAGCCAATAGCCTTACCAGTTGCTTTAAGTACGATAGAGTAGGCATAGTTTTCGTTGCTTTGCCATAAATTAGTGAACATATCTGTTGCAGATGTACAATCATCAATGGAATTGGTTTTATCAACCCAAAGGAGATATCGGCGCAAAAATTGACGATTTTTATCTGTCTCAGACCAAAGGTCTGCATCAAAGTTATGATTTATACGTGCATGTAGCTCTATAATATCATCTTCAATTAATTCAGGCATTTTAGAAGCATCTAACATTTTTTCTCCAACTGTATTGTAAATTTATTGTATTTTTCGTCAAAACAGTATAACTATTTGATTAAAAATAATAAAATTACTTGACTATAAACATGAGGGAATAGTACCTTTACTTATAAATGTATTTGTCGCATAATATATGTTATGTATAACACGCTTATAGATATGACTATTATTTACCACAATTACCTTTTTTAGTAACAATCATCGCTTTAAGAATATCTTTATTTTCTGGTGATACAAGATACATTCCTGAACTTTTACGAAACGCAGTGTAGTATGAATTTGTTTCTCTCAATTGTTCTGCAGAAGCATTTCGTTCAATCATATTCTGACATACATTTTCCCATGTGGCTTGAATATAATTTAGGGAATCTTTACTTAGATAATCGTCACGAGAACGAACAATAGCCTGAACTATTTCTCTACTTGTTTGCTCTCGATCTGGATTATTTATTTTGTCTGTATCGTAATAATTTTCGAACATACGATTATAAACACTTACTTTATCTGCAACACCTTCGCGATACATGCGTGAAACAATATCTGGTAAAAGATTATAAGCTACATCATGTGGTGGCATGGTAACGGGAAAGCCAATTCCTAAACCTTTTATTTGTTCTTCTCTGCGAGCAAACATTGAAACTTCACTTAAGTAGCGATGTACCCCTAGTGCTACACATTCAACACGATATCCTGCTTCTTTAGCTTCTAATAATGTTCCCATTTTCCAATCATTAGGGCTAGATAATATGCTATCTATCTGAAGATTGTAGCCAGCGTTAAAAGTATCTGTAACTAGTTTTTGTCTAGCCCAAGACATATCATTTTTAGTTATAAATGGATAGTTGACAGGATCATTTTTTAATAATTCGCTAGCGTATGGGAGTAAACTTCTTATATCGTCCCCACCAAATTTGACAGGCTCGGGGTCTAACATTTGAGCATATTTAACAGAAGCTGTCGTTTTTCCTGCTCCTGGCTGTCCTGTTAAAAGTACAAATACAGGTTTATCACTCTTTTGTTTTCCTTCCAAAAAGAGTGGTTTTACAACTTTATCATACCATTCCTGGCGTTCTTCATCATTTAATCCATATTTTTTTACTGTTGCGTCCATGGTGTTTTTCCTTCAAGCTTTTGTAAAATTGGTTTGTATAACGTATTGGCTTTAATAATAAGTTCTTTTCTTAATAAATGGCGCATATCGTATTTTATTTGGCGCATTTTCCTTATATAATCATCTTTATCTTGTGGATTTTTAAGCATGAGCTTAGAATATTCTCGATAGAGTGAAAGCATTATAAAATGAGCCATTTCAACATTAGCTATTTGTTGTTCATTTTCAATCATAGCCATTCTACTATTGACCATTTGCCCTCCTCTTTTTTTATGTGTAAAATTGCACCGTTTTTAATATCTGTTTGGCATTGTCCTAAAGCAACCAATGTTTGAGCAAGCATAATTCCATGTGATGATACTGCTATGGTGGTGTATTTTGGATTGTTTGCCCACTGCTCTAATCCTTCAAAAATACGCTCTCTAACTTCTTTGCGAGTTTCACCTCCTGGATAACAAACGTCTTCAAATTCGTTACCAGGAGTATGCATTTTATTGAAAATATCGGTATATTCATCACGAATTTTGGTATAGTGCATCCCTTCAACAACACCAACATTAACTTCAATAAAATGATTGTCTGTTTCTATAGGAAGTTCTAGTGACTTGTTTGCGAGCTCTGCTGTTTGCATAGCTCTTTTAAGTGGAGATGTAACAATAATTTCAACTCCTTTATCTTTTAGGCGTTCACCAACAGTTAGAGCCTGTTCTTTTCCTAAGTCAGTTAAAACAGAATCATTTGTTTGTCCTTGAGTGCGTCCCTCAACATTATACGAACTTTGTCCGTGACGAAATATATAAAAATCTTTTCTCATTTCAATATAGCTCCAAATTCTTTTTTAATTATTTTATGAATAAGATTGCCTACATGACCAAATTCTGGCACTACTGCTAATTTTGAATTAGGCAATGCTTTTTTGATATCATAAGCTCCTTTAAATGGACAAATCAAATCAAGTCGATTATGTACCATTATAACCTCAATATTTTTTATTTTATCAATACTGTCTAATATCTCGTTGTTTCCTAAAAATAAATTGTTTGCCGAATAATGCATATATATACGATGCGACGCTAATTCTTCATCTGAAATGCAATCAAACTCTGAAAATTTTGGTTCCATACTACCGCAAATACGCTCGTACCACCCTAATCTATTTACTGCTTTGAGCTGATTATTTATGTTGTTAGATTGGATTAACTTGTTGTAATAAGTGTTTATTTTTCCATTAGATTCTTTTTTTAATTCATCTACAAATTCAGGATATATGTATTTTGCCCCATCGAATTCCCAATCAAGAAATTCTTTATTAGCTAGAAATATTTGTGAAAGCAAAAGTTTGCTTACTTTTTGAGGATTTTGTTCAGCCCATAAAAGAGCTAAGGTAGATCCCCAAGATGCTCCTCTAATAATAATTTTTTGTTTTATTTTTAAGTATTCTAACAATCTTGAAGCATCGTCTAATAGGTCTTGAGTTGTATTATTTTGAGTTGTGCCAAGAGGAAGTGAACGACCACATCCACGTTGATCAAACATTATTACACGATATTTACGTAAATTCGCAAAACGAGCTCTCTCAGGTTTAAAGCGCCCTCCTGGTCCACCATTAAAGACTAATATAGGTATACCTTTGGGATTGCCAAATTCAGCAAAAGCGACTAGATGTCCGTCTTTTTCAGGTAAAAAGCCGCTATTAAAAGCCTTAGGAATGAACCACTTATGCCAAAACATTATTTATTTCCTCTTGGTTTGCAACCACAATATTCTTGATTGTACAGGTTAAGCTCTTTTATTAACTGGTAGCGCAGTTCTTGAAGTCCACCTTTACGTCCTTCTATTTCAAGGTATGGCATCCCTGCTCTTTGCGCTTCTGAGTAAGCAACCTCATTTACTTGACTTAGATCTTTGTAGCGTGATACACCTAATACACTAGCTACTGCATCAAATCCATGTTCTTTAGCATATTCAAAGGTCTTGCGTAGACGCATTGCAAAACAAATTGAACAACGTTTTCCCCTTTCTGGAAGATTCTCAAGACCTTCAGTAAGCTTATACCACAATTTATTGTCATATTCAAGCTCTATAAATTCTACATTATATTTTTGGCACAATTTTTTATTTTCATCACATCTTTTACGATATTCTTCATAAGGAACTATATTAGGATTATAAAATAAAACGGCAAAATCTTCATCTGCCTCAGACAAAGTCTTAATAACCGCACAAGAACATGGCGCACAACAAGATAACAACAAAAAGCGCATTTTGCTTGATTCCTTTTTGATTGTCATTATAAATAATAGAAAAATATGGGCAAATTATATTTGAAAGTTATCAGATGAATATCTATAAAAACATAGTTATTTTAACGGGTGCAGGCATATCAGCAGAATCTGGCTTAGCAACATTTAGATCATCTAATGGTTTGTGGAATAATCATAAGGTTGAAGATGTTGCAACAGTAGAAGGATTCGCTAAAAATCCTGCTTATGTGCATGATTTTTATAATGAATTAAAACTAGAGCTAGCAAAAGCCAAACCTAATAATGCCCATTTAGCAATTACAAAATTGCAAAAAGAATATCCTGCTAATATTAGTGTGGTTACTCAAAATGTTGATACATTACATGAAAAGGCTAAAAATAAGAATATTTTTCACATTCATGGACAGATAAATCAAGCTGTTTGTCTTAATTGCGGACATATATTAGAAACTTTTGACGATGTTGGTATATTTACGACTTGTAATAAATGTAATACTCAAGGAATGATGAAACCTAACATCGTATTTTTTGGTGAAAATTTGCTTTATATGGATGAAGTTGAAAAACTGCTTACCACATGTGATTTATTTTTATCTATTGGAACCTCTGGTGTTGTATTTCCTGCAGCTTCATTTGTTCAGACAGCAAAATATTATGGGGCTAAGACTTATGAATTTAACCTAGAAACCACATCAAATAATATCTATTTTGATAAGCATGTAACAGGACCTGCAGGAACTACTCTTCCTGCTTTTGTAGATGATATGATAAAGAGCTTAAATAAAAACTAGCGACGCTTGCCTGATATAAGGTGTTTAATAAGCATTTTAATCATTGATAAAAACCAAGATATAATGGTTTTTCTTTCACCAGATTTGAGTGAACACCAAAATTCTATAATGCAATTTTGTTTTATTTCTTCTTTATCCGCCTCTGTTTCTTGCTGAGGTATATTTAAATGTTTTGTTTTTGTACGATAAGGTAATAATATATCATTTATTTGTTTGTCTGTAACATAAGCGCCATGAACACGTTTTAATGTTCCATCACCAGCTAAAAACAATGCATCACCACGTCCAATTAAATTTTCGGCACCTGTAGCATCTAAAATAGTTCTAGAATCAGCCCCTGATGCAACTTTATAAGATATTCTTGTTGGAAAATTAGCTTTTAGGACACCAGTAACAACATCTACGGAGGGACGCTGGGTTGCCATAATCAAATGAATGCCTGCTGCACGAGCTTTTTGAGCCAATCGTTGAACATAAGATGATATATTTTTATTGGTTGATATCAAATCGGCAAATTCATCTATAATACAAACTATATAAGGTATTTTTTCTGATGTATTACCGTTATATTCTTTGATGTTTTTAACAAGATTTTCAGCAAATAGATTGTAGCGATATTCCATTTCTTTAACTAAGGATTCTAAAACAAAATCAGCATCTTTGGTTTCAGTAATAACGGGATATAGCATAAATTTTTGATTGTTGTATACTGTAAATTCTATCCTTTTAGGATCTATCATTACCAACTTTAATTCTTCAGGAGTTTTTTTGGCAATTAATGATAACACAAAAGTATTAAGTCCAACAGATTTTCCTGAACCTGTTGTTCCTGCAACTAATAAGTGAGGCATTTTGGCTAAATCGGCAAATTGTGGCGTTCCTGCAATATCAACACCTAAACAAATTGGTAACTCACCTTTAACATTAGCAAATTCTGAAGATGAAAGTATTGTTTGAAAATCTATTGTATCAAAAGTATCTTTAGGGTATTCGAAACCAAGTTCTTTACTGTCATCAATTGTTTCTACACGAAGAGAAGAAACTCCTAATTCTCTAGCTATATCCTCTAAAGAATTAACAATATTCTTAAGTTTTGTACCAGATTGAGGCAAAAATCTGGCTCGATAAACTAGTGGTCCGATATCTATTCCTTGAAAACTTCCTTTAATATCATAATGAGATAGGATTTCTTCTAAATTATGCATATAACCTCTCAGATAATTAATTGATATAATAAGCAAGCTTTTTGGCTTTACTTTAGAAATTTAAAGAATTAAATAGCTAAAGTCAAAGTAAAAAATAGTATGGTGAAATAAATGATTAAAGATTTAACAAGAGGAACCCCTCTTAAGTTAATAGTTCAGTTTGCTTTTCCAATCCTAATAGGTAATATTTTTCAGCAATTTTTTCAGATTTCAGATATTTTAATTGTAGGAAGGTTGCTTGGAGTTGAGGCTTTAGCTGCTGTTGGGGCCTCTGCTCCGATATTTTTTATGTTTTTGATGATTGCTTTTGGTTTTACAGCAGGTTTGACTATTATAACGGCGCAAAAATTTGGTGCTAGAAATGTTACTGGAATTAAATCTTCGGTATTTCACTCTACGTTAGCGGCTCTTATTTTAGGAACACTTGTAGCTATTTTATTAGTATTTTTCTTAAAACCAATTTTAAAATTGATGAACGTGCCAAGTGAAATTTTAGACCAATCATATATTTTTATGTTAATTTTAGGAATAGCAATAATACCTATTGTTTTTTATAATCTGCTTTCTGGATTTATAAGAGCTTTAGGTGATTCTAAAACCCCACTTTATTTTTTAATTTTTTCTTCTATTTTGAATATAATGCTTAATTTTGTGTTTATATATTATTTCAAATGGGGAGTTGCTGGTTCAGCCTGTGGAACTTTTGCTTCGGTTGTTGTTAGTGCAATAGCATGCATTTGGTTTATAAAAAAAAGAATTCCATTACTTCAACTAACGTTTAATGATTGTAAATATAATCACCAATTTATGATGGAACATTTGCGGGTTGCGGTACCAATGGCTTTGCAATTTTCAATTTTAGCTCTTAGTATGATGATTGTGCAAAGTGTTTGTAATTCTTTTGGAACAGAAGTTATTGCTGGATTTACAGCAGCAATGCGAATTGAACAAATTTCAACCCAGCCATTATTTGCTTTTGGCATTGCTTTTGCCACATATGTAGCACAAAATTATGGTGCAGCTCTTATCAAAAGAATTAGACAAGGTGTTCGACAATGTTTGGTTGCTTGTTTATTTTTAAGCATTGCTATATCATTAGCTGTAAGATTTTTTGGTACTAATTGGGTTTCTATATTTATTGATGGTAAAGAACCAAGAATTATTAGCATAGGACAGCAATATTTAATGATAAGTAGTTATTTTTATTTCTTTTTATCGTGTATATTTATTGTTAGAAATGCTCTACAGGGAATGGGAAAAACCAAGTTTCCGCTGATATCTGGTTTTATTGAATTGATTATGAGATCTGTGGCTGTAATTTATTTGTCTCATAAGATTGGATATACTGGAGTTTTTTGGGCAGGACCTATAGCTTGGTTTGGAGGAGCTATTGTTGTCTTGATTGGATATTGGTGGGTTATAAAAAGATTAAAGCCTCGTGATATGAAAGAAATCTTCTTAAAAAAACAACAAATACAAGTTCAAGAATCAGCTATTAATTAAAAAAACAACCTCTTTTCTATAAAAAAGAAAGAGGTTGTTTTTTATAAATAACTTTTATTAGAAAGTGTATCTTAAACCTGCAGTAACCTCAGCAGCATGATTTAGGCTTTTAGCACCAATGTATGAATAACGACCTACAACACGAGCTGAAATATGGTCATTGAAGTTATACATAGCGCCACCACCAATACGATAACCTATACGGTTTGCGCTTTTACCACCTTCGCCATCTCCTTTGAAATAGTAGTTAGCAGCACCAATAGTTGCTAAAAGATCATATTTTCCTTCGCATCCTAAAGGTTGGTATCCATACAAATCAATACCATAAGCATCTACACGAGTTTTTAACTTCTCGCCTGCTGCCAGGTCTTTGGTACGTTTACCACTCCACTGTCCGAACATTTCAACGCCTACTTTATCCATTCTAGTACCCATATTAAATACACCAGAATTGTAAGATTTTTTTGCTTCACCTAATGAACCACTGAAATCATAAGAGGTAAAAGCATAATCAGCACCGATATAATATTTAGCATCTTTTACAGCATCTCTCCATCCAGCCAATGCACTAGTTGAACAAAGGACACATGCTACACCTGCAAGTAATAATGTTTTTTTCATTGTATTTAAACTCCATTTATAAATAGGTTTATTTTTAATGATAGTCCTTTTAAAGTAAACCGCATTAATTTGAGACCGGTTTATGCAAATTAGATAATATGGATAAAAACAATTTAAAGGGGATTAAGTGTTTTTTTACGCAACTAATCTAATATAGAGATAATTTATATTATGAAAGGCTTTGAAAATATGATATTTTGTCCTCCTGAAAAAAATTGTAAAAATTGTCCTAGATTGGTCGATTTTAGGTGTGAGAATATAGAAAAATTTCCGTCATATTATAATGCTCCTGTTCCTTCTTTTGGTAATCTTAATGCTGAAGTATTAATAGTGGGCTTGGCTCCTGGACTTAATGGTGCAAATCAAACAGGACGTCCCTTTACTAATGACTATGCTGGCGATATCTTATACCCTATTCTTAAATCTTGTGGTTTTGCAACAGGAAATTATGGTAAAATAGCAAATGATGGTTTTGAATTGAAAAATGTTAGAATTACTAATTCTGTTAGATGTGTACCCCCGCAAAATAAAGTAACTGGAGATGAAGTTAAAACCTGTGGTTGTTTTTTAATTAATGAAATTGCTAATATGCCTAATCTTAAAGTAATTCTTACTTTAGGTGGTGTTGCTCATAATGCTGTTTTAGGTGTGTTAGGATATAAAAAAACAGCTTTCAAGTTTGCCCATGGAGCACAACATTTATTATATAAACATAATATTATAATGTTAAATTCCTATCATACATCTAGGTATAATATTAATACAGGTGTTTTGACCTATGATATGTTTGCAAATATTGTACAAAATTTGCAAAAAATACTATTGACAGAATCCCCTAAAAAATGATATATAATTGAATTGTTAATAACCAATTATTATTAAATTAAATTAAATTAAAAAAATATGAAAAAGTTAACAACACAACCAGTCTATGCCTATGGTGCAGAGACTGTTTTGGAAAAAGATTTAAAAAAGACATTATTTCAAAACCGCTCTTACTGTATAAAAAGAGCTGTTGAAGCAGGATATTCTTTCATTATAGAATACCATCCAAATGGTAATAAAACCTTAATTGGATGGAACATAGATTTGATGAGAAAAAAGGACATATTAGAAAGATATTGGAATAATGGAGACAAAATGTCATTGTTAAGAGCATATCCAAGAACTAATTTATGGATAATTGCTCCGATAGAGGATCATCATCCTCTATTGATACCAATTGACAAAAAAGTCATCACATCATTCAAAAAAGTGATGTTGCATGATTTGTTAGAAGCATGAAAAAAAGAACCTAAATTGTACCATAATGCAATTTAGGTTCTAAATCTTTTAAATATTTTTGCTTAATAAGATATTCCAGCAAATCCCATAAACGCCATCGAAAGTAACGCTGCTGTAATTAGTACAATAGGTGTTCCCCTTAATGCTTTAGGAATATCTGTACGTTCTAAACGTTCTCGAATACCTGCAAAAATTACAATTGCTAAAGTAAATCCCATTGCAGAAGCTAATGTATAGCAAACACCAGCTAGTAAAGTGTAATTCTTTTGAATTGTAAGAATTGCAATACCTAAAACAGCACAGTTAGTAGTAATAAGTGGAAGAAAAATTCCTAAAGACTGATACAAAACTGGAGAACTTTTTTTTATGATAATCTCAACCATTTGTACTAATGATGCTATTACTAAAATAAACGTAACAGTAGTCATAAATTTAAGGTTGTATGGCTGTAGGAATGTGTAGTAAATCAAAAAGGTTACAATAGTTGCAAGAGTCATAACAAACATTACAGCTAGTCCCATTCCAATAGCTGTTGATAATTTTTTAGACACACCTAAGAAAGGACATATTCCTAAAAATTGTGATAATATTATATTATTAACAAATATCGCTGTAATAAAAATCATTATATAGGCCATGATTATCTTACTCCTCTTAATTTGTTAACTGTAATAATAATGCTAGCTAGAGCAAGAAAAGCTCCTGGAGGCATAATAAATAACAACATAGTATCAGCATTTTCAGCAACAAAAGACCAGCCAAATAGAGAACCATTACCTAACATTTCTCTTACTGCCCCTAATATTGTAAGAGCCAATGTAAAACCAATTCCCATACCTATCGCATCTAATAAAGATTGAAATATTGAATTTTTTGAAGCAAAAGCCTCTGCTCTACCTAAAATTATGCAATTAACAACAATCAATGGAATGTAGATTCCTAAAGCAGAATATAAGGAAGGAACATAAGCTTGCATTAACATTTCTAAAACAGTTACAAATGATGCTATAATTACAATAAAGCTTGGTATTCTTACTATATCAGGGATTAAATTTTTTATTGCAGATATAGCCATATTTGACATCATAAGAACAAACATCGTAGCTAATCCCATACCTACTCCATTAATAGCTGAAGTCGTCACACCCAATGTTGGGCACATTCCCAACAACATAACAAAAATCGGGTTTTCTCTTATTATACCTCGAGTTAGGTTATTTATAGATTCTCTATTCATTTTATTTCCCCGAATTAAAATTATTAAATGCATCAAAAGCGCGTTCAATTGCCCTTAAGACAGCTCTGGAGCTTATAGTTGCGGCAGTTACAGCATCAACATCTCCGCCATCTTGTTTTACTTTCAATATTTGTCTTTGCGGATAAAAACCTTCTAGTTGTTCTTTAAATTTAGGCTCATCAATTTTACTTCCTAGTCCAGGAGTTTCGTTTGATGAGATTATTTTGAAGCTTTTTATAGAGCCATCAACATTAAAACCAATCATTAATTCAATGCGTCCACCAAATCCTGTATTGGTATAGCTCTTAATGGCGACAGAATTCAGGTGACCATTTTTACGAGCAGGATACATCGTTAATTTATGCTTTTTGCTTTTAGTAAAAATAGTCATTTTTTCAGCAAAGGGGTTATTATCAAATTCGCCTGTAACTTGTGCAATAGCTTGAAGTTCATTACCATCTTTAGCTTTTTTTATTGGTTCTAGAGTAATGTTATGAACATATCCCAAAATAAAAGCTGAGAAAGCCGCTATGACAACAAGTGTTATTACTGGAAAAAGAATATCTTTTATTTTATCGGACATTATCTTTTCTCCCCATAATAACGCTGAACTGCAAATTTATCAATTAATGGCACAAGAGCATTCATAATTAAAATAGCAAATGAAACACCTTCTGGATAAGCACTAAAGGACCTTATAATAACAGTTAAAGCACCACAACCTATCGCAAAAATTATTTGACCTTTAATTGTCATAGGTGATGTTGTATAGTCTGTTGCCATAAAAATAGCACCTAACATCAAACCACCTGATAAAACGTGGGCTAAAGGTAAATATTTGATATCACCCGTAGTATAATATAAAATAGCAGTTAATGCTGCAACAGTTGCTATATAATAAAAAGGAATATGCCAACTAATAACTTTGCGCCAAAGCATATATCCTAACCCTAACAACAAGGCAAACGCTGAAATCTCGCCTATACAACCACCAATATTACCGACAAACATATCAAAATAACTAGGAAGTTCGTTAATAGAGTATCTATCTGCGGCAACTAATTCTCCTTCAGGAGCAATACTTTTTAACATTCTTAATGTTGTAGCTCCTGTTTGTCCATCTGGACTAACTAGCTGTAGGAAATGAGGTGTTGGCCAAACAGTCATTTGAACAGGAAAAGATATAAATAAAAATACTCGCCCAACCAAAGCAGGGTTAAAAATATTTTTACCCAACCCGCCAAAACACATTTTGGCAACTATAATTGCCATAAAACAACCAACAAGTATCATCCAACTTGGCATACTTGACGGAAGGTTATAGGCCAGAAGTAGCCCAGTTATAACAGCAGAAAAATCATTTATTGAATTTTTGACCTTTAACCAATATCTACAAGCTAAAAATTCAAATAACACACACCCTAAAACCGATACAACAATAACTCTTAATGCTTCTAGTCCAAAAAATATTATTGCGAACAAAGCTGCTGGAATTAATGCTATTACCACATCTAACATTATAGACTTAGTATTGCGACGAGTTTGAATATGAGGATTAGTAGATATTTTTAACATTGTTAGTTCACTTTTTTCTAATTTCTTGTTTAGCAATTTTACAATAATCAAGTAGTGGAATATTTGCAGGACAAGTATAGGCACAGCAACCACACTCAATACAATCACCAGCGTGTAGTTTGCGAAGTTCATCAGAAGTTCCATTATAAACAACAGCTTCTTTTATAGCAAAAGGACGCAACCCTGCTGGACATACGGTAGCGCATTTACCGCAACGAATACAACTTGAAGCTTCTTCTTTGATAAATTTTTCTTCCCTAAATAGTAAAATTCCTGATGTTAGCTTAGTTGTAGGTGCCGAGGTATTGACAATTGCATTACCCATCATTGGACCACCTAAAATAATTTTAGCAACATCATCTGTCAAGCCACCTGCTTTATCTATCAGATATGATATTGGGGTTCCAACTCTAACTCGGTAGTTGCAAGGATGAGCTATACCATCGCCAGATATGGTTAAAATGCGTTCGAACAATGGTTTGTTTTTTAATACAGCTTCATAAACAGCAAAAACAGTTCCAACATTTTGAACAATACAACCAATATCTATTGGTAATTTACCCGAAGGAAGCTCTTGACCTGTAATTGCTTTAATTAATTGTTTTTCACCACCTTGAGGATATTTTGTTTTGCAAACTTTGATATTCACACCAATATATAATTTAGACAAACGGGTTAGTATTTCTATAGCATGAGGTTTGTTTTCATCTACAGCTATTATAGCATTTTGAATACCTAAAGCACGATTTATAACTCTTGCTCCCATAATAATTTCTTCAGCATGTTCGACCATAAGACGATCATCTGCGGTTAAAAATGGTTCACATTCAATGCCGTTGACAATTAATATATCAGCTTTTTTGCCTTCTGGAACAGATGTTTTAATGGGTGTTGGGTACCCTGCTCCACCCATACCAACAATTCCAGCTTGGCGTACCTTTTCAACAATTTCTTCTGGTGTAAAATTTATTTCTTTAATAACTTTTGAAGTTCTATCAATACTTGATTCCCATTCATCACCTTCAACCTTTATGGTTATCATTTTCTCTTCATAGCCTGTTGATCCTGCAACGTCTTCTATTTTTAGAACTTCTCCAGAAACAGAGGAATGAACATCTGATGATACTATACCATCGGCATCGGCTAACAAAGTACCAACTTTTACTTTGTCTCCCTTATTTACCATGATTTTGGCAGGAGAACCTATGTGTTGCTTAACTGGTATGCATACTACATCTGGAAGTCCAGCATCTTCTATTGGGCAATTAGAAGTTAGCTTACATTTATCGGGATGAATCCCCCCCATAGAAAAACTAAACTTTTTAACCACGAACATTCTCCTTGTAGACAATGGCACCAGTAGGACAATTTTGTGCCAATTCCGCACCGTATTTTTCAGCATCTATATCTGCTGGAATATATGATAAATTGTTATCAATTTTGATTTGCTCATTTATTTTGTTACATTTCATACAAGCAATGCAAGCTGCTTTACAATTTTTTCTGGCAGTTGCACCTTTCTGTTTATTACGACACGCAACATATACTATTCCGCCATTAACGCTTAGTGGGCGAATTTCAAAAAGACCTCTAGGACATACTTTAACACAGGCTCCACAAGAAACACATTTACGAGAATCAATCTCTGGCAACCCTGTTTCTTCGTTTAATGATAAAGCACCAAATTTGCAAGATTTAATACAATCGCTAAGCCTTAAACAACCATCAGGACAACCACTTTGACCTGATGATATTCGGTTAGCAACACGACAAGAACTTACAGCATCATAAACAACTTTTGCTGGAGCATTTTGACAACTTCCTCGACACAACAATACAGCTGTAGTTGGTGCTTTTTCAGTTGTTTCAAAACCTTTTATTTCAGCAATTTTTTGCATAACCGCATGACCACCAACAGGACAATAATAGTTAGCAAAAGTGTCAGCATCGGCTTTTGCACAAGCAGAAGCAAAATCGGCACAACCTGCCTTACCACAGCCACCACAATTAGCTTGAGGAAGTACGTCTACAATTTTTACCGTTGTTTCATCTGTTTCTACCATAAATTTTTTGGAAACAAAGTACAAAACAAACGATGCAACAAGGGCCGTTCCACCCAAAATCATAATGTTTAACAATATCAGGTTAGTCATTTTTTATTGCGTCCTTTTTTGATATTTTAAACTTAAAGTCTGATTTTATCTTATTTCGGCACAAGAATACTCCAAAATAATAAGGAATCAAGATAATTATAGCAGATATACCGCTAATAAAATCATTATAACCTAGCGATAAGCTTGTTATTAGGGTTAGTAAAAGTAAAACAAGAGGAACAACATAACTGAAAATAACAGCTTTAAAACCTTGCTTAGTATTCATTACAATATTCACTTCTTCTCCAATCACTAGTTTTTGGTTATTTTTGTTGTGCAATTGGATAACTCGTTCCTTTACCTCATTTAATGAGCAATAATTTTTAACACTACAGCTTGAACAAGCAGAACAACTTTTTATTTTTAAGCTTATGATATCTTTATTAATTGCTGTAATTGTTGCTGATTTAGTTATATTTTCCATTTTGCTATTCTCCTAAAAAAGCTTTAGCATTATTTGAGTAATGAATATTTAACTCTTTATCAAAAATGATTACTTTTAAATTATTGTTATTAGCATATTTCATTCCAGCTTTCAGTCCCATAGCAACAATGGCTGTTGCGTGAGCATCAGCATACATACAAGAATCATGAAAAACACTTGCTGATAAAACATCTGTCTGAATAGGATATCCTGTTTTGGGCGATATAGTATGGGCATATATTTTCCCATTTTTTTGATAAAAATTACGATAGTTACCTGATGTTGCAACGGCAATATTACTTAAAGATAAAATGAGCGAATTTTCGGATGAACCAACAATAGGCTTGTTTATACCTATATTCCAAGTATTATTATTTTCTAAACGAGAGCCTTTAGCTTTTATTTCACCTCCTATTTCAACAAGATAATTGTTATATCCTTCTTTATTCAAAATTTGAGCAATTGCATCAACAGCATATCCTTTAGCAATTGCAGATAAATTTATTTCTATATTAGGACGTGTTTTCTTAACTTTTTGAAAAGAACTATCAAACTTTAGCTTAGCAAAACCAGTATTAACCAGAGCTTTTTTTATTTGCCTATCGCTTGGATTTTGTGGCTTTATTGTACCAAATCCCCATAATTCAATTAATTTGCCTATTGTTGGATCAAACCAACCATTAGACAACTTCCATACTTTGTGCGATGCTTGTAATACTTTAGCAAAATCATCTGATAACAAATGCCATTTTTGTGATTTTGTTTTATTAAAATTTGATATTTCACTATCTTCTCTAAAAACAGACATTTGTTGGTTTATATCTTCAAGTTTTGATTCTATTTTGCTTTTCAAGTCTTTGTTTTTATTATTGGTGCGTATTTTGATATTGTAATAAGTTCCAAAAACATCACCTTTGATTATTTGATAATGTGGAGAATTTTTATATATTATTACGCTAATGATTATAATACATAGCAATATTGAAATATATTGAAAAATACGCATATTTATACCTGTATAATTACAAAGTTGCTTTTTACAAAAAACAAAAAGTGTTTTATAGTTAAGCGCATATAAAGTCAATAATCTAATTTTTAATAGCTATAAGGATACTAGCATGATTGAAATGTTTATAAATAAAATCAAACAGTTAATTAAAGAATATAAATCTTCTGAATTTTGCAAAAATACTAAATGTATAAAAGATAAGTGGATGAAAAAAATTGATATTTGGGGTAAAGAATTATCCAAGAGTGGAATAAATGCCAATATGGTAAGTATATTTGGATTTGTTATTGGTATGATGGCTATTAACTTTTTGGCTATGAACATGTATTTTGAAGCATTGGTTTGTATATTAGTAAATCGCTTTTGTGATGTGTTGGATGGAGCTGTTGCTAGAGTTGAAGGAATTACAACTTTTGGTGTGTTTTTAGATGCTTGCCTTGACTTTGTATTTTATGCGGGAGTTATATTTGGCTTTGCCTTGGCTGATCCTTATGAAAATGCTACAGCTGCTTGTTTCCTTCTTTTTGGCTTTACGGCTTCGGCATCGGCTATGCTTGCTTATGGAATTGTTAGCCATAATAAAGATGGTAATAATTCGATAAAAGAACTCAATACTCTAGAATCGCCTTTTTATTTAGGTGGAATTGCACAAGGATTTGAAACTGTCTGTGCTTTTGTATTACTTTGTATTATGCCTTTTGCATTTTTACCAATTGCTATTGCTTTGGGATGTTGGTGCTTGTTAAAAGCATTGGTTGTTATATCTTCGGCTTATTATAGATTAGTTATATTGCAGAAAAGCAAAAAATAATGAAATTTGTAAAGCTTTTTTGTTTGCTTGTAGTTTTATGGTGTTCATCGGCAAAGGCTGAGCAGATAGTTGAGCTTGATTATTTTACAAGATATAATAACAATAAGTTACTTGAAGTAATTTTACAGTTTAATATTAAATCTGGATGGCATATTTTTGCTCCTTATCAGCAAGAATTCGGTTCCCCTTTAAAAATCGTTTGGCAGGATATTGATGAAAACAATATATTGGAGGAAAGTTTTAGTCGAACGAAACGATTTGATTTAGATGATTTTTCTTTTGATGGATATGACAAAAAAGCTTTTTATAAAACAACCATAAAAACCCAAAAGCAAAATAGCAAACTAAAAATAAGTTGGTTGGCATGTGCTGAAGAATGTGTTCCTGAAAATATAGAGATAGATATAGCTCATAAAACAAATAGTAATTTTGAGCAAAAGCTAGAAGAAATTGCAGATTATTTTATTAGTTTAGATTTTAAATTAAAACAAAAACTGTTGCTAATGTTGTTTTTGGCTTTTGCTGGAGGTATTATTTTAAATCTGATGCCATGTGTTTTTCCTATTTTGAGTATTAAGATTATATCTTTGGCACAAATGGAAAACGATAAAAGAGGCATTGAAGCGACTTTTTATAGTTTTGGGGTGGTTATTTCAATGCTAGCTATAGCAGGAATTTTATTTATATTACGACAATTTGATGCAACTATTGGTTGGGGTTTTCAACTACAATCGCCCTATTTTGTGCTAATTATGTTATTTTTATTTATAATTCTTACTCTAATGATGCTTGATGTCATAAATATTAATAACAGTTGGAGTAGTAAAATTGCTTTTTTGCGTTTTAATAATCCTAAAACAAATGCTTTTATGACAGGATTTTTGGCTGTTTTGATTGCTAGTCCTTGTACAGCACCGTTTATGGGAGCCGCAATTGCCTATGCAGTTATGTCGCCCGTTTACTACTATTTTCCTGTGTTTTTATTTTTGGGTTTAGGATATGCTTTTCCTTTTGCCATAATAGCTTGGAATCCTCTTAAACTGCGCCGAATTTTGCCAAAACCAGGAAAATGGATGAATATTTTGAAAAAAGTTTTAAGTATTCCCCTTATTTTTACGTGTATTTGGTTAATTTGGGTATTGCTAGCTCAACAAGGTGTTGTGGTTTCTGGACAAAATCTTAAATGGAATGATTTTTCAACTGACAAAGTAGAACAAGCTTTAAAAAATGAGCAACCTGTATTTATTGATTTTACTGCTAAGTGGTGTATTACCTGCTTAGTAAACAAAAGAGTTGCTTTACAATCTGATGAATTTGCAAACTTGGTAAAAAATAAGAATATTTTATTGTTGCGGGCTGATGCTACCAACCAAGATAAAGATGTCGGAAAGGCTCTTAATTCTTATGGAAGAGCTAGCGTTCCTTTATATGTATATTATGATGGCAAATCTGATGACTATTTAATTTTACCCCAGATTATAACCCCTAGTATTTTATCAGAATATTTAGATTAATATTAAACTAACGTGTTCTTGTATTGGCATTATTCATCAAGTTTGTTACTCTATTTACAGCTTTACTATACGCTTCTCTCTCTGGCTCTCTTTGAGCTGCTAATTCATAATTTTGTTTTGCTCGATTCAAGTTTCCTTTAGCTTCATAAGCCATACCTGCATTATAATTAGCAGGAGCATATTGTTCTGTTTCGCCTGTTTTTAGGATTTCTTGGCATTCAGCAATACATTTATCATATTCTTTTAAATGGTAATAAGTTATTGCTAAATCATTGTGAATATCAGCACCATTATACCCCGCATCAATCATTGCTTGGAAATCATTGCGAGCTTTGTCATAATATTTGTTATTATATGCGGCTAACGCTGCATTGTACATACTGTCAGCAGTATATCTTGTCTCAGCCGCTGCAAAATTTAATGTTCTCCCACCACAGTAAATATCAATACCGTTTTCTTCGGCTATTTGATCTACGGTTTTTCCGCCTTTACAAACATAATTGCATATACATTGGGAGGTTTGGCTTGCTTCAACCAGACTTCCTTGAGCAAGACCTTTTTGCATTAACGTGCATTGTTCTATAGGTAATTGGGTTACAGAAGTAACATAACTTTTATTACCCTTTGAATTAACACTTTCTTTGATTAAAAACATCCCCATTTTATTGGCATAATCATCAAGATTAAGGTATAACAATGCTTCATGAGTATGACGTCTTAAGATACCATCATTATAAGAAGAATTTTCTGGTTTTAGACTCATTAGATAATCTGCACATTTGATAGAATCTTGATAATTTTCTTTAACAAATCTGCACAAGGCACGACCATTAGTCTCATTATTATACATACAGGTAGCTATTGCGGCAAATTCGCAAATATTAAGTTCAGCTCCTTGTAACAAATTACACATATTTTTGTATACTCGTCCGTTTTCACGACTACGAAACCAACCATCAGCTATTGCGCTTGCTTGTTGACCTGTTACTGTATAATTAGGGTGCTTTTGTAGGTAGCTTTTAGTTAATATCCATTTAGAACTTGTTGGATCACCATTTTCAGGATACCAATAACTTCCAATACCAATTGTATTGCTTATTTTTTTACCATTATCAGAATAACCTTCTTTGACAAAAACTTCAGTTGGTAGCATTGACTCAATTATCAAGGGAAAAGCAGCATCATATAATTGTTGAAAACTTTGTTCGTCAGTTATTTTATATTTTTTAGATAGTGCTTCATTTTCATTATTATCAACAATTTGAGATATTATGTTTTTATCTCCAATTGATAGTTCTCCCCCATTTTTCATAAGTTTAATTCCGCCATAAGAAGCAGCTATAATCATTCCTTTATACAAACCTTTTTTAATATAAGGCAACGCTTTATCATCAATCCATTTTTTCTTTTTAGGATCAATAGATATTCGATGTTTTTTATCTAGTATTGTATATCCTAAAGCAAAAGGTGATGTGATGGTACCTATGGCGGCATTAGTAGCTTGTTTCGTTGTCCATTTTAAAGCTTTACATACTGCCTTGCATATTTTACGAGTTGTATATACAAGGTGTTTTTTTGTACATTCATTAAAATGTTTACGGCTTAACGAAACTTTTGCTTGAGCTTCAGGATATTCTTTATTTAGGCGAGCTGTCTTGATTATTGCGTCTTTATAGCGCTTTACTGCTTGTTCGTAAACTTTGGCAAAAATTGCACTATCAGACATTTTCTTTTGAGCATATTTGAACGGAACAACCAAATGAATATTTTGTTTTTGAAGAATATCTAAATCTATTTCACGACATATAATGGGATTATCTTTATTTCTTTCGCGCTTGTTGTGGCGATCATATTTTTCTGGCTCACAATCTTGGAAAGAAAATAAATCATCAACAAATGCATCTATGTCGCCATTATAACTAACTGGAACTACAAGGCTTTTACCTCCCTCCAGATTCAATTTCACAAGCTCCTTACCTTGTTTTTTGTATTCATCTAAAATATATTTGCTGTATTTTTGTTCCATTGTTTTTTGACCTGTCTTATTGATTTTATACATTTATAGTACCATAAAATCAATTTTTTGCAAATATTTTTTAGACAAAAAGACAAAATGTATTATAAGTAACCCACATAAATTCAATCGATTGATTGACTTTTAAAATTTATAGGTATAATATTTCTATCTGTTTTATAGTTTCCTTTAGGATACTAGGTTACATAAAAGTGCATACTTTACATAGCCTTTAAAATAATATTTATTTACGGATGATGAGGGTTATGTTGTGCATCTATACTTAGGAACTTATTAATGTTTGATAAAGTAATGTATTTGGATTTTGAAGAACCAATTTACAAATTGGATAACAAGATTCAAGAATTAAAAGCTTGTTGTGATGATAAGCTGGCTAAAGATTTTAATAAAGAGATAGCAGATCTTGAACGTAAAACACAAAAACTTTTGGCTGAAACATATAGTAACCTCACTCCTTGGCAAAAGGTTTGTGTAGCAAGACATGCTGAACGTCCTCACAGTATTGACTATATTAATGCCCTAGTAGATAATTTTATGCCTATAGCTGGTGATAAGAATTTTGGTGATGATGAGGCTATTATCGGCGGACTTGGATTCTTTAGAGGGCAGTCGGTTATGATTATTGCCCAAGAAAAAGGTAGTGATTTAGAAAGTCGTTTACGTCATGGTTTTGGTATGCCAAAACCTGAAGGATATCGTAAAGCTAAAAGATTGATGGATCTAGCAAACCGTTTTAACATACCTATCATCGCCCTTATTGATACAGCGGGGGCTTTTCCTGGTATTGAGGGCGAAGAACGTGGACAAGCTGAAGCAATAGCATCTTGTATTATGGAAGGCTTTTTACTTAATGTTCCATACATATCTTTGGTTATTGGTGAAGGTGGTTCTGGTGGTGCAATTGCATTAGCTACAGCAAATAGAATTTTGATGCTTGAACATTCGATTTATTCCGTAATTTCACCTGAAGGATGCGCTTCTATCTTGTGGCGTGATGGAACAGAGGTTAAAAAAGCAGCTAATGCTTTGAAACTTACAGCTCAAGATTTATACCATTTTGGAATTGTTGATGAAATAATTTCTGAACCTTTTGGTGGTGCGCACAGATTTAAAGATGAGATAATCAAACGTGCGGGCGATGTACTGTGGAAGCACTTGCAGGAATTATTAAAATTGGCACCTGAAGAATTGAATAAAGATCGTGAAACCAAATTTTTGGCAATTTCAAGATTGAACAAATAAGGATATAAATATGAATTGGTTATTAGATTATGTTCGCCCAAAATTATCTGTTGCTAAAACAGACAAAGACGTGCCAGATAATTTATGGGATAAATGCCCCCAATGCGAAGCTATGGTCTATGGACAAGAATTAGCAAATAATCTGTATGTATGCCCTCATTGCGGATATCACTTATATTTGCGTCCACGTAAAAGATTGAAAATGTTGTTTGATAATGCCGAGTATACCTATTTAGAAACACCCGTTGTAAAAGAGGATCCGTTGCAATTCAAGGATACTAAAGATTATCGTTCAAAACTTAAATCTGCTCGTGAAAAAACAAAATTTGATGAAGCTTTTGTCGCTGCTTATGGTCAAATGGGTGGACGTGGAGTTGTTGTTGGTGTTATGAACTTTAATTTTATTGGTGGTTCAATGGGAGTTGGTGTCGGCGAAGGTATAGTCAAAGCGGCTGAATTTGCTATTGAACATAACATGCCTCTTATTCTTGTTACGGCATCTGGTGGTGCTAGGATGCAAGAAGGTATTTTATCTTTGATGCAGATGGCCAGAACAACTTTGGCTATAAAGCTTCTTAAGGATAAACACCTTCCTTATATTGTGGTTTTGACTAATCCTACTACAGGCGGAGTTTCGGCATCTTTTGCAATGTTAGGAGATATAACTATTGCAGAACCTGATGCTTTGATTGCTTTTGCTGGAGCTAGAGTTATAAAAGAAACAATAAAAGCTGATTTGCCAGCAGGTTTTCAACGGGCAGAATATTTAAAAAAACATGGTATGGTGGATATGATTATTAGTCGCAAAGAGTTGCGTGATAAGCTTATCTGCTTGATGAATCTTTTGACTAACACCTTTGTAAAAGGAGAATAAAATATGAAAGAACTCAGACTTTTGAACTTGTGTGGAAAGAATGTTTTTCCTCTGTTCGAAGGCGGACGTGGAGTTAATGTAAGTAATGGTCATACTGCAGGAGCTTGGGCTAAAGAAAATTGTGTTGGTACATTTTCGGGGGTTTTTCCTGATGTAAGAGATGAACTTGGTAATCTTAAGTCTCCTGAAATAATATCTAAATCAAGGAATGAACGCCACGCAGAAATGATGGATAAAGCTGTTGAGGGTTGTGTTACTCAAGCTCAAATTGCTCATGAGGTTTCTGGTGGTAATGGCTTGATTAATATGAATGTTTTATGGGAACTAGCAGATAGTCAATATTTAATTAAAAATGTTTTGGAAAAAGCCAAAGGTCTTATTAACGGTGTCGTTTCTGGGGCTGGACTTCCAATTAAATTGGCTGAATTAACATCGCAGTTCAATGTATTTTATTATCCTATTGTTTCTTCAGGAAGAGCTTTGCAAATTTTAATTAAACGAGGATATGACAAATACAAAGAATTTATGGGCGGTGTGGTTTATGAAGATCCTTGGTTTGCAGGTGGTCACTGTGGTTTTTCTAATACTGATGAAGTTAGCAAACCTCAAAGTCCTTATGAAAAAGTTGTTGAAATACGCAAGGTTTTGAATGCAAATGGCTTGAATGAAGTTCCTATTATCATTGCTGGCGGTGTTTGGTCGCTTAGTGATTGGCAAGATTATATTGATAATCCTGAAATTGGTAATGTAGGTTTTCAATTTGGTACAAGACCTTTGCTAACAAAAGAAAGCCCAATTAGCCAAGCTTGGAAGAAATTACTTACTACGCTTGATTTGGGCGATGTAGTTATTCAAGACTTTAGTCCTACAGGTTTCTTGTCATCAGCAATAAAAAATTCTTTAATTATGAAACTTTTCGATAGAACAGAAAAACAAATTCCATATAGTAAAGAACAAAATGCCGAATTTTCTGAACCTATCAGTTATTCTAAAAATACAACTTATTACATTCGCAAACAAGATTTGGCTATAGTTGAACAACAAAAGAACAAGGGTTATTGTTGTTTATCTGCAACACCTGATAACACTTTGGTTTTCCTAACAAAAGTTGAGAAGGCACAGGCTGTTGAAGATATTAGAGAATGTTGTGGCTGCTTATCGGCTTGTAAATTTTCATCTTGGTCTAGTCATACTGGAACAACTGGAAAATTGCCAGACTTACGTTCATTTTGCATTAGAAAATCGTTAATTGAGGTTGGACACAAAGGAAATATTCTTGATAATATTTTATTTTCTGGTAAAAATGCATTCAAGTTTAAGGATGATCCATTATTTAAGGGCGCTAACTGGCCTTCTGTTAAAGAATTGATTGAAGCAATCAAAAAAGGCCTATAATCTTTAGTTAGGAGTACAAATTGATGAATGAAATAATGAAAAATAAAAAAGGTATTATACTTGGCTTAGCTAATGATCACTCAATTGCTTGGGGAATCGCCAAAGCTTTGCATGAACAAGGTGCGGAAATGGCCTTTACTTATCAAGGTGAAGCTTTAGAAAGAAGAGTTCGCACTTTGGCTGAGTCACTTGGATCTAACATAATTATTCCTTGCAATGTTACTGACAGCGCTAGTTTGGATAATTTGTTTGCAGAAGTAGAGAAAAAATGGGGCAAAATAGATTTTATTGTTCATGCCATTGCTTTTTCTGATAAAAATGAGTTAAAAGGAAGATATTGCGATACAACTTTAGCAAATTTTTTAAATAGTATGCATATTTCTTGTTATTCGTTTACAGATATTTGTTGCAGAGCAGCTAAAATTGCTAATTCTGGTGCAAGTTTTATCACTTTGTCATACCTTGGTGCTGAGCGTGTTATTCCAAATTATAATGTTATGGGTGTAGCAAAATCTGCTTTAGAAACATCTGTTATGTACTTGGCTCGTGATTTAGGTGATCAAAATATAAGAGTTAATGCGATTTCTGCTGGTCCTATTAGAACATTAGCATCGGCTGGTATTGGTGATTTCAAGAGCATTTTGGGTTGGAATCAGGCAAACTCTTTCCTTGGACGTAATGTAGATATTAATGATGTTGGTAATTCTGCTTTATATCTTTTGAGCGATTTGGCTAGTGGTGTTACTGGCGAGATTTTGCATGTTGATGGTGGTTATAACAAACAAGGAATGTGCAACATTAACAAGGCTCAAGAAATATCTGATATTATGGGCGAATATGCTAAAATGAAAGAAGCAAAATAATAATGGCAAATAACCTACCTATGATTATGGGAATTGGCTATGCAGTTCCGTCAAAAGTTGTTACTAACAATGATCTGACTTCGCTTTATGATACTTCAGATGAATGGATTTATTCACGCACGGGTATCAAAGAAAGAAGAGTTTTTGCAAGCGATGATGAGGCTTTTGAATTGCTTCGTCAAGCTTGCAATCAAGCTGTGAAAAATGCGGGACTTGATGTCAATGATATAGATTTGATAATTGCGGCGACATCTATGCCTGTACAATTGATGCCATCTACCTCGTGTATGGTGCAAAAATTGCTTAATATATCGAGAAATATACCTGCTTTTGATATTTCGGTAGCTTGTTCGGGCTTTGTTTATGGTTTGGATATTGCAAATGCTTATATTCGTTCAGGTGTATATAAAAATATTTTGCTAGTAACAATGGATAATTGTTCACGCTATATTGACTGGACAGATAGAAGAACGTCTATTCTATTTGGTGATGGAATTGGAGCTGCTGTTATATCTGCTGGTAATGAAAATGATATTTTAGCTATTGATATAAAGGCTGATGGTCACGTTGGTGACTATATCAAAATGCCAGTTGAAAAAGGCAATTGTCCATTTGTTGATAAGACGCCTACTCCGCAAGTTTTAGACATGAAAGGGCAAGAGGTTTATAAATTTGTTGCAAACATTATTCCTCCATATATTATAGAAGATATATTGGGTAAAAATAATATTAAAGCAGAAAATGTTGAATATTTGATTTTGCATCAAGCAAATCAACGTATTATTAAAGCAGTTCAAGAACGATTAGGATATGATGATAGTAAGGTTATTTCTAACATTGAAAATTTAGGAAATACTTCAGCCTCTTCTATTCTAATTGCGACAGGAGAAGCTATTAAGAATGGTAATGTAAAAACTCCAGCAAAAGCTATTGTATGTGGCTTTGGAGCAGGAATGTGCTGGGGAGCTGGTGTTATTCGCTTGCGTGATGGAGTTTTTAGAAAAGAAAATATTTTTCAAAAATAACAAAAGGAAATCAGATAATGAAAAGAGTTGTTGTTACAGGACTTGGAGCATTAACACCATTTGGAATGGGAGTTGATTTGGCTTGGGATTCTATTATTGCTGGAAAATCAGCAATTACCAACATTACTAAATTTGATACTGAAAATTTTAGCGTTAAAGTTGCTGGAGAAGTTATAAAAGGTACTGAAGTAGGACAATTTAATGCTGATTTATATATGGAACCTAAAGAACAAAAAAGAGTTGATGACTTTATTTTGTTTGGTATTGCCGCTGCTGAGGAAGCTATTAAAGATGCTAACTGGACACCTGAAGATGATAAAGAAAAAGCTCGTACAGGTGTTATTATTGGTTCTGGAATTGGTGGAATTCAAGCAATTCATGATAGTTCTATTGTATTAAATAGCAGTGGCCCTCGCCGTATTAGTCCATTTTTTATACCAGCATGTATAATCAATATGATTTCTGGTCATGTTTCAATGCGTCATGGTTTTACAGGACCAAACATTGCAACAGTTACGGCTTGTGCTACTGGTTCGCATGCAATTGCCCAAGCATATCAAAGCATTTTGCTTGATGATGCTGATGTTATGGTCGTTGGTGGTGCAGAATCAGCTGTTACTCCATTGGCTATTGCTGGATTTATGCAAGCAAAAGCTTTGTCGCACAGTTATAATGAAAATCCAACCAAAGCATCTCGTCCTTGGGATAAAGGTCATGATGGTTTTGTAATGGGTGAAGGTGCTGGTGTGTTGGTATTGGAAGAATATGAGCATGCGAAAGCTAGAGGTGCAAAAATTTATGCTGAAATTATTGGTTATGGTAACTCTGGTGATGCTTATCATATTACCTCGCCTGCTCCAGATGGTAGTGGTGCTAAGAAAGCAATGAGTGAAGCATTGCGTAAGGCTGGTATCAAACCTCAGGATGTTACATATATTAATGCTCACGGAACATCAACAATGATTGGTGATGCAATGGAGGCAAAAGCTGTTTCAGAATTGTTTGTTAACTGTCCTGATTTGAAAATGTCATCTACTAAGTCTGCTGTTGGACATTTACTTGGTGCTGCTGGTGCAGTCGAAGCTGTATTTTGTGTTAAAGCTATAGAAACAGGTATTTTGCCCCCTACCCTAAACTTAGAAGATCCTATCGATGAGGTTAAGGGAATGGATTTGGTACCAAACCAAGCTCGTAAGTGCGATATTAAAGTTGCTATGTCAAATTCATTTGGTTTTGGTGGCACAAACGCATCGTTGGTATTTAAGAAATATGAAGGATAGTTCTAATGGAAGTTAATTCTATTGCTCTGTTGTTTCCTGGACAGGGCTCTCAAAGGGTTGGTATGGGTAAAGACTTGGCAACCAATTTTGCTGTTGCAAAACAAGTTTTTAATCGTGTTGATGATGCTCTTGCTTTTAATTTAAGTTCTTTAATATTTGATGGCGAAACCGAAGAACTTAATAAGACATCTAATGCTCAACCAGCAATTATGGCTGTATCAATGGCTTATTTTGAAGTTTTAAAAAGCCTTGGACTTGTTGATTTGAACGAAGTAAAATTTATGGCTGGACATTCACTAGGAGAATATTCAGCTTTATGTGCTGCTGGTGTTATAACTTTAGAAGACACAGCAAAGCTTTTGAAGGCTCGTGGTTCGTATATGATGCAAGCCTGCATTGATAATCCTGGAACTATGGCTGCATTAATTGGGCTTGATTTTGACAAAGTTAAGGCTATAGCAGATCAGTCAATGTGTTATGTTGGCAACTCAAATTCGCCTGCACAGATTGTTTTGAGTGGTAGTGTTGATACAGTTGAAAAAGCCTGTGAAATAGCTAAAGAACAAGGTGCTAAACGAGCAATTATACTTCCTGTTTCTGGAGCATTTCATTCTCCTTTGATGCAAAGTGCCGCTGATAACATGTTGACAATTATAGAACAAACTAAATTTGCTGTTCCTAACTTTAAGGTTATTAGCAACTTAACTGCCAAGGAATATTCAGATACTGCAGAAATTAAAGATTTGTTGGTAAAGCAAATTACTAATACTGTAAAATGGCAAGAAAGTGTTGTTTATATGGCTGAAAGTGGAGCTAACAAATTTGTTGAAGTTGGTTTTGGTAATGTTTTGAGTGGATTGGTCAAAAAAATATTGCCAGAAGCTAGTGTTACTACATCTGAAGATAGCTTAAAAGCTTAAGATTGTATCAGATAATTTTGTATTAGTGGTGAACTAGCAACAATTTAGAAGGATATTAGTTTATGGCTGGTCTATATCTTAATAAACCTCAATTTAATGCAGAGCTGGAAAAGTGTTTAAATTGTGTTGCTAAACCTTGTATGAATGCTTGTCCAGTTGGATGTTCACCGCAAGAATTTATTCAATATGCAAAAAAAGGGGATTTTGAAAATGCAGTTAAATCTATTTGCAAAAACAATCCTTTTGCGCACACATGCGGTTTGATTTGTCCTGACAATTTTTGTATGAAAGCCTGTTTGCGTAGTAAGATAGATTTACCTATCAACATTCCTTTGGTACAGGCAACACTGATTAGTAAATATCGTAATACTTTGCAAGATTTTGAAAAAACAGCTAATAATGGAAAAAAAATTGCAATTGTTGGTTCTGGACCAGCAGGAATGGCTGCGACTTGGGTGTTATTAAAGCTAAGATATAAAGTAAAAATATTTGAAAAATCAGACAAAATTGGTGGAGCACTTAATTTAATTCCTGATTATCGACTTCCATATGAAGTAATTGAAGATGATTGGAATTATATAAAGCAATTTGGTAATGCTGAAATTGAATTTGAAACACAAATTGATGATCCTAAGTTGTTGTTGGAACAAGGTTTTGACGGAGTAATTATGGCAATTGGCGAACAACAAGGAATAGACCTTGGGATTGAAGGCGAAGATAATATTGTTCCCTATGCTGAATATTTGAAAAATCCTAAAATGTATGAAAAAAATGGTATGGTAGCGATTGTTGGTGGTGGTAATGTTGCTGCTGATTGCGCTATTACGGCAAAAAATATGGGAGCAAAGCTTGTTTCGCTTTTTGTAAGACGTAAGATTTTCGATATGAAAGTAACTCGAAAAGAGATGGAAGAGTTACTTGACAAGCAAATTGATTTACTTACAACAACAAGAGTTTGTAAAGTAGAGAAAAATGCAGACAAATTTGATATTATAACCTGCTCTACTCAACCAGGAGAACGAGGTTATGAAGATATTGAAAATTCTTTTGTAGTTCGGCGAGGCTTTGATTTGGTTATAAAAGCAATAGGAAGTCGAGCTGAAAGACCTGTTGAACATCGCAATATAATTTATGCAGGGGATTGTAAAATAGGAGGTTCGACAATTGTTGAAGCTGTAGCTTCTGGGTTAGATTCAGCTAAATTGTTACATCAAAATATAATAGGAGAAAGTAAATGAAAAAAATAATTTGTGCAGTTATCTTAACTGCGTTTGTTAGTGCTTGTGCTACAGATCCTTATACAGGTGAAAAAAAGGTTGCTAAAACTGCTTGGGGTGCTGGTATTGGAACAGCTTTAGGTGCTGGTGTTGGAGCTTTGGTTGGTGGTGAAAAAGGAGCGTTAATAGGTGCGGCTACAGGTGCAGCAATGGGAGCTGGCACAGGTGGATATATGGATTATCAAGCATCTGTTTTGCGTAAAGAACTTGTTGGAACAGGAGTACAGGTTAAAGAAATTAATGGGCAAATTTATTTGGTTATGCCTGGAAATATTACCTTTGATACTAACGAAGCATTTATCAAACAATCTTTTCAACCTGTAATGGTATCTATTGCTAAGGTTTTGAAAGAATATAATAAGACCTATATTCAAGTTAATGGTTATACTGATAACACTGGAAACGATGCAATAAATAATCCTTTATCAGTTAAAAGAGCTAATGCCGTAGCCGACTTTTTGCGAGTTCAAGGAATTGCCGCTAATCGAATTGTTGCTAATGGCTATGGTTCTGCTAACCCTATTGCTTCAAATGCAACGGCTGCAGGACGTGAACAAAACCGTCGTGTAGAGATTGTTTTGATTAATATGCAATAGATTAAATCTATAAATTTAAGCCCTGCTTTTTTATTAATTGCAGGGCTTTTTGTATGCTATTTATTAATACTGTATTGCACAGCGAACATATCTAGTTGGTGCTTCAGGGGTATATTTTGGAACATACGAGGATACACCTGAGATACCATTACTAAAGCCATAGCCCATTAATCTAAAACCAGTAGGCTCGTTTGTTTCACTAGATGTGTAATACCAGTTACTTGATATAGTCTCACCTATATTCGTTAATATTTCATTTATCTTAACGCTATTTTCAAGTAATTTCATACTTTCTTTAACAGTAGGTAAGAACCAGCTACCTTCTTTTTGCCCTCCTTCGGTTGAATAATA
>JAZSQL010000045.1:0-2539 GCA_045537965.1 Alphaproteobacteria bacterium
AGTTAGCTATGGAAGAGGAATGTGTAGAACCTGAAAGCAAAAAGTGTAAGCAAGCAACAGCCGTTTATAACAAAGCAAAAAGAGAATATGAATGTGCAATTAACCCCGAAAATGAAATTTGTAAAGAAGAAAAAGGTGGTACATTAGCTGGAGCAGCAAGAAAACTAGTTGAAACAGAAACAGCACAGCCAACACGCCAAAGAATGATGGCAGCCGATTCTGTTGCTATGAGCCCTGCAACTACAGATGGTTCATCTCTCAAAACTCTAACTTCAGAAATCAAATCAAGAAGTGCTAATGCTGCAAAAGGAGGAACTTTAAGTACAGGGGATATGTCAGCTAAAAGCTCAGCAATATCAGCAGTTGCAAAAACTTCTTCTGCTTCTAAATCCGCCAAAGCTTTGGAAAATACATCAATGACATCTACTTTAAAGGCTTTAGATACATCATCAGAAAAGGGAATAGCATTATCTCAGCCATCAACAGATAATGCCATCAAGCCAGTTTCTGGGGCATTAAAATCTGTCCAAGTTGATGATGATACCGAAACAGAGGGAAAAAATGTAGGAGATCTAAAAAGAGTAGATAAAAAAGATATAAAACCTTCAGATGGTAAAGCTGATCAAAAGATGGCTGATGACAATAAAAAAGACTTAAAAGCATCTATAAAAGAACTCACAGAAGGTCTCAAAGATGGTAATACAACAGCAGGGTCTAGTAGCGAGAGTAAATCTAAAGCTAAAGAAAAAGACTTAAAATCATCTATAAAAGAGCTCAAAAAAGGTCTTAAAAATGGTAATACAACAGCAGGAGCTAGTAGTGAGAGTAAATCTAAAGCTAAAAGTAATCAAAATACTGAAAAAAAATTAAAAGGAAGTAGTAGTGCTACATCTAAACCAACTCGTAAAACATTTCAGTCTAGTTTCAATCAAAGCACCATTCACAATTCTTATCCTTTAGCTTTTGCTTCGACAATGGCTCTAGATACACTAGGTTACGAAACAATTGACGGAACATTGGTTGTACCAAGCCCAATTTATCTTTTTTGTAAAAATTTTAATTACGAACAAGCTACAAAACCAGAAGAATTTGTTAAGTGCATGCAAAAAGCTGTCAATGTTGCAGGCAGAGAAAATGCTATAGATGATACAAAAGCACAGAAAGAAAGCCAAGATATAGGTAGAGATATTTATAATGGTTACGTTGAATACATAACAGCAGCTTATTTTGAAGCAATGAACATCTATAATGAAAGTCTGACTTTCAAAAATGATCAAATTGATCCTATTTTGAATTCTGAAACTGCTGATGTTGATGCATCTTGGCGTATTGCTAAAGAAATGCATATGATATTGGGCACAAGGCTTAATATTTTAAACAAGTTGTGGTCAAGGGAGTTAGGGGTAGCAACATATTCAGCTTTTATGTCAACAAAAGCTGAAAAAAAAGATAGCGAAGATAAAAATTAATAATGCAAGGATGTTTTAACTATGAAAAATATGATGAAATATCTTCAAATTGTTTTATTAATTGCAATTTTGTTTTGCAATCACTTGTTTGCTGCAGAATTTGATGGTGGTATAGATGAATATGGTAATGTAATAGTGTCACCTACTTTAGCTTTAAGATGTTCCATTAGTTCTAAAGAGCCAAATATAACAACTGATTGTATAAAAAGGCTTGCATATGATTCGAAATCAGGCAAGTTATTAAATAAAGAGTTTGCCAACTATGCCGAAGAACGAGATGCCATAGTTAAAGATTATATCAAACCAAATTTTGAAAAATTTGCTAAAATATTAGTGGATTCAGCAAATTATGAAGATAGAATAAATGCTCTAGTATGTATTGATGCTACGGCAAAAGGATGTGCTAATCCAGCTAATGATGTCAATACTGAATTAAGTTATAATAACAAATTAGCTTTGGATAATTCAAAAACAATGATTGATGCTATCAAAGCACGAATATCAACAATACAAGTTTTTAATATAACAAATATCCTAGATAATATTGTTCCCTATACAAAAGTTGATATAGAAAAAGATAGCTATCTTGCTGGTCCGCCGAGTGATAATAATTCAGCATCAACAGATGGAGAATAAATAATGACAAGGTTTTTGACATATTTATTTTCGATACTAGTGGTTATAGGCTGTTGCTCATTTGCACATGCTGGAACAGATTTTTTATGTAATGCTATGACACAGTCTAATACATTTTTAAAACGCACAGGGCAAGTTCAGCACGAATATTCATCAAAAGCGAGGAAGTTTATGTCATTAAAAGTATCTCCTGATGATTTATTGGGTGATACAGGACGAGCAGCTAAGGAAAAAGCAGAGAAAATTAAAGCAAAAGCAGAAAGTGTTAAAGAAAAAGCTGAAAAAGCACAAGAATTTGCAGAACAAACAAAAGAATATAAAGAGGAACTAGAATCTCAAGCAGAAGAATATAAAAACATGGCAGATGAAATGGTTAATGGAGGAGAAGAACCCGAAGAAGGTGAAACAGAAACTGATGAACCAGAAGAAGAGAC
>JAZSQL010000052.1:0-30306 GCA_045537965.1 Alphaproteobacteria bacterium
TTGGCTTGATTTAATCTTTAAAAAAGAACTGAAAATGGTTGTGGATTGGGATAAAATTGATAAAGAAGATTATTTGTCGGCAATGGAACGTAGCCCAGTAAAAGATATTGAAATTAAACATCTTTTGAAAAATGCCCTGACTGATAAAATTGATGAGCGTGAAATATTTATGAAAGGTATTGATGCCAGTTATTACTACGAAGGCTATGATGAATATGACATACATAAGTTATTCTCGTAACTTACGCAAATCCACTTGCAGTTATCGGACTCAAATATCAGAAGATTTGAAGGAGAAATTGCAAAAAATACAGCTGTAATCTGTGAAAAGTTTTGCTATTCTTAAAAGAAAAAAGGAAGGATTTATGAAAAAGATTTTATTTTTGACCTTTATACTTTTTATTTCAGTGGAGGTTTTGGCTGATTGTGCACCTTTTGATAGATCAGAGTGTCCAACAACAGTTTGTCCCTCGAAAACATTTATGGGAGATGATGGTAAATGTTATGGATGTGATATTAGTGAAGATGTATCTATTACATGTCTTGGAGAAACACTGGTTGCTGAAATATGTCCAAATAGAATTTTCCCGCACACAGGATGTGGAAAAGTTATCTCTCGTTTATGTCCAAAAAATGCTTGTCCACCTAGTACATTTATGGGAGATGATGGTAAATGCTACAGTTGTGATGAAGAAAGAGAAATCGACATAAATTGTATAGGTCAAGAAACTGCAAATAAAGTATGTTTGAATCGGATAGTTATGAATTGTTATGGTAATTTCTCGTTTCAAAAATGCAAGGACGGTTATAAAAGAGGAGGATACGATAGTTGTTGTAATGGAAAAGATTGCTGGATACATATGTGCCCATTGTATTGATTATTCTTTTTAAAAAAGTCCGATAATTTAGGAAAAAATGCAGTTTTGATGAACGACACAATCGGACTTTTAGAAGTCCAACCCCACAAAAGCAAAAACCGCCTTTAGACAGGCGGTTTTGATAAATGGTGCACGATACTTTGCGAGTATCGAACTAATTTATATTTTTTTTGACATATAAAGAGCAAGTTCATCATCATTTTTTAAGTCTGCATATGGAGCCAATGGTTTTCCTTGCCACCAAATACCAGAACCATCAGGAATAAATCCATGCTTGATGTACATTCTTTGTGCTGAACCATAGTCACGGTGTAAACCTACGCCAATAATCACTATATCAGCATATTTTTTTGCAATTTGTTCTGCAACTTGTAGTAAAACAGTTCCTATTCCAAGTTTTCTATATTTTTTGAATACACCTAAATCTATTAACTCTGGAAAACCTTTACCACCATATAAACCACACATTGTGTTTGGATAAACATTAAAATATCCAGCAACTTTACCTTTATATTCTGCCACCAATGCAACACATTTTCTGTCGGCAACATCTATTAGTCTTTGTTTATACTTCTCTTCTTTTTGATGTGTCCATCCTTGCAAATGCTCTTCATGTGTAATAATTTCAGGATCTGCTTCTACCATATCTCTTACTATAATGTCATTTATATTATAATAAATCATTTTAGTCTCCTTACATCTATTCGAATTAAGCTAATTTATAAGTAAAAAAAATTTATTTGTAAAACAAATTAAAACATAATTGATTAAAAGTCCGATAATTTAGAAAACAAATAACCGTCATGCCTCCAAATCGCCAGATTTGGTCAAGGCATCTTCAAATTAAAAAAATTAGTGCTTCGCAAAGACCAGATTCCTTGATGATCTGACGCGCAGCGCAGGTCAAGGAATGACATAAAAAAATAAAAAGTCCGATTCGCCAACTATCCACACCGGACATTACTTCGTAAGTCCGCTTCTAACTATCCTCAAACCATTAAAAAAGCCTCCATAAAGGAGGCCTGTTTGATGGTGCGGAAAAGTTTGCGATTATCGGACTGAAATATCAGAAGAATTGAAAGAGAAACTACAAAAAATCGTCTTGACCTAGTTTTCTGATTTATGTAAACATGTATGTATAGTTAGATGAAAGGATTCTTATGAAAATATCAAATAAATTACAAAAATTAGTTGATCAGGGACTAATATCAGAGGAGCAAGCTGAAAAAATTACGCTTTCAGAACAAAACAAGCATTCCAATTTAGCATGGAAACTCATGTATTGGATTGCAGGATTATTTATTGGACTTGGTTTTATTTTGATTGTGGGCTCGAATTGGGATGAGATTCCTGTTCCTGTTAAGTTATTAGGAGATTTTGCTATCTGGTCTGGTATTTTATATGGAACTTACTGGAGTATTATTAATAAAAAGGATAAAATAAAAGAACTTTTTTTAACTCTTTCATTTTTATTTGTAGGAGCAACAATAGGACTCATAGGTCAAATTTTTAATTTGAGTGGTGGTTGGGAATCTTTTGCAACATCATGGGCAATTCTGAGTTTTGTTTTTGTTATTTTTAGTAAATTGGTAGTAATAAACATGGTTTGGCTGTGTTTGTTCTTTTCTGTGGTTGATTTTTGGCACTTGTTTAGATGGTTAGAATATTTCCTAAGAGGTAGCCCATTAATGGGACTTATAACCGGTACATTGGTATTTGCTTTGTTAACATATGCAGGAAATCAGTTGTATAAATCTATTAATAAAATTATTGTATTACCGAAAGCGTTCGCAGTTATTTGCTTTATTAATATGTATTTTATTGCTTTGGTTGGTGGTGCTGCGGTCGGATTTGAAAATGTGATGGCAAATATTTTTGTTTTTGTATTTTTGGGATCTAGGTTATTTTTGGCAACTCAGAATAAAAATATGAAATCTTTTATCAGAAATACTCATTTAATAGAATTATATATTTTATTCTTGTTTTTAACACGTTTTGGTAATTTGTTTGTGTCTGGAGTTGGTTTTATTCTTGGAGGTATTTTATTACTCGTTGTTTTATACTTACTCAGGAAAACATCAAAGTATATCAAAACAATGGAGGTATTCCATGAATAAGAAAATTTTAGCATTTATATTCGTTATTCCTTTTGCTGCATTATTAACATGGACAATGTGGCTTTATACACAACAGGCAACAGGAAAGGAAGTCAAGGTTGCTGTAACAGGATATGATCCAAGGGATTTATTATCAGGGCATTATATCCAATACACAATAGATTGGGATAGAACAGATTGTGGTCAGTTTTCGGATGGAATTTGTCCTAAAAATGAGTTTTGTAAAGAAGCTCGTTGGGGTAGACAATGTCGTTTTTATATCCCAGAAAAAAATGCACGTGAATTGGATAGATTATTTTGGCGTCGCAATACGACCGATATGATTTTTGAAGTTGTTTATTCTTATCATAAAGGAAGTGAACCACTTGCGAAGCAATTGCTTATCAATGGTAAGGATTGGCGTGAAAGTTTAGAAAAGAAATGAACCTCTTGCCTCAAGGGCACGTTCTTTAATTTTTAACCTCTATCATTATATCGGTAGGGGTTATTTTTTGATTTAAGAGTCCGATAATTTGTGATTTTGGGCGTTTTTTGGACTCGTCGCTATCGGACTCGCCGAATGTATTACAAACAAAAGTAAAAGCCCTCATTTTGTTGAGGGCTTTAAAACATGGTGCCGCTAGTAAGAATCGGACTTACGACCCCACCCTTACCAAGGGTGTGCTCTACCACTGAGCTATAGCGGCAAAATAAACATCATCTACGAGGCTCAACATACAAAACCATTTTACAAAAATCAAGGGATTTTTTATTTATTTTACTTATTTTTTTTCATTTTTTATGATATAGAATAATACTATAAAAAATATATTCAAAGGATTTAAAATGTCTAAAGACACTAAAAATAATGCCAAACCTCGCTATGATCAACGCTTTGAACGAGAAGCTAAAGCCTTACAAAAAAACTTAGAAAAAAGAAAACAACAACAGAAAAAACGAGAACAACTCAAGAAGGAGAACAAAAATGGATAGAATAAAAATTCGCGGCGGTAAAATTCTTGAAGGAAAAATTTTTGTCAGTGGTGCCAAAAACGCTGCCCTTCCTCTTATTTGTGCCTCTCTCCTGACTGACGAAACTATTACTTTAACCAATATGCCAATGTTATCTGATATCAAGGCAATGAACAACCTTCTAGAACAACTTGGTACAAAAATAAACGATTTTGATGATTTTGTTGATGGACATGCAACTAAAACATATTCATATCGTACCAAAACAATCGAAAGTCTAACTGCACCTTACGATTATGTTCGTAAAATGCGTGCTTCGTATTATGTTTTAGGACCTTTATTAGCTCGTTTTGGCAAATGTGAACTATCTCTACCAGGTGGCTGTGCAATAGGTGCACGCCCTATGGATATTCATTTATCATCTCTTGAAAAAATGGGAGCTAAAATCGAAATAAAAAATGGTTATATTTATGCCGAAAGCAACGGACGCCTCAAAGGTGCTCACATCATTTTTCCTGGAGTATCTGTTGGTGCAACTTGCAATGTTTTAATGGCCGCTGTTTTAGCTGAAGGACGCACCGTTTTAGAAAATTCAGCTAAAGAACCAGAAATAGGTGATCTTGCTCATATGTTAAATGCTATGGGTGCTAAGATAAGCGGTATTGGTACCGCTGTTTTAACTATTGATGGTGTTGAAAAACTACATGGCACCGTACATAAGGTTATTGCTGACAGAATTGAGGCAGGATCGTATGCTGTAGCAGCAGCTATAACTCGAGGTCGCATAGAATTAGTAAATGCCCGCCCTGAAACATTGCGTCGACCTATACAAGTTTTACGCGATATGGGAGCAAAAATAGAAGAAACTACCAATAGTATTATTGTTGATGCCAAAGGTTGTAATCTTGTTGGGCAAGACATTATGACAGAACCTTTCCCTGGATTTCCAACAGATCTTCAAGCGCAATTCTTAGCTCTTATGCTTACAGCTCAAGGAGCATCAATGGTAACCGAAACAATATTCGAAAATCGTTTTATGCACGTACCTGAACTATTACGTATGGGTGCTAATATTAATGTACATGGTCACGCTTCTGCTATTGTCCGCTGTGTTCCTAAACTATCTGGCGCTCCAGTAATGGCAACAGACTTACGTGCATCCTTTGCCCTAATTTTAGCAGGTCTTATTGCAGATGGAGAAACTATAGTAAATCGTGTCTATCACTTAGATCGTGGTTACGAAAAATTGGAAGAAAAACTTCGTTCGGTAGGTGCTGACATCACAAGAATAAAAGATGATGAGGAAGAGTAATATATAACAAAGGAGATATTAATGAAAAAATTAATTTATCTAACGATTATATTTTTATGTGCTTGCAGCGTAGAACAATCACCAAGTTTTAAAGCAGGTTCATATAAACTTGTCGATTCACTAAACAACATTCCTACTACCATAACATTTTCACAAGATGGAAAACTAAATGGCAAAGTAGTAAATTATTTAATGGGAACATACGAACTAAAAGATAAAAACACTATAACTTTTGGACCTCTAGCTTCAACAATGATGATGGGACCTCAAGAAGCTATGGAAGCAGAACAAAATTTTCTTCAAATAATACCAAAAATAAAATCGTACAAAATGCAAGGAAATTACCTTGTACTAATTACTGAAAATGGTGGAGAATTGCTGTTTGAACCATATACACCTGAAGAAAATTAATAGATACCCCCCTATAAATTTAGAATAGCCTACAAGGCATTAAAACAAAAAAACCCATTGAATTCATCAATGGGTTTTTTAATAAACAAATCAAAAATTACTCAGCATCTTTCTTTTCAGATTTTTTGCTTTTCTTTTCAGCTTTCTTCTCTTCTTTAGCAACTTCAGCTGCAGCTTCTTTTTCTGCTGCTTCAATAGCTGCTTTTTCAGCTGCTACTCTAGCTAAATCTTTTGCACCTTTAGCTGCAACATCGCGATCAACTAATTCAACAATAGCCATCTCTGCACAGTCCCCATAACGAAAACCAGCACGCAAAACGCGAGTATAACCACCATTACGATTTTTATAACGCTCTGCCAAAGTAGAAAACAATTTAGCAACAACTTCATTATCACGCAAGAAAGCCAATGCCTGACGGCGATTATTTAATTGACCTTTCTTACCCAAAGTAATCATATTATCAACAAATGTTCTCAATTCCTTAGCTCGTGGCAAAGTAACTTTAATTTGTTCGTGTGTCAAAACAGCCACAGTCAAATTAGAGAACAAAGCTCTGCGAGCATTAGTATCCATATTAAGTTTTCTATGTTTTACACCATGTCTCATAGCATTTCCTTTCCTTTATAAAACTAGCCTGATGGTCAGACTGGATAATTATCAAAACAGATACTACCTTCATAAATATCTGCACTCATGTAGAGTCCAACACAAGCCAAACTCTCAAAGCTGAACGAAATATAACTAATATTTTTTCAAAACGCAAGCGTTTTTTACAAAAAGAAGCCGCCTTATAAAAAGCGACTCCACTCTTCATTATACCATCATCGTATTTAACAGATCACAACAATATGCCCTCATATCAGGGTCTTCCATTAGAGTCAGCTTAAGGTTAGATTTTTCTAACTCTTTATTAGTACCACAATCAAATCTCATTGCATCACACAACACACCTGTTAGTTTCATTCCTCTTTCTGCTGCCAACCCCATTGCATCGGCTAAATTAATTTCACCATTAGTCCCTTTTTGAACTTCTGGCAAAATATCCATAATTTCATTTGGTAAAATATATGGCCCCATACTAGCATAGTTAGAGGGAACATTATCAATTGATGGCTTTTCAATTTTACCTTTAGCTCTAACTAAACGCCCCTCTCGAACAGCTCCACACAAAACTCCATAACGAACAACCTCTTCTTTAGGAAATTCCATAATATTTTCAACCATTCCACCTTCTTTTTCATAAACGTCCAAAAGCTGAGCCAAAACACCTTTACCATGCAAATTTATATATACATCATCTGGCCACATTACAACAAAATCTCTATCCCCCACAATCTCTTTAGCCATCAAAATAGCATGACCATTACCTAAAGGCTGAGATTGCTCAGCAAAAGAAAATTTCATACCTTCAGGAATAATCTTTAACAACTCATCTAAAATATCTAATTTATTTTTCTCTCTCAAATGATTTTCCAACCATGGATAAGGAGCAAAATGCTTTTCAAACAAATGTTTACAAGATTGATCACTATAAATAAATACAATTTCTTTAATGCCGATTTCTGCACAAGCATCAACAGCATACTGAATGATTGGCTTACTATGCAATGTTAGGAATCCTTTATGCAAAGCCTTGGTTGCAGGCAAATTCCTTGTTGACAATCCTGCAACTGGTAAAATACAAACCTCTGGTTTTCTCATGAAAATAAACTCCACATAACAGTTATTTTTATAACGCCAATATAACAATAAAAAAACAATTCCTCAAGCTAATTCGCACGAATAATCCAACCTTTCTTAATAATATTTTCATTAGAAATGTCTTCTTGTTTTTCAATATTTACTTTCTCTCTTGAAAAATCAAGAACTCTTACTCCTTCTTTACTTATTTCATTTTCGGCATTTTCTATATCTTCTAATCCTCTAGTAACTGTAAATGTTTTCCCTGTTTTTTTAATACTAATACTACCAGTATTTTCCTCTATTTTACGCCTATTTTCTTCATCTTCAATCTTAATCTTGTACTCTTCTTCAGCTGCTACCACTTTAGATTCTACTAATTTTTCAAAAACATTTATATCTTTTTTCAAAATATCTCGACCTTTTTTAATTTGATCATAACTAAAGTTCAACTTTTCATTATATTGTTCATAACCTTCAATATTATAATCCTTTATCTCAGAATTTCGAACTTCCGTGATACTATCATTTATATCTTCCAATATTTTTATCTCGTTATCAATTAGCTCTTTCAACGAATTAACTTCTGAATCTTCATCCAAATTGTAATCTGTAATAATACCTGCTAAACGCTCTTTATACTTATCATTCAAAGAATTAAAAACAAAAATATCTTGTTTAAGCTGATTATTAAGATCAACCATCTTATTATATCCTATTTCACCTCGTTTTTTCAAATCATCCAAATATATCTCATCAACTTTATTAGTATAAATTTCAATATCCTGCAAAGCCTTATCATTCAAAACCTTTAGCTTTTCAATCACACTACTATCAATAACATCTATATTAACTTCATTAACACTCTCAATTAATGCTGTTAATTTAGCTGCCATCTCTTGTTTTAATAAATTATACTTATTAATACTATCAGAATGAAAGGCATTTTGTTCTTTAAGTTCTATCTTCTTCTCAAGATTATTTCTTACACTTTTTACTAAATCATCAGTAATTTTTTTCTGTTCATTATACAAATTAGTCCAATAACTTTTTTCAGCCTCAATCTCTGCTTTCTTTGCAGCCTCACGTTGATCAACTTTTGCTTGATACATTTTAAATAACGAACTAACATTAACATCAACATTAGGATTATCCATACCATTTTTCAAAGAAAATGAAAACTCTGGTAAATATTTTGGCTCATTATACTTAACATTAAATACCACATTCATAGTCCAATTATTAAGATCACCTTCACCATAAGCTTTGATTTCTGAATCTGTACTTACTAAGGAAACATCAGCCAAACTAAAATTTCCTTTATCAACTATTATTCGACCAGACAATTTGTCAAATAACGTTTTACCCGATTCTACATTCTTTTTAACAAACTCAGCTAAACCATCTGGTGTTTCTCTTTTTATCAAATCATCATAAATAATTTGTAAATTAACACCATTAACATCCGTTTTTGATGCTTTAAATTCTCCTTTACCTTTAAGATTTTCAATAAAAGATTTTGGACTATCTGCTTTTGAATTAAAATCAAACCTAGTTGAAAATTTACCACCTTTAAGATTATATACTTTTCCTTCAGTTGAAAAATCTGCCATATTTGCTTCTGGCACACTAACATTAACACTAATGCTTGGATTTTCAAGCATATACAAAGTCATCGCTCCAACCACGGGTGTATTTTTATAAATAGCAGAAAAATCCCTAATTTCAGCAACACCATTAACTAAAGAAAAATCCAAATTTGCTTCCTTAAATAATTGCTTATTAACTGTCAACTCATCAACTTTTAACCCTAATTTCATATCAATATTAATATATGGCGAATAATCTATTTTATTATTATACCAAAACGGCTTATTAAGAAACGCAACCAATTCTTTTTGCTCTTTAACTTTAATTTGAAAATCCGTTTTCGTTTTTGCCAAATATTTATCAAGTTCTAATTTATTCACTACAACATTACCAATAATATTAGGACGTTCTCCATTATTTTCATACGATGCATTACCTGACAAAACTGTATATCCAACATTAATATCTAAATTACTAAAATCCATCGCCTTGTCATTACCAACAATTTTAGATTTAAATTTAAATAAACCAAGAATTGAAGATGTTGGCTCATATTTAGATTCAACATTTTGCAACAATTTATTAAAATCAGGATGCTTAACTTCTAATTCCCCATCAAAATCTAAACTATCATTAAGTTTACGAATACGTCCCTTATATAAAGCATTCATCGTTCCAATATCAAATACCGTATTAGTAGCAAAATCATCACTACTTCCGTTTACAGTTCCATTCATCCTAAATTTACTAAACTTCTTATAATCCAAACTAGGAACATTAAGTTCTAATTTATTAATTAGAGAAATAACATCACCACTCTTTATATCATACTGCAAATTATCCATCTGCGGAGAGTTTCCAAAACCAGCAACAGCTCCTTTTAATCCAACATACGTATTGGCTACTTTTTCAATATTACAATACTCTATTTCCATTCTACCATTTAAAATATTTCCTTTAAAATCTACTTTTTCAAAAGGCATACTTTCGTAAATAACCAAGTCCGCTCTAGCATTCAACACCATATCAAAATCATTTAAAACCCCAAGTTTACTAAATCTATACGCCATCCTTTGCGCCCATGTTTTAGCCCTTTCTTCTTTAGGCAAAGAACTGATATAATTATCAAAATTTATAGTATCAGCATCTAAAACCAACATAATATCCTTTCTTTCACCAAATATTATCCCTGCTTCTCCAGATAATGTACTTTTATCTAATGTAATCTTAAACGGTGATATCTGAACTCTATCAAAATTACCTGCAAATTTTGCAGTCAAAAGCATTTTTTTATAAACTGACGAAGCATTGGCTTTTGGCTCCATATTTAACCATTTTAAAGTTTTCATCAAATCCGTGGCATTAACTCTAGTTTCCGCATGATAATAAACTTCATTATCATAAGGATAAACACTACCCTTAATTTTCAAATTTGTATCTCCAGGCAACATAACACTCAAATCATCTATAGTTAGCGTATCTCTGTCAAAAGAAAATGATGTTTCCAAATTCTTTAATCCTTGTCCCTCGTACAAAGACCTTACTGCTTTTATATCAGCAGTTAATTTAATTGGATAATTTGGCATATACGGTTCTTCAACATGTTTAGAAACAAATTTTTTCACAAATTTAACCAATGGATCCAAATCTAAATCAATAAAATTAAAACTCGTTGTAATATCCCATTCTTCTGAATCATCAAGAGGAATTTGTACATCACCAGCACCTTGAGTATTACCATACTTTACTACTACATTAGACAAACTAATATTTTGAGGATTAAGAGCCACATCAAATCCCAATGCCAATGGATTATTATAATCTGATGAAACTTTTAACTCAGGCCAATTATCATTAATAAAATCACTCATCTTTTTGGTTTCTACAATAGCATTTCCATTCAAAACCCTATTAATAAGGTGAAAAGAACCATCAAATCTAACATAACTATTTGACTTAGGATGAGTAACCACCGCATTTAATGTCGTAGCATAGTTTTCTGATAACTTTCCAACTGTTATTGCAAAACCTTGTGGCGTATTCCCTTTAAGATAATTACCCTCAACTCTAAAAGGACCGAAAATACTTTGTGCTGAAACTTCTCCACTTAAATTAGTTAATCTAAAATTTATTCCAGCTTCTTTGGCTTCAAAATTGACCTCAGCATTTTGCAAAGAAATACTATTAAGCACCATCTTAGCATCTTCCATCATTAAGCGTTGATCAGGACTTAAATCTCCCTGCCAATTAATCCCCCCTTTATTCCAATCAATATTAACAACAACACCATCAAGCACCATTTTTTTTACATCAAATTCCCCCTTCAATAAAGGAATCAAAGCTAACTCCACCATTACATTCTTTATATCCAATAAAGGTTTGTCTGATTTTTCATTTGAATTATACACCTTTGCATTAACAGCTTTTAAATACGGGGTTGGAAAAATTTTAAAACTTACTCTTCCATCAAAACTTATATGTTTACCTGTCAAATTATAAAACTGTTCAGATATTTTATCTTTATGTTGATTCCAATCTATTGACACAACATAAAATGCTGTTCCCGCTAACGCCAGAAACAACAAAATAACTATACCCCAAACAATTTTTTTCACTTTCAATCCTCAAATAAAAAAGAATTTTACTTATTGTATTACTAGCAAATAATCTTTGCTTTTATACTATTCTCACTCTATTATAGAGTATAAAATTAAAAAAACATTTAATTTATAATGGTTATAGACAATGAATAATACAGACAAACTCTTTAAATTAGCACAAGAAGCTGCTTCAAATGCCTACGCCCCATATTCAAAATTTAAGGTAGGTAGTGCAATACAAAGCACATCTGAACGATTTTATACAGGATGCAATGTTGAAAATATTGCATATCCTAACGGTTCATGTGCAGAAACTGGTGCTATTGCATCGATGATTGCTAACGGAGATAAACAAATAAGTGCCATATTAATTTATGCTGATTCTCAAACACTAATTACTCCATGTGGTGCTTGTCGACAACGCGTTGCTGAATTTGCAAACAAAAATACTGTCATCTATCTTGCTAATTCACAAGGAATTCAAAAAGAATACACTATAGATGAGTTGCTTCCCAATAATTTCAAGGAATTTTAAACAATGACTGAATTTTGCTACTCTTTTGCAGAACAAATACAAAAACATATCTCTGATTTTAAACCCGAAATTGCTATGATTTTAGGATCTGGTCTTGGAAGTCTTGCTGAACAGATATCTAATCCCATAATTATAAAATATAGCGAAATAAAAAACTTCCCTCAAAGTAGTGTCTCTGGACACAAAGGACAATTTGTTTGTGGAACACTACAAAACAAAAAAGTCATCTGTATGCAAGGGCGCATTCACCTATATGAAGGACATCAACCACAAATTATATGCCAAATAATCAAAACATTTAAATTATTAGGCGTAAAAAAACTCATCGTTACTAACGCTGCTGGTTCTTTAACCGCCAAAATACAAGCAGGTTCTATAATGTTAATAACTGATCATATAAACATGAGCTTTAATAACCCTCTTATTGGTCCTAACAATGACAATTTTGGTCCTAGATTTCCAGATATGAGTAACGCCTATTCCTTAAACTTACAAGAAATTGCAAAGCAAACAGCTTCAAAACTTAATATTCCTCTTTCTCAAGGCGTATATCTCATGGTTTCTGGACCAAATTTTGAAACTGCCGCTGAAGTTAAAGCATTCGGTATTTTAGGGGCTAGTGCTGTTGGAATGTCTACCGTACCAGAAGTAATATCTGCAAACTATGTAGGAATTGAAACTCTTGGCTTCTCAGTCATCACTAACCTTGGAACAGGTCTTCAAAAAAATACTCAATCTCACACAGAAACTTTAGCTATGGCAAATAAAGCCACTCAAAACCTTAGTATCTTACTAAAACATATTTTTGAAAGGATTTAATCTTATGGATGATATTTCTGCAGCAAAAATATTAATAAATTCTCTTGATTTAACATCCCTTAATTCAACAGATGATGATGACAGCATTAAAGCTCTTTGCCAAAAAGCTTTTACCCCTTATGGTAATACTGCTTCTATATGCATATATCCTCAGTTCATTCACTACGCAAAAACAATATTACCTAAAGATTTCAAAATTGCGACAGTAATTAACTTCCCTGTAGGAGCTCCCAACATACAACTTATGCAAAAAGAAATATCTACAGCTATAAAATTTGGAGCTGATGAGCTCGACGTCGTGTTACCATATCGTTCTTTATTGGCTGGAAATATAGACTTTTGCCAAGAATATCTCGCAGAAACACGTAAAGCAAGCTTAAATAAAACCCTTAAAATAATAATTGAAAGTGGTGAACTAAAAAAAATAGAACTCATAAAATTAGCAACAAAACTATGTATTGATGCTAATGCTAATTTTGTCAAAACATCTACTGGCAAAACTGATGTTTCAGCCACTCCAGAGGCTGCAAATGTTATTTTGGAAACAATTGCTCAAAGTAATAAAAACGTAGGATTTAAAGCTTCTGGTGGTATAAAAACCTTTGAAGATGCCAAAAAATATCTAACTTTATGCCAAGCAATTATGGGACCTAACTGGATTAACCCTTCTCATTTTAGACTAGGCGCTAGTTCTGTTTTAACAAACCTATTAAATAAAATTAAACAAGGATACTAATATGCTTCCTCAAGAAATAATTCGCAAAAAACGTAATAAACAATCCTTAACCAGCTCTGAAATTAATGATTTCATAAAAGGAGTTACTAATGGTTCTATTGTTGATGCCCAAACTGCTGCCTTGACTATGGCTATCTTCCTAAATGGAATGTCTAAGGAAGAAACAACCGCTTTAACACTAGCAATGCGCGATTCTGGAGATGTTTTAAATTGGAAAGATATTAACGGTCCAATTATAGACAAACATTCATCTGGTGGAGTTGGCGATAAAATAAGTTTAATGCTTGCTCCTATGATTGCTGCTTGCGATGGATACGTACCTATGATATCAGGTCGTGGCTTAGGTCACACTGGTGGAACATTGGATAAATTTGACTCAATACCTGGTTACCAAACTCAACCATCTAATGATTTATTCAGAAGCACTGTAAAAGATGTAGGTTGTGCCATCATTGGTCAAACAGGTAATCTAGCTCCCGCCGATAAAAAAATCTATGCAATCAGAGATGTTTGCGCAACCGTTGAGTCTGTTGATTTAATAACAGCATCTATTTTATCAAAAAAATTAGCTGCAGGATTAGATTGCTTAGTCATGGACTTAAAATGTGGCAACGGAGCTTTTATGGATTCCCTTGAAAGAGCTGAGGAACTTGCCTCATCAATTGTTCGTGTTGCTAATACTGCTAACACCAAAACTAATGCTGTAATTACAGATATGAATCAAGTACTTGGTTACAATGTTGGTAATGCTTTAGAAGTAGCAGAAGCAGTTGACTACCTAAAAGGTATTAATGTTGATACCCGCTTACATGAAATAAATATTGAATTATGTGGTGAACTCTTAGTATCTGCTAAACTTGCTAGTGACTTAGGTGAGGCAAAAACTAAACTACAACAATCACTAGACAATGGCTCAGCTCTTGAAAAATTCTCCCAAATGGTAGCTTATCTTGGAGGACCTAGTGATTTTTGTGATAATGTTTGGAAATACTTACCAAAAGCAAAAATTATAAAACCTGTATATAGTGACACTAACGGATATGTATCAAGCATGAATACTAGAGGTATTGGTTTAAGCATAATTGAAATGAAAGGTGGACGTGTTACTCCCGAACAAAAACTAGATTATGCAACAGGATATTCTGATTTTTGCCAAATTGGCGATTTTGTAGATCCCCAAAAACCTTTAGCAATAATTCACGCCCAAACAGAAGAACAATACCAACGATCTGCTGAAAATATAAAAAAATTAATAACCATAAGCGACAAAAAGCCAGCGCCATCTCGCTGTATTATAAAAAAAATATCCTAACATGAAAGAGCGGTAAAATTACCGCTCTTTTATTACATATTATTTCAAGGGAGTAACGGAGACCATGCTGGATCAGAACCATCTGCTGGTGTTATAATTTGTCTTTCATTATAACCCGTTAAATCAATAGAATATAATTTAACTGGAGGAGTAGAGCGCCCTTTTCCTTTATCTTGACGAAAATACATTAAAACACGACCATTAGGCGACCAAGTTGGTCCTTCAACCAAATATCCCGAAGCCAATACTCTCTCTCCTGTTCCATCTGGATACATAACTCCAACATAAAATTGCCCTCCAGCCATTTTAGTAAAAGCAATATAATCTCCTCGAGGTGACCATACAGGTGTTGCATAACGCCCATTACCAAAACTAATCCGTCTTACATTAGAACCATCAGCATCCATAACATAAAGCTGTTGATTACCACCTCTATCAGAATTAAAAACTATCTGACTGCCATCTGGTGAATAGCTAGGACTTGTATCAATAGCTCTTCCATATGTAATTTGACGACTTTTACGTGTTTTTAAATCCATTTCATAGATATTAGTTTTACCACCTGATGCATAAGATAACAAAACCTTAGAACTATCAGGAGAAAAACGTGGAGCAAAAGTCATTCCAGGAAAATTTCCTAACAATGTTTGTTCACCACTCTCTATATCTAAAACATAAACCCTTGGTATATTTCCCGCATAAGACATATAAGTAATTTTTTGCAAATTGGGTGAAAATCTTGGGGTTAAAGCCATTGCTGCTCCATTGGTTAAAAATTTATGATTTTCACCATCTTGATCCATTATTGCCAAACGTTTAATTCTCTTTGTAGCGGGTCCTGATTCGGAAACATAAACAATTCTTGTATCAAAATAGCCTTTTTCTCCAGTCAGTCGTTCATAAATAGCATCTGCAATTACATGTGCTATTCGGCGCCAATTATCTTTTGTTGTTGTAAAAGATTGTCCAGTCATTTGATTCTCTGCAAACACATCCCACAACCTAAACGAAACTTTAATATTATTCGCATCAATCTCTTCTATCTGACTTTGTATTAAAGCTTGAGCTTTAATTGCTTTCCAATCTAAAAACTCAGGTTCCTGACTCATTGATGAAAATTCTTGAATATAACTATCTTTATCAACAGTTTCAAACAAACCTGAGCGCTCTAAATCTGCTTTTATTACTTCTAAAATTTTCTTACCTTGTTGTCCTACAAAAAAGCCATTATGAATCATCTCAGGTAAAGCTACAGGCATTGGATCTCTCATTGCCCCACTAACATCAATAGCCAACTCTGCCTTACCTGAAAAAGCCATAAATAAAGCAATCAACAAACTAAAACTAAAACGAAAATTCATAAAATTAATCCTCTAATGTCAAAAAGATTAATATAAATCCTAATATATCTTTATTAAAAATCAATTAGCGAATAAAAAAAGGTGATATAACTCCAAAGTTACATCACTCTCAAAATCATTTTTTGTTCAAAAACTCTTTAAATTCCTCATCATCCAGAGACAATAGGAATCTTACTTCTGTTGCCAAAGCTACTGCTAAAAACTCATTTATCTTTCTCTCATCACAATTCAGAAGCTTTGCTCTACCCCTCAGTTTTTCCTCGCATCTTTTATTAATATAATAAACAATTGACACTAAAAAAAACAATACCCAGAAAATTACAATAATAATCCATACCATAACTACAGTGCAAAGTTATAAAGCATTTTGCTCTTCGCCTTAAAATAATAAATCACTAATACAATTACTAAAATTGCTTATATCATATTTTAACATTTTGTCAATAATATTAAATCTATTGACTCTTTGTCCTTTTGTTGTAGTCTCTACAGGCTATGGATATAAAAGAATTTAAAACACAATTACCCCACAATCGTGCAATTATGGCCTTTGACTATGGTGAAAAGAGGCTAGGTATTGCTGTTTCTGATCTATTATTAATGACTGCCAATCCTATAACTATAATTCAACGCACTAACATAACTCAAGATTTGAAACAAATTAAACAAATTATAGACAATAAAGAAATAGGAGCAATAGTCTATGGTCTTCCCCTACAAATGAACGGAACTGAAGGCGAAACAGCTACCGCCGTACGTAAATTTGCAGAAATAGTAAACAAAGAAATCAATTTACCTTTCATTTTTTGGGATGAACGCTTATCCTCACGAGCTGTTGAAACTTTTTTAATCAAAGAAATAGATATGTCTCGTTCCAAACGCAAACAAACTCTAGATGCTTCCGCAGCTGCCTATATATTACAAGGTTTATTAGATGCTTTACAATACGCATAAGCAACAGCTTTTAATGTTTTTATAAATTGATCATCTACTAACAAATCATCATCAGCTAAACATACATTTTTCTCAATTTGCCACACATCTTCTACAATAAGCACTTTTTCAGGATAAAAACGTCTACAGAAAGCATATGCTGCAGCTTTCAAATCTTTAACATCGTATCCTATAAATCGTAACAATTTAGCTACACTATTTTCAGATACTTTTTCAGCATCTTCAATATCATACCAAATGCCTATTCCTTCATCAGCCAATTCTTTCCAAAAAAATGCTTTTCCTGGATCTGCTTTTCTTGTAGGAGCTATATCACTATGCCCTACAATATTTTCTGGTTTTATTTTATACTTTTTTGTTAAACGTCGCAAAAGTTCAAAAGCAGTTTCCTTCTGCTGTTCTGTAAAATTAGATTGACCTAAATTTTTTGAACAAAATTCTATTCCTATTGATCTAGAATTAATATTTTTTTTACCTCGCCACTTAGATATTCCAGCATGCCAAGCCCTTTTTCTTTGAGCAGTTAATTGCCAAATTTCTCCATCCTCTGCAATCAAATAATGGCTAGAAACACTAAACTTTCTAAAAATACTTATAGCTTCTTCTGGCGCCATAGCTACTGAATGCAAAACAATCATATCTATATCAGACTTTCTTTTTCTCCAAAAAGGCAATAACCATCTTCTCATTTTTTACTTTTTATCCTCATAATTTCTTGATAAGCTAAATTTATCTCAGCCATTCGTTCTGTAGCAATTTTAATTTCTTCAGAAGAGGCTTCTGCTAATTTATCTGGATGATAAATAACTATCAATTTTTTCCATCTAGATTTTATTTCTGTTATATTAGCATCATATGGAACACCTAAAACATCATAAAATTTAGCTAACTTATTATCTATAGGCTTAGGCGTAAACAAACATTTCATTTTAGCAAAACATCTTTGATCCAAATCAATAATTTTTGCAACTTTAGTCAACACTTTCATTTCTTCTTTAGTAATATTTTCATCAGCTTTTGCTATCCTAAACAAATTCTCAATAGATACCTCTTTTAATCCTTCATTAAACCTTGTCAACTGTTCTAACTTTTCTGCATATTTATCAACACCCAATCTATGCTTTTGCTTATTTTCAAAAATATCCATAATCCAAGACTTTTGTTCTGGCTTTACCGCAAAAACCTGACAAAAAACTTTTTTCTCCTTAGTTGTTACCTTACCATCAGCTTCAACAATCAACGCAGCTAATGCTGCCATAACTTCTAAATATTGTCTATGCTCACCAACCTGAGCATCTCTCCACAATTTTAATGGATTAATTTTTTGCCAATACCCTTGTAAAACACTAAATGGAATAAGCTTAGCACCTTCCAATCTCCTAAAATCCATAATAAAACCAAAAATAAGACCTAAAAATATTAATAAAGGACTACGCAAAACAAATCCTACAATTGCTCCCATTATTTTACCCCAGTTATTATCAAAAAAATGATCAGTATTTTTCTTAATCTTACGAATTTTTAAATTGGAGGGCATATCAAAAATTACTTGTCCCATTATAAACAATAACACCAAACCCCAAAATCCAAATAAGACACTACCAATAATCAATCCCCATACTTTACCCCAAATATTTCCATCAAGACGATTATAATAACGATAATATTTATACGGCAACTTAATTCTGATTATATCATCTAAATGACTAATATATTTTTCGATTTTTCTAATCGCGTATGTCTTATCAATAAACATATGCCCCAAAAATAAACCAACAAAAAAACCATCAGCTCCAAATAGCCTAAGTCCAAATAATGCTAAAGTTAATTTACCAAGAGGTGACATATTTAAAGTCCTTTTTTACAATACTATTACTGATAATTCCGTAGCGAAATCTTTAGGTTTATCTACAATTCCTTGATGGGTAAAACGCCTAAAACTAAAATATTCTTCTTTTAAAGCATATGTATCATGATTTGACACTTTAATATTATTAATTCCCTCTTCACATATTCTATCCACACAAAAACTTTGCAAATCAAATAGATAAAATCCTTCTTTATTACTATTCTTAAAATATTTTACAAAGGCACTATCTTCTTCAACAAACTGTTTATAAAAAAAGGCATCAACTTCGTAAGATTTTTGCGCAATACAAGGACCCACTCCTACAGCTATATGTTTCGCTTTTGCCCCTTTTTCTAACATTAACTTAACAACATTAGCTATAATACCTTTATATGCACCTCTCCATCCTGCATGAGCAGCACCAATCACACCATTAACTCTATCTTCAAACAAAATAGGAACACAATCTGCTGTCCGAATACAAAGTCCTATATTACTTTTATTCGTAACAACGCCATCTGCCTCTATTTCATCACGACTAGCTTTTTGTACATACACTACATTATCACTAACACCTTGACTAAGAAGCAATAAATCTTCCTTTTTCAATCCGATCACCGCTGCAGCAATATCAAGATTCTTATTTAAATTATTAACACTATCACAACTTCTCGTATTAACATTTAGAGATGCATACTTTCCCTCTGATACACCACCATTTCTACCAAAAAAACAATGCTTATCTTTCGTCAAATTAGTTGCCTGCCAAACCATCTACCTTCCTCTATAAAAAGATGTACCTTTATCTAATTTTAACCCCAAAATATCTGCAACTGTTTGTCCAACATCAGCAAAAGTATCTCTCTGTCCAATATCTTCAGCTATAACATTTCTACCAAACATTAAAACGGGTATTTGCTCTCTTGTATGATCGCTACCTTTTGCCGTAGGATCATTACCATGATCTGCAACTATAAAGGCTATATCATCATCCTTCATAATCTTTTCAATTTCAGGTAGCCGCTTATCAAAATATTCTAAAGCTTCCGCATAACCTTTCAAATTACGTCGATGTCCATAAAGCATATCAAAATCAACAAAATTAGTAAAAATCAAGCTATTATCTGAAGCTTTTTTACCAACACTCAAAGTTTTATCCCAAAGTCCATCTAAACCAGAAGCTAATATTTTCTCAGTAACACCACAATTAGCATAGATATCACTTACTTTGCCTATTGCAAAAACACTTCTACCACTACTTTTAACTATATCAAGTAATGTTGGCTTTGGTGGAACAACAGAATAATCATGGCGATTTTTAGTCCTTACGAACTCTCCTTTTCTATCACCAGTAAACGGTCTTGCAATAACACGGCCTATTCTATACGGTCTAACTTCTTCAAATGCCACCTCACATAGATCGTAAAGACGTTGTAATCCGAAATATTCCTCATGTGCCGCTATCTGAAAACAACTATCAACTGAAGTATAGCAAATTGGCATCCCTGTCCTAATATGCTCCTCACCCAACTCCTCGATGATTTCTGTCCCAGATGCCGCTTTATTACCTAAAATACCATCGATTCCAACTCTTTTACAAATATTACCAACTAACTCTTCTGGAAAAGATGGATAATCAGACTTAAAATATCCCCACGGCGTTTCTACAGGAACCCCTGCCAATTCCCAATGCCCTGATGATGTATCCTTAGCTAAACTAACTTCTGAACAATGCCCATATTTCGATGGCATCGTAATCTTAGCTCCTTCATCAGATAAATTACGATTTAAACCTGTAGCTCCGTTAGCAGCCTTAATCAACCCTAAAGCAACCAAATTAGGTATATTTAAATTAGGATAATTATCTACAATATGCCCAAAAGTATCTGCCCCTTCATCTCCAAACTTATCGGCATCTAGAGCTCCACCGATTCCAAATGAATCCATCATCAAAATAAATACTCTAGGCACTATCTTTCTCCAAAATTAATTTATATAGACCGTATGCAACATATTCGTCCTCCCTTTAACGTTCAAGGGAAAACCTGCTGTGATAATAATATGATCTCCAGATTTAGCTAATCCAGCCTCTTTAACATGCTTAACAGCACACTCTTCAACACTAGAAAACTTTTTAAAGCTTTCTTTATTAATACTAGATTTAACACCCCAAACTAAACTCATCTGTCTAGCCACTTTAATATCTGGAGACAACGACAAAATTGGTAAAGAAGGACGTTCTCTAGCAGTTAAAAATGTCGTAAATCCTGAAGATGAATAACTAACAATCGCCTTTACATTTTTTAAAACACCTGCCAATTCTGAAGCCGCAAAAGTAATTGCATCTGCTTCTTCTGCCATACAAGGATATCTTCTTGAACTATTCATTAACTCAAAAAATAGAGGATCTTTTTCTACCTGACAAATAATATTATGCATCATCTTTACAGCTTCTTCTGGATATTTACCTGCTGCTGTTTCTGCCGACAACATAACCGTATCTGCTCCATCATAAACAGCCGTCGCCACATCAGAAACTTCTGCTCTAGTTGGTGTTGGATTAACAATCATTGACTCTAACATCTGTGTTGCAACAATAACAGGTTTTGCATACAACCTACATGTTTTAACTATTTTCTTTTGCATAACAGGCACCGTTGGTAAAGGACATTCAACTCCTAAATCCCCTCGTGCAACCATAATTGCATCTGCCTCCTTTACAATCTCGTCCAAATCATCAATCGCACTAGGCTTTTCCAACTTTGCGATAATTCGAGCTTTGCCATCAATAAGCTTTTTTGCCCTCCTTATATCATCAGCTTTCTGAACAAAAGACAACCCTATCCAATCGACATCATTTTTTAGAGCAAATTTCAAATCTTCTTCATCTTTAGACGTAATAGCAGAAATGTTAAGTGTAGTATTAGGTAGATTCACACCCTTATGACTAGAAATATATCCTCCCACTTCAACCTTAGTTTCAGCAAAATCCTTACCACACTTCAAAACTTTCAATACTATATATCCATCATTAACCAACAGTTTATCACCAACTTTAAGTGCTGCAAAAATCTCTTTATGAGGTAAACAAACTCTTGTTTTATCACCTAATGTCTTTTCCATATCTAAAACAAATTTTTGCCCTTCATCAAGCCAAACCTTGTCTTCTCTAAAGTCTCCCACTCTCAACTTTGGACCTTGTAAATCAGCTAAAATAGAAATAAAATGTCCCTTTTCCTTTTCTAGTGTTCGAATAATCTCAATCCGCTCTCTATGTTCGTCGTGCGTTCCATGACTAAAATTAATTCTAAAAGCATCCACTCCAGCATCAATTAAGCGAGAAATCTTTTCCTTTGTTGCTGAAGAAGGTCCAATTGTAGCTAAAATTTTGGTACGTGTATCAATAGGCATAAGATAAAATCCTTTCTAAAACTTTTGCTCAATATCATAAACAAAATAAGTTAATAAGGCGTTATTTTTATACTTGTAAATAACAATTTAATTTGTTAATTTCTACCAAAATATCATTTTATAACCAAGGAGATTGAGATGACCGAACAAACAACTGAAACTGGAGGCATTGCTGCTGATCGCCTACGCTCATTAATTGAAAGAATTGAACGCTTAGAAGAAGAAAAAAAAGCAATATCCTCTGATATAAGAGATATATTTGCAGAAGCAAAATCTGCAGGATTCGATGTTAAAATTATGCGTGCAGTAATTAAACTCCGTAAAATGAATGCTGCCGATCGTGACGAACAAGAATTTTTACTTGATACATACAAAAAAGCTCTTGATATCTAACATCTACTGTAAACCCCTTATAACAAAGGGGTTTTTTCTTACATACCAAATTATTAACCTCATAACTTGATTTTCTAATATTCATAAATATTATATTTTACAAAATATAGTATTAGTGAGGTATATTAATGGGATTGAATTTCATAAAAGACAACCAGCAACTAACAATAACTATTGATAATGACATCAAAAAATATGACAATCAAAACCAAATTAAATCTTTATTAGAAGCAGCTAGACAAACAAGTAAAATAAATTTTTCTGTAAAATCTAATCTTATTTGGGATTCTAATATTGCAGCTGTTTTATACCAAACCTTGATTATTGCAAAAAAAAATAATTCAACCATAAATTGGAATGATCTTCCCAGAGATTTAACACAACTTTTAAAACTTTCGCTTAAAATAGATCGTAATCCACGTAATAAAACGATGCAAAAATATTCTTTTTTAGAAAAAATAGGTGAAAATGGATTATCAATTTACACTTCTTTAAAAAACACCGTTTTTTTCATAAAACAAATTATCTTCTCTTTAGGAAGATATTTTTCTGGCAAAGCTGTAATGCGGAAAATCGATTTAGAATTTGCTCTAGAAGATAGTGGATACAAAGCTGTCGGAATTATAAGTTTAGTAAGTTTTATGGTGGGCTTAATTTTGGCCTTTGTCGGTGCAATTCAACTAAAAACTTTTGGAGCTCAAATATATATAGCATCACTTGTAACTATTGGTATGATAAGAATTATGGGGGCAATAATGGCTGGAATAATAATGGCTGGACGAACAGGCGCTTCTTACGCTGCAACCATTGGCTCTATGCAAGTAAATGAAGAAATAGATGCTCTAAAAACACTTGGTTTTGAAGTCAGTGATTTTCTCATTCTTCCACGTTTTTTGAGTCTAATCACCACATTACCCTTTTTAACAATACTTTCTGATATAATGGGAATGGTCGGCGGTGCTTTTGTTGGAGTAATAATGCTTGACATATCTATCACTCAATATTGGCAATACTCTATAGATGCTTTTGGATTAACCAATTTTTTAGTAGGGCTATTTCACAGTTTCATTTATGGAATAATAATTGCTTGTTGTGGTTGTTACTATGGAATAAATTGTGGACGCAATGCTGATAGCGTAGGTCTAGCAACTACCAAAGCTGTTGTATCATCAATTGTAATAATGATTGTTGCTACAGGGTTTTTAACTTTAATTTTTCAGGTACTCGGCCTATGACAAAAGACAATCTAAAAATCAAAGGCGATAACATAACCATTGCTTATGGTAACAACATTCTTATGCATAATATGAACTTTGAAATCAAAAAAAATGATATTTTTATAATAATGGGAGGTTCTGGATGTGGTAAAAGCAGCCTTATGCGTATAATGACAGGATTAAAAAAACCAACTACAGGAAAAATTTTTATTAATAATACTGATTTTTATGCCACAACAGAAGAAAACCGCAAATTAATTATGCAAAATTGTGGCATTTTATATCAAAGTGGTGCTTTATTCAGCTCTATGACCATAGCTGAAAATGTTGCTTTACCTTTACAACAATATACCGATTACTCGGATAATATGATAAAAGACCTTGTCACATTAAAATTAGCTTTAGTTGGACTAAAAGGATACGAAGATTTTTACCCATCAGAAATAAGTGGAGGAATGAAAAAACGTGCAGGATTAGCTCGTGCTCTAGCTCTTGACCCTGAAATATTATATTTTGATGAACCTTCCGCTGGACTTGACCCCATAAGCTCAAAACTATTAGATGATCTAATTATTGAAATTAATCAAAGTCTAGGAACAACCATTATTGTAATTACTCATGAGTTAAGCTCAATATTTGCAATTGGCACTAATTCCATTTTCTTAGATATTGATATCAAAGGAATTTCAGCACAAGGTAACCCTCGTCAACTTTTAAAAAATCCCCCAAATCAAAATGTTCTCAAATTCTTAACTGGAGATAGAAAAAAATGACAAAACAACCAAACCGTAAAATGATAGGCGTATTTATGCTGACTGGTAGTATTGTCTTGCTGACAATTGTTGGTGCATTATTACAAAATAAGTTATTTGGAAACTCTGGACGAGAAGTTGTAATGTACTTTGAAGAATCAATCAATGGTTTGGGTGTAGGTTCACCTGTCGTTTTAAAAGGTGTAAAAATTGGCGAAGTTAATCGTATTAGTATTGAAGCAGATCCTGAAAATCTCTCTTTCAGCATTCCTGTCTATGCTAAAATGCACACCAAATCTCTAGACAGTACAGATAAATACGATTCTACTCGTGAAGTATTAGACGCCCTAGTTCAAAAAGGCTTACGAGCTAGACTTATATCTCAAAGCTATGTAACAGGTCAATTAATGATAGAATTAGAAATGTTACCAAACACCCCTATCAAATATCACGATGACACAAAAACATTAGAAATTCCAACAGCCTTATCTCCTATCGGCGAGCTATCACGTGGACTACAAAAACTACCCTTAGCCGAAGGAGTAAAAAACTTTACCGATTTTTTTGCGGGTTTAAATAAAGCAATGCCAGAAATAAATAAAATAGTAACAGATATCGAAACTATTGTTCAGCGAAATAAAGGTGTATCTATTGAGATTTTAGACAACTTTAACAAGGCGACAATAAATGTAAGTAAAGCTGCAAAATCAATGCAAAATCTCACCGACTACCTTGAACGTCATCCTGAATCTTTATTAAAAGGAAAACGATAAATGAAAAAAATAATAACGATTTTATCTTTCTGCCTCTTAAGCGGATGTTTAGGAGGATACAGTCCTCAAAGCAAATTTTATAATTTGCAACCATTATCTTCTTCCAAAACAACTCCATTAAGCACAAAAAAACTAAGTATCGGCATCTCTCCAACCGAACTACCTGACTACATTGATAAACCACAAATTATCTCTTTTGATAAGGGAAACCCACAAATGAACATCGATGAATTAAACCGTTGGGGCGAACCTTTAGATTCAATGATACAACGAACAATTGCATCAGATATAGCTCTATACTTACCAAACTCTATTGTTAAACCTAAATCATCTTTACTAGAAAAATTCAATTTCCTTGTAGATGTTCAAATTATTCGATTCGATATGATAAAAAATCAACAAGCTATCTTAGATGCATGGTGGTACATTAGCACTCCTAATGGCACAATTTTAAAACGCCAACAAAGTTCTTTTAATGCTCCAATAAAAAAAGGTTACGATAGCTATGCTAATATAATGAGTGATTTACTTGGAAAAATGAGTAAAAGCATAGCGGAACAACTAATTAAATACTAATTTAATTCTAGTGATTTTACTATCTTTTCGGTAACATCTTTGGCATCTCCATATAACATTATAGTATTAGGAGCATAAAACAATGGATTTTCAACTCCAGAATATCCAACGCCTAAAGAGCGTTTAACAAAAAATATTGTTTTGGCTTTTTCAACATCTAAAACAGGCATCCCATAAAGAGGAGATTGAGGATTATTTTTTGCTTCAGGATTTGTAATATCATTTGCACCAATAACATACACAACATCTGTAGATGAAAATTCATTATTAATATCATTCATTTCAAAAACTTCACTATAATCAACATTGGCCTCAGCTAACAAAACATTCATATGTCCAGGCATTCGCCCTGCTACAGGATGAATTGCAAATTTTACCTCTACACCATATTTATTTTGCAATAAATCCGTCATTGCCTTAACAGCATACTGTGCCTGAGCAACTGCCATACCATATCCTGGAACAATTATAATTTTAGTTGCATTTTCCATAATAAATGCAGCTTCTTCTGGTGATCCTGTTTGTGCCATTTTAACATTTTCATCTTTTAACAAATTTGAATTTATAAAATTCCCTGTCAAAATATTAAAAAAAGAACGTTTCATAGATTTCATCATAATATAAGCCAATATAGAACCGCCCGCTCCAACAATACTTCCAACAATAACCAACAACATAATATCCAAAGACATCCCTATACCAACCGTTGCCCAACCAGAACATGCATTTAATATAGAAATAATCACAGGCATATCCGCACCGCCCACAGGCAACACAAGCAAAACCCCTAAAAATAATACCAAAACACCTAAAACCAAAAAGACACCAATATCTTGTGTCACAATATAGCTACTTCCCAACACTAAAACAATCATTAATAACAACAAATTAAGAGCTTGTTGCAATGGAAAATGCACTGATTTTCCTGAAATAAATCCCTGTAATTTCACAAACGCTACCATTGAACCAGAAAAAGCTAATCCACCTATAACTAATCCTATCATATTATCAAAATAATTTTTTGAAAAATCTATAACCTCAGACAAAGCTATACAAACAGCTGCTAAACCGCCAAATCCATTAAAAACGGCTATCATTTGTGGTAACGATGCTATTTTAACTTTCAATCCTGCATAAACACCAACTACTCCTCCAACAACAATTATGCTAATAACAACCCAAAAATTTGGCAAATTTACAGATATAAATGCTCCAACAAAAGCCATTAACATTCCTACCATTCCTAAAATATTGCCAAAACGAGCACTACGAGGAACTGCTAATGTTCTAATTGATAAGATAATTAAAAAGCATACTACCAAATAAAGAATATTAACAATATTTGTCATTACTTCTTTCCCTTAGTTTTAAACATTTCAAGCATTCGTTGCGAAATCGCAAATCCTCCAAAAATATTTATAGCAGCCAAAAAACATGCTCCATAAGCCAAATATAAATCAACTACGTTTCTAACATCTTCAAAAGAAATTATTGCCCCTAAAATAACAATTCCTGAAATAGCATTTGATACACTCATCAATGGCGAATGCAGTGCTGGAGTTACACCCCAAATTACAAAATATCCAACAAAACATGCTAGCATAAATATTGTCAAAAAAATCCATATATCCATCAATCTCATCCTTTTACTATGCAAGTTTCTTTAACTAACTCATCATTAAAATCCATTTCTATATCTTTCATATATTCCAAAAAATTAGCAAAATTATTAGCCAACAGCATACTCGCCGTTGCTGGTATTTTAGCTGCCAAATTACTATTTCCATAAATTAATCTATCATAAACTTTCACAACTTTAAAATTACAAACACCCTCAACATTTCCACCAAATCCAGCAGCCATATCAATAATAACAACTGACTGCTTTAATAATTTAATCATTTTATTTTTTATAAGTAGAGGAGCTCTTCTTCCTGCTACAAAAGCCGATGTTATAATCACATCCATATCTTGTAAAACGTCATCAATACTACTTACAAATATTGCATTCAACGATTTAACCTGCTCTCTAACTTCTTCTCTAATATCATATGCATAAACTTTTGCCCCCAAACGTTTTGCTGTAGCTATAGCTTGAAGCCCCGCTACTCCCACCCCAACAATCAAAAATTTCATTGGTGCAACTACACCTGCAGAGGTTATCATCATTGGGACAATACTTCGACTAAAATTAACAGCACAAAGAACAGCTTGATAACCAGACAAATTATTTTGTGATGATAAAGTATCAAAAGGCTGAGCTCTAGAAATTCTAGGCAATTTATCCAAAGCCAAACATGTTATTTTTTTCTCTTTAAAAAGCTTCAACATATCCATTGCAAATAAATTTTGAAAATCACCAATAAGCATGCAACCAGACTTCATATATTGTATCATATCTTGCAATGAAGGCTGCACACATAATAAAATATCGGCTCTTTGTAAGATATCTACAAAATTTGCCTTTATATTGGCACCAGCTTCTTTGTAACTATCATCACTAATACCTGAACTCAATCCAGCAAATTGTTCAATTTCAATATCAAAACCCATTTTTTTTAACCGCTCAACAGTCTGAGGGGTTACTGCAACTCGTGTTTCAAAACAAGCTTTTTCTTTTAAAATACCTATTATCATATTTTGTTCTAACCATTGTTAACCTTTATACAACTAAATAGGTATATAGTCAGCATAGCCAAGATAACAAGCTTTACCTCAAGAGGTTTTATCATGAAAGATTTATGGAAGTTATTTCAACTTTTCTTCAAAATAGGGCTTTTTACATTTGGAGGAGGATATGCTATGCTCCCACTATTAAAAGCCGAAGTCGTTACCAAAAGAAGATACCTAACCGAAGAAGAATTATTAGACCTTTATTCTATTGGGCAGTGCACTCCTGGAATAATTGCTGTAAATGTAGCAACATTTATTGGCTATCAACAAAAAGGTATCAAAGGAGCCATAGCTTCAACCATGGGTATAATATTCCCCTCACTAATTATAATTATATCTTTAGCAACTGTATTATCTCATTTTATGGACAATCGTTATGTTTCGTACGCTTTCGCAGGCATTCGCATTTGCGTAGTAGCTTTAATCGCAGATATAATATATGATTTATCCCGAAAAAATATCAAAAACTATCTTAGCACCATAATATTTTTAGCATCTTTAACTTTACTAATCGGAGCTAATATGTCTGCAGTAGGCCTAGTCTTATTAACGGCTATTTTTTCTCTTGCTTTTGGCGAACTTAAAAGAAAGATAAAAAAATGATATACTTAACAATGTTCATTGAATTTTTTAAGATTGGACTTTTCGCTATTGGCGGAGGTCTCGTAACTGTACCTTTTTTGTTTGACCTATCCGAAAAATATGGTTGGTTTTCTAAAGCAGAACTAGCTGATATGATTGCTATATCTGAATCAACTCCTGGACCCATAGGCATAAATATGGCAACTTTTGCTGGATTTAATACCTCAGGTATTTTGGGTGCAATAATTGCAACTATTGGATTAGTTCTTCCTTCACTTATTATTATGATTATCATCGCCAAAATGCTAAACAAATATAGTTGCAACATTCGAGTTCACAATATCTTATCAGGAATCCGTCCCGCTGTTTTAGCCTTAATTCTTTTTTCTGGTCTTCAAATCAGCAAAATAGCAATTTCCAATAATGTCGAAATTTTATTTTTTATTGCTATTTTGACAATGATAAGACTTTGGCGTAAAAACCCCATCTTCTACCTGTGTTTATCTGCAATAATAGGCGTTATATTACAACTTTAAAAATACAATAAATTTCGCCTTATATCATAAAAAAATAGCGATCACATTGATAAAAGGATATTATTCGATTAAAAAGCTTAGAATAACTTTATTTATTCAAACGGTAACTTTGATTATATTTTATTGATAATATTTTGTAAAAACAGATGGTTGCCAACCTAAAACCTTGCAAAAAACTGAACAGTTTTTTTCAATATATATTTTAATTATATAGCAAAAAAAGTAAAAAAGCAATTAACTTGTTTTTATTACATGTTTTCAATGTGTTATATTCTTTTTATTTCTTT
>JAZSQL010000011.1:0-41382 GCA_045537965.1 Alphaproteobacteria bacterium
CGCACATTACTTTTTATAATAAATTGTTTTTACATAAGAAAATTATCATAAAAATTACTATTTTTTATCTAAATGAGCAAGTTTTATAGTTTTTTTGCCTTACATACCCTAAAAGTCATGGCTATTTTTGCTTGCAAAAATATAAGCCATCTTCAATATTTTTAAAAACAAAGAAAATCGCTAATCCTCGTCGTTCCTCCTCGAAGTGATGAATTTACTAAGGCACTTGTTTTACTTGCTTAAACTGTGACTATACAGGGAAGATTCTTCACTACATTCAGGATAAAGGCTAGTTATCATTCTATGGTAGAAAAAAGGGCTTGATATATCAAGCCCTACACCTTGTTATCTGTGGCCAAGTAAACCTTCTGAAATATGACGATTGATACTAATAAAGCTATCTATCATCTTTTGGTTGTCATTATTAAGGTTTTGACCTATTTTTATTGTGTTTAATGCAATGTAGTCAGCCAGTTTAATCAAATTATTTCTGACATCATTAGGAAGTTTAGTTTTGCCATTGTTCATAACTGTTTTAATCATAACCCACAAACGCTGATTATTATCCAAAGCACTAACTAGCAAGTCACTATCATTAGCTTTAGAAGCCTCAGACAAGTCTAGACCACATTTTGCTAAATAATAGGCTTCTTGCTGAGCCAAACTGGCTGTCACAGAATCTAACAAACCTTGCGAAATTTGACGGTTTATATTAGCTAATGACTGAAAATAGCTTTCGGTCATATCAACACCTTTAGATATAGTAACTTGTTCAACATACTTTGATAATTTAGCTAAATTATCTTTAATATTTTGAGGTAAAAAATTATTAGGATTTTTTATAGATGATTCAATAGCTACCCACATTTTCATATTTTCATCTAATACCAATAATTTGTATTCATCATTTTTAGATTTTGATGCTGTTTCTAAATGTTCAGCAAATTCTTGTAAAAGATTTGCTTCTTCGGTCGCACCTTCAATTTGATTTTTTATTTCATCTAACATTATTTTTTCCATAATTTAAATTTGTTATAAACAAAACTTTCTAAACCTACTAAAGAGCCTTTCCAAGCAAAAGAGGCTAAAAATAAGTTTGGTTATTGGGGAATATAATACCAAAAACATAAATTTTTAGCCTCTTTCTACTTTAGCTCAATACAATCGATATACTTTCGATTATATTTCTTTTTTCAAGAAAAAATTGGGGAGATTTTTCCAAGAAAAAGTTTCATCACATAATAATAGGGGAACTCATCATATAGTTAAAAGTCTTTCAAAAATTTTAGAATGGAGCAACAATGTCTAACACTTGTCTGCCATATCGTGGCTGTTGAACATCGGTAATAACACCCTGTCCACCATAAGAAACTCTTAACTCAGCAATTTTGCTTGATTCTATAGTATTGTCAGAAGATATGTCAGCTCGGCGAATAATTCCACGCATTGAAAGCTGACGAACTTCGTAACTAACCCTAATTTCTTGCGTTCCTTCGATTACTAGATTTCCATTTGGTAACACTTGAGTGACAACTGCTGCCAAAGTTACATCAATACTTTCTTTTCTATCAATTTTACCGTCTCCAGCAATTTCTCTATTTGAAGTAACATTAATCAATCCTTCTTTATCAACAGTATCTGGGAATACTTTACCCAAATATTTCTCATATCCGAATACAGAACCAATGCCTAGTGAATCTTTATTATCATCACGATTTTGCTCCATTTCATTTTCCATCAAAGCATTATCTTTAGCAGAGATTTTAACAGTTATAATATCTCCAATTTTAGAAGCTCTTTGGTCTCTAAAAAATCCATCAGAACCTTGACTCCAAAGAGAATTTGCAGCATGTTTTTGCTCTTTAATTTCAGGCATTGGCATAGACACAGGTTCATATCCTTTTGCTTCAATAGGATTGGTAATTGGAGATAGTGGAGGTTCTTGTCCAACACGACTTAGTCTAGACCACATTCCGCAACCAGACAAAGATGTTGCCATCATCAAAACTGCGGTTCCTTTTACAATATTCTTATACATTTTTACATTCCCCATAAATTATTCACCCAAAACTTCAACCATATTTTTATCAACAACCCGACCAATAACTTCCTTATTACTTTTATTATTAATCAGCCTAATTCTTTGTCCTTTTGCTCCATCTTCTATGGCTTCCATTTTTGATGTTATTTGCAAACCTTTATATTTATAGACAACCATAATCATTTGTCCTTTTTTTATAACTATCTCATCTCTTATATCTCTAGATGTAATAGGTTTGCCTTCTTTGATAGTTCTGATGGCTTGTTTTCCGAGTAAATTGTTTTCTTCTTTAATAACATCATCACGTAAACGATTGCTTCTGATAATAATTTGTGTCAAATTTTCTTTTTTAATAATTTCATCTTTAGTAATATCTTTTGTTGGCACCAAAACTTTTTCTAAGACAAAGTAACGACCAACAAGTTTTGTTGTTGCAACACTTTTACCATCGGCAAAAATTTCCGCATCTACAGTAAACTTGTCATCATCTTCAACAGCTGAAAAATTACTAAGCAAAATTTTGGCATCTGAGATATCGCCTAGATCAAACTTTGTTTGACCACCAAATAATTTTAGCTCAACATTGTCATCAAATCCTTGTTCAACAAATTCTGCTCTTATGGCCTCAACAATATCATCAAGTTCCAAAGTCAATGCACTAGCTGAACCACTACCGAACACAATCTGCAACAAAACCAACAATGTTAATAAATAGCGCATCTATCTAAAGCCTTATCTCATTTGATTAATTGTGCTAAGCATTTGATCTGCTGTTGTAATAACTTTAGAATTCATTTCATAGGCACGTTGCGCTGAAATAAGTTCTGTAATTTCACTAACAGGATTAACGTTTGAAGTATTTAAATATCCCTGCAATATAGAACCAAAACCTTCGCTATCAGGATTATCAATAACTGGCGCACCAGATGCTTCTGTTTCAACAAACAAATTGTCTCCCAAAGCTTCTAGACCAGCTTCATTAACAAATGTAGCTAACTCTAGCTGACCAACGTTAATTTCGTCTGTTTCACCATCTTGTTTAATCCAAACTTCGCCAGAGCTATTAACATAAACTTCGGTAGCGTCTTCAGGAATTGTAATTTCTGGTTGTACGACATAGCCATCATGTGTTACAATTGTACCATCACCATTGCGTTGAAATGCACCATCACGAGTATATGCAGTACCTTTTCCTTCAGGTAATTCAATTGTAAAATAGCCCCTTCCTCTAATAGCCAAATCCAAATCATTACCTGTAGATGTCAACGACCCACCTTCAGTAATACGATAAATTGCCGATGTTCTTACACCAAGCCCCATCTGAATACCAGCAGGAACAATAGTGTTATCAGCTGTTGAAGCAGACCCTGGTCGTACTATATTTTGATAAAGCAAATCACTAAATTCAGCTCTTCTTTTAGTATAAGCCGTAGTATTCATATTAGCGATATTGTTAGAAATTGTATCAACATTAGTTTGTTGAGCTAGCATTCCAGTTGCGCCAATTTGTAAAGATCTCATAATTTTATTCCCCTAAATTTAAGCAAGTTCTGCATAAGTTGAAATTGTATTAGACAAACGATCATGTTCTTCATCGATCATTTGTTGCACATAATCATAGCTACGTTGTATTTGAACCAAATTAGTCATTTCAGTAATAGCATTAACATTTGAGGCTTCGATCATACCTTGAGCAATTCTAACATTGCTCGAACCAAAGCTAACAGCATTGCCGTCAACATTATCAAATAGAACACCACTAACTTTTAACAATTTTTGGTTATCGGCAAAATTTGCCACTTTTAATCTTCCAATAAGACCATTTTCAGTTAAAACATCTCCACTTTCAGAAATTGTAATTTCGGTTTCGCTTGGAGCAAAAAACAATGGTGTATTATTTTCACTCATCACAAAGTCACCCTCTGTGGTAACCAGAGCACCATTTTCGTTTAAGGTAAATTGACCTTTGCGGGTATATTTTTCACCGTCTTTAGTCTCAATACAGAAAAAACCATCTCCTTTGATTGCTAAATCAAAAGTATTACCTGTTTCTTTGAAAGCACCTTCGCTAAAATTTTGAAAATCAGCATAATCTTGAGTAAAAAACAAAGGTTCTTTGCCAATTCCCAAAGCATCTGGAGTTTGACTAATATATGATGCAAACAACGCATTGTCTTGTTTATATCCAGCAGTATTCATATTTGCCATATTATTAGAAACAATATTCATCTGTTTCCAAAGAGCCATCTGGCGAGACAATGCAATATACGACGTATTATCCATAAAATTTTCCCCTAAATCTAAAAACTATTCCCCAATAGTTTGGATAATTTACAACTTGTTGCTATTGTATATGCAAAAGGCGTGCCGATTTTTAAAAAGTGTAGGTGGATTAATTAAATTTTGTAAAAAGCAATAATCAATTTAATTTTTTTAAAAAACTAGACAAAAACACTTGCTAAGGAGGATAAAATATGATATAACCACCTTATAACATTATTATTAACTAAAAATATTTATTATGGAAAATAAAATAAAACAGCTTCTTGATTATATCGGAAGCGATACTCGTTGGGTATTTGTTGACGAGTATCAGGGTTGGCGTCTAGGTGATATTGAATTAAGAGGTTTTCAATATTTCAGTGTACGTGAAGGAACAGCTCTTAGAGCAGACACTGGAGAGACCTTTGAATTACAGTACACCTCCCTCCGAAGAGGAAATCACTTGAAAGCACAATTTCGCACAAGTGATAAGAAAACTAGGACAACTTCTGTAGAAAAAGAAGTTATCTTAGAAAATGTATTTGGCGAAACACCAACAGTCATCATAACGGTAGGGGAAAAATTATATGGATTTGCTCCTATGTTTGATGATAAGTTGGATTTAGCCAACTTTATCAGAGATTTACGTCTCTGGGGAGAAGGTAAAAGTTCGACAGAGTTCCAAAAATTTGGATTAAGATCAATTATAGAGGACAGCATCGCATTAGCAAAGTTTCTCTATAACAACAATCCAAACAAGAAAGATTCTGTTTTGGACGAATTATAAAAGAAAAGGGTTAGCCAATGCACGCTAACCCTTTTTAATTTTGGATATTATCAATACATATATTAAAAACAATCATTGACTAATCCATTCAACTTTTAATATGTTTTCTAATATTTTTTCGCCATTTTTTTACAGGGATAAAAAAACAAATAAATTTTATAAAAAATTTGATAAAAAAGTTACTAACAACTAAATACCAAGGAGCTACTAGCTTGTATTTCTTAAAAATAGGCAATAACAACTCTTCATTTCCTAAAGTTGTCGGAGTTCCATCGGCTTCACTTTTTTGCGTATGCATAAAGTAACGAGTTATATTATTAGAAAGATTATAATGTTCTGGTGTATAAACACCTTCTTTATGTTCAATGAATAAAAAATTTATATTTTTGTTCATTTTTTTGCAAAATTTATTACATAAATCTAATACAATATCATCAGGCGTATTATGAATATGAGAGAACCAAATAAGTAATATTCTATTTTTATTTTTTATATTTTGATAAAAACGCTTAATTCTGCGTTCATATTTTTGTTTTACCTCTGGATATGCAACATCAAAAGATTTATCTGCAGGAAAATCATGCCAAAAATACAATCCTGTTTTAGTATTTTCATAATAATCATTATTTTTATCGGCAGGAAATTGAGTCGGTTTGGGCATTAATTTTAGATATTGTTTTTCTAAAAATCCTTCAAAATTATCAAGCATTAAGTCAAAACGCGCCTTGCAATCAGCATTAGTCAGCCAATCAAAAGGTCCAGAACAAGAACGCAATTTTGCTTTCTTCATATACGTTGCACAAGCACAATCACGACCTATCGAATAAATGATGTCATATTTTTTTTGCATTATAAAAGACCTTTATATTTAAGGAAATTATAAACAGAAAAATCAGGAGTAATAACGCCTTTATCTATTAACATATTTCTCATTTGTTCACCATAATATAAATTGTAAAAATCCCTTAATTTACCTTGATTGAAAAGCCTTACCATTTTAGTAAGGTAATTTTCACCAACTGTAAGGTGTTTAGCACTTAAAGCCCATCTTTTAGCTTTTGCTTCATATCTTTTATAATTGGGAATATGATAGTAGTATAAAATTATGTCATTATTGTTAGCTAAAATTTTATTTTTCATAATGACATCGTGATTTCCTTTAACATTCATAATATATCCCTTTGTAGAATGAAACACTTTGGGACATGTTCTTATGTTTTCAATAGAAAAATATCGTAAGTACTCATTTCCTCCTTCATAGAGTAAAGGATACTCAAAATCTTTTATGGGATTTGTATTAAAATATGGATTTTCAAAACAATTATTAATATCTATGGGGAAAGAAAAAGTACTCTCTACTTTGATAGCATTAATTTTAGGATATTTACAAATACTTTGTTTTAAATTTAAATCTTTTGAATAATAAAACTCGTCAGCATCAGCATTTATTACCCAATCAGCTTTATATTTATTTTTAGCACATTTAATCATTCTATCAACCCAAAGTTCTTGTTGATAGGTTGGATCTTTTTCATCAATAATTTCTAGTATTAGACCTTCATTTTTTAGCTTATTTAATATTTGAAGAGTATTATCAGTAGAATTATTATTAGTAACAATAAATCCATCAACTCCCATCTCTTTATGAAAACGTATATTTGTTTCAATAATATCTTCCTCATCTTTAACTAGAAGTGTCATAATAAGTTTTATTTTATTAGGATTGCTTATTCCATTAATAAGTTCTTTTCTACGCTGTTTTCTTAAATTTTTGTCTTTAATCATACAAGTCATTAATTTTGCAAGTGTCTTATTCATTAACGTCTCCCAAGTTATAATTTTCTTGAATAATTTCATTAATAGATTTTCTATTCCAGCAAATATTTTCTTTGATTATTTTTGCGGGATTACCCGCTATAGCACAATTTTCTCGATTAAATTTTTTTGCAACAACCGCTGATTTTCCAACAATACAACCACTTGGAATATATGAATTTTTAAGAATTGCACATCCCCAACCACACCAAACATGATCTCCTATTACTAATTTATCTGCTTTGTTAATTAAATTACCGTTTTGAAAGATTGAATGGCCATCTGTATTATATATGATTGTATCAAAATCAAACATACAATCTTCACCTATTTCTATTGATGAATCATTATCATAAGTTGAAATTTCTGTTTTGTAGAAAGAAGTTTTATTTCCGATATTTATCTTACAATCTTTACTATTATCATGATTATAAATTACTAACTGCGTAACAATCTGAACATTATCTCCGATTACAATTTTATTATTGGAACCAACAACTAAAATCTTACATTGTCCGTTATTAATGAAATTATCACCTATTATGACTTCATTATTTATACCTTTGACAGTAAGCTCAAAATCTTTACTATTAAAATTAGTTCCCAAAGAAATCGTATTACCACCGCCACTAGCGTATAGACTAAATTTCTTACACTTAAAATTATTGGGCCTTTTAAGAGTGTCGCCTTTTGATAGATGTATATTACATCTATCTTTTTTTAGATAACTATATATACTTTTATATATCTTCATTAGTTTCATTTATAATACCATTGGAATTAATTATTGTATACCGGCTCGATTCATCAAGTCTTTAATTGTTTTCAAGTCCTTAAATTCATTAAAGTCCATTTGAATATTAAGACTGTCAGTAAACATAGATATTGTACACATAACAGCCAAAGAATCCCACTCTGGAAGATCTTCTAATACCATATCTTCATACAGCTCAGAATCTGTATTAATAGCTATTTTTAATTCATTTATAAATTCTTCCTTATTCATATTTTATCTCCTTATATGTAAATATTGTAGGTGCATATACTTTTTCTAAACTTACAACAGCTGAACCATATGCTAGTCCAACACCAAAACCAGATAATAATAGTGTTTTTTTTTCTTTAGTAACATAATCAAATAAGCAATCATTTATAGCACTAGGTATTGAAGCCACCGCTAAATTTCCATATTTTGCCAATGTAGATGTTGGAACTTTATTAAGATCTTTTTCACCAATTCTTAGAGCTATATTTTGAATTATACTTTTATTTGCTTGATGAAGCACAAAATAATTAATATCATTAAGATCCAAATTAGCAAAACTCAAGGTATCTTGAATATTTTTAGGAACAACATTCATAGTAAAATCAAAAACATTTTTACCATTCATTTGAAAATTATTGAGTGATTTTATGTTTCCATATTCGTCAGAAGTTTCTCTAGATGTTTCTTCAGAATAAGGAACTCTTGCACCACCTGCAGGAACTATGATATTTTTATAATCTTTACCTTGTGTGCCAAGTATAAAATATGAATTATTTTCTGTTTTACTTCTTTCAACTATTGTAGCAGCTGCACCATCTCCAAAGATTGGAGCTGAAATTCTATCTTTAATGTTTATTGTTTTTGTTTTTGTATCTCCAACTAAAAGCAATACTTTTTTACATCCACTTTCAATTAAAGAATGTGCCATACACAACCCATAAATATAACCAGCACAACCATGATTTATATCAAAAGCCATACATGTTGTTGGTAAATCTAATTTTCCTTGTAAAATACAAGCTGTTGGAGGACATTTATAATCGGGGTTGTCTAAAACGCATATTATGGCATCTATTGAATCTTTATCAATATTCATGTTTTCTATAATTTTAATGGCAGCATATTCCATAAGATCTGCAGGAGTAGTGTTTTTAGATGAAACGGTTCGTTCACTTAGACCGACGACCATTTTTAATCGTTTAATTTTATTAACATCATCATAATACTGTATTTCATCATCAAGCTTGATCTTATTTTCAGGAACAACTGTACAAATGCCTGTAATCTTTGCGTAATTAAACTTTAAATGTGTCATCGTAACACATCCTTTGCTACTTTATATATTTTGAAAAAAATGTTGCGCTAATTCCCTGTCGTTTTTTTGCAGGAATTCCTTCATAAATAGAATCTTCTTCTGTATTTTTTCTAATTACAGCAGACATTGTTATAAAATTATAGGGAGCTATTTTAATTTTATCAGCAATTATTGCTCCTGCACCCAAAAAACAATTCTCTCCTATTTCACAGAAACCATTTGTCGCACCTACTATGTAACAATTATTTTTAATAATATTATCGTGCGATATAAATGCGCTAGGCCACACTATTGTATTATCACCAATTATACTTCTTGTCAAAATTCTGGCACATTCCATAATTATGCAATTTTTTCCAATAGATACTTTTGGTGCTATATATGCATCTGGATGTATAAATGTAGCCAATTTATAACCTTTCTCAATTGCTTGATTAAAAATATTTTCTCTTATTTTATTTAAATTTGATGACCCAACAGCAATAAACATTTCATATTCTGAAGCTGGATATTCATTTTGAATATATTCAAAGTTAATTAATTTTTTATTGTAAAAAATATTATCTTGTATGTAATTTTGATGAACTGTAAAACAAACAACTTCATATTCGCTATATTCAGTAAAATAATCACAAACCATTTCAGAATAACTTGTATTACCAAAAATAATTAATTTTTTTGTTTTCTTCATACATTTACCCTTTCATATACTTTCTTGCTTCGGGGCCACAGTTAAATATCAAGTCTAATATTGTAACGCCGTGTTCAAATGGTGGATTTAATTGCGGATATTCCGGATATCCCGAATAATCCATCCATGATAATTTAATATTTTCTTTTTCAAACAAGTTTGCTTCAATATAATCTTTAGCTGCAGGACCTGATAAATATTCTGTTCCGCCAGCTTTTTTTACCAAATCGACTAAGCGTTCTGTTTTACCTTCAATTAGACCATAATCTTTATCAAAGGATATCCTTGTCTTTATTCCTAAAATATTATTGATTGCATAAATAAATTTATAATTTACCTTGCAAAGATATTCTTCTTGTTCACATTCTTTATACAGTTTTTCAAAAATATCAGCGTAATCATTAAAATATGGTGCTTTTTTGTAAAATTGCTTAATTGTGTTCCAATGAGACATACTCCAATTTTTATCACCAATTGTCGTTTCTGATATTTTTTGTCCGCTAATTTGACACCCCTTAGCATTCACAGGAATTGAAAGCCATTTTAACCCTTGAGGGGTTTTTATTTTATTTCTATTACGCCAATCCCTAGTGGTATATTGCATTTCATCGTAAAATATAAACTCATCAACCGAGGCAATAATGTCAAAATATCCTTTCCAAGGTATATAATTAGATTGTAATATTGCTACTTTTTTACTCATTATTATCTCCGTTTATTATTTTTAATATTTTGTTTTTATAAACGCTACTTTCATAAGTTTTCAGCCAAAAATCATAGTTTTTTTCTATAATTTCTCGGCGTTTGTTTACATTATGTAAAAGCTCTAAAACAGCTTTTTCCATATCTTCTACTTTTTCAAACATATACGGATAATTGGGCATTTGATATTCATGGAATGAAAATTCAGGTGTTTCTTTATTTATCTTCACTATTGATGCAACTTTATTTCTCATCAAATCAATCTGTGTCAAAGCCGAAGACACTGGAAAACTATCAATAAATACATCTGCCATTTGAAAATATTTATCAAAATTTGTTTGATATGGGACAAATATCAAGCGTTTTTTTATATCTTTTGCATCTTCAAAAATATTATCAATAATGCTTTTTTGTTTATCGTTAAATTCAGATATTATAACATGAATCAGTCTGGGTTCTTTTTTCAAAAGATTTTTAATCATTGTAAAATAAGAAGAAGCATCATTATCAAAAAATTTGTAACTAGATGCTCCGCTCATGGTTACGAGGTTATCTTTTGAAATACCTATATTGTTTTTTAATTGGTTCAGTTCGTCCTTTGAAAAATATTTTGTCTCGCCTTTAGCCAGTGATTGCAGCCCTATAATTTTTGTATTAGAAAATCCTCTTTTTTCATTTGTTACTTTTTCTGTGGTTGGCATTCCTTCTAAAATCACATCAGCAAAGCTCATTCCTAAAGATGGAAAATGTGAAGCATGATTGAAATATATAATCTTTATATTGGTTGCCTTTTTTAGATAAGCCAAAACAGCTGTACCAAAAATATCGTCAGGGTGAATATATACCAACAATGTTCTGATATTTGTGGAAATAATCTTATCACAAAACCTTTTTATGTTTTTTCTAAAAAAAATTAAATTTGCATCAATTCCATAAATATTTACATGATCTTTTATAAAATCCAATATATTAGGAGCATACGCAATACTTGATGATTTTTTGGTAAGAAATAAAAATTGCTGATATTTATTAGATAAAGACAAAATCAAATCTTTTATACATTTGGAATGTCCTCCCATATCATAAATTTCTGTAGCAAAAAATCCTATATTATTGTTATTTTTTTGCATTTTTACAACGTTAATTGGCTTGATAAAAGATTCAATTTTTTTATCAAATTCTTGAGTGTTAAAATTTTTATTTTTTCGGATTTCTGCAACAAGTTTTGATAATTTACCTTTATGTTTATAACAAGGAATCCCTAAAACATATAAATAAATACCTTGAGATATATTTTTTACCTTAAATATGGTAATTCCTAATATTTTAAATTTGCTGTTTTTCCAAGAAAATATGGGCATTATTCTCTCCAAAACTTTAGAACAGCATCAATTATTTTTTCAATTTCTTTATTAGTAATATCGTAAAACATAGGTAATCTAACTAGGGTATTTGAAATTTTATTAGTTATTTCCATTGATGAAGCTGTTTTACAATATTTTACTCCAGCAGGAGCACTGTGTAGTGGAATATAGTGAAATGGAGCATATATATCTTTTTCTTTTAGAAAACTGATAAACTTTGTTCTTGTTTCTAAATCATTAAACAAAAGATAAAACATATGACCATTGTTTGTACAATCTGTAGGAATAGTAGGAAGCTTTACCTTTCCTTCTTTTTCTAATTGAACAAAGGCATTATAATATTTTTTCCATACCTCAACACGTTTTGATTGAATTTTATCAGATATTTCTAATACTGAGTACAGATAAGCTGCCACAACATCACTAGGTAAATAGCTTGAACCTTTATCAACCCATGTATATTTATCAACCTGTCCTCTAAAAAATTTACTTCTATTTGTTCCTTTCTCTCTGATAATTTCGGCTCGTTCTGCTAATTCATCATTATTTGTTACAAATAAACCTCCTTCGCCAGACATAATATTTTTAGTTTCATGAAAGCTAAAACACCCCATATCTCCAATCGTACCAAGTGGCTTTCCTTTATATTTGGAATCAAATGCTTGAGCTGCATCTTCAATAACTAAAAGATTATGACGTTTGGCAATGTCCATAATTACGTCCATCTCGCAAGCTACACCAGCATAGTGTACGCAACAAATTGCTTTCGTTTTTGAAGTAATTGCTGCTTCTATTTTAGTCTCATCAATATTTAATGTGTCGGACCTAATATCAACAAATACAGGAACAGCTCCTTGCAATACAAAAGCATTTGCAGTTGAACAAAAGGTGTAGGAGGGCATAATAACTTCGTCACCAGGTTGTAGGTTTGCTAAAATTGCAGCCATTTCTAAAGCTGCTGTTCCAGAATGAACCAAAAGAGCTTGTTCGCAATTCAAATTTTTCTTAAACCACTCATGACAAAGTTTTGTATATTTACCATCTCCTGAAGCGTGGTTTTGTGCAAATACATCTAAAATATATTCTGTGGTTTTATCCGTAAAAGTTGGCATATTAAAATTTATCATTTTAAGCCTTTCTTTCCCAAGTCTTTAATTTTCATGTTTTGAACTTTTTTTATCTCTTCAAGCCATGCATAGCCATATTTTTCATCGGGTTCCAGATGAGCACCTTCACCCCATTCATTCCATGCATTAATAAATAACAATCCATTATCTTTAGTTTTAGGATTTTCTAAGGTTACTATTGCTGCCTTTTTATAAAATTTTCCAAAAAGTTGCGGTGTGCTGCCAATCAACAATCTTGGTGAGCGGTTTCCTCGTCTTGGCGAGTTATCCCACGCAGGACAAACACATTTGTATCTTGGATAAGAAACTCGTCCAAAGTTCAAATGTGTATCAATCACATTCTCATATCGTCCAATTGTTGGTTTTTGAATGTTTTGAAATTTTTCAATATTAATCATCGGCCAACAAAAAGTTTTTCCACTGATTTGTGGTGCAAATTCAACAGCGGCATCAAACCCCATATTAAAAGGATTTTCTTGTCTAAAATTCTGAACTGAAATAAGGTATAAATCATCAAAGCCATATTCTTTGGCTGTTTTTCGCCATAGCTGAGCAATGTTTTTTATGTCGGGAATAATTTCAGCTCGATAAACCAATAAAACAGGTTTATTATCGATTTTTATATATCTTTCATCTTTAAACGCAGGTAACATCTCTCTGAGCATAGACAGCATATTTTCTCTGTCATAATCTTGAGGCATTATAACATCTTTATCACCGCCATCCCATGATCTAGTCCAATTTTCATTAGCCCATGCAAAACAAAATGGAAAATTAATATCTTTTGCCTTAAGCCAATTATTAATAGGCTTTTCTAACAATCTCTTTCCATCAGCAAAGTGGTAATAATAAAAGCAAAAGCCATAAAGACCAAAATCTTTAGCTATTTTAGCTTGTTTTTTCATCACATTGACATCAGAAAGGTCATAATATCCAATGTCTTTGTGTGGAATATGTGGCTGATAGTGATCATCAAAAAGAGGAACTGCTTTTTTTACATTTGTCCATTCAGTAAAGCCTTGTCCCCACCAACGATTGTTTTCTTCAATCTCATGGAATTGTGGCAAATAAAAAGCTATCGGTTTAATTAGATTGTTTACTTCATATTTCCCTTTTGTTGCAACTAAAAGATGATATTTAATAAATTTACACACTAGATAAAAGAGCTCTATCAAATAGTGTGGTATTGCCAACACAAAAGAAAAAAACATCATAAATGGATACAACAAAATGAATACAGGATTTTTAAGAATTGCATAATACATCGTCATGGGGGAATATTTACCATTAATCCCTTTGCACAGCTTAAATCTATCTTTAAACTCAAGTCTTTTCATGATGCGTATATACAAAAATGAACGTTTATTTTATATAGCGACTCTTATATTTTAATTAGTTTAAATTTGCAACCTTTAATTTGTATTTCAATAAATAAGTGGATTATTTAGGGAGGTGGTGTTATTGATAAACAAACGTTTTATTTATATATTATTGTTAGATATGTTAATCTAAATTATTATAGACAAACAATTCATAGAATTAATAAAAATTGAAATATTTTTTATATATCAAACTTATATATCAAATAACCAAAAATTAAAGCCTCTCGTTGAAATGTATTCAACCTAAAGGCTTTAAAAAAATATATATATTTATTATGCGTTAACACAGAGCTGATAAGTATCTTGAGCAATCACAAGTTCTTCATTTGTAGGGATAACAAAAGCTTTTATTTTACTATCTTTGGTTGATAATTCTACAAACTGCGAACGAAGTTGGTTTGTATCTTGATTTATATCAAGTCCCATAAATTTTAGTCTATCGCATATTTTTTGCCTTAAAAATGATGAGTTTTCGCCGATACCTGCCGTAAAAATAATAGCATCAACTCCCCCCATTTCAGCCGTATATGCTCCTATATATTTTACAATATTATGAACATATATATTAACAGCAACAATAGCCTTTTCATCACCTTCATTATATCTTTTTTCAATATCTCTAGTATCAGAATATCCACCAGACAAAGCACAAAGTCCGCTTTCTTTATTCATCATTTGGTTTACTTCATCAGCAGTTTTGTTTTGAGTTTTCATTATATACAGAGGAATAAATGCATCAATATCACCACATCTGGTTCCCATAGTTACTCCACAACTTGCGGCAAAACCAAAAGATGTATCAATACTTTTGCCATCTTTTATTGCAGTTATTGAAGAACCACTGCCCAAATGGCAAGATATAATTTTTTTAGCATTGGGCATAATTTTTAACAATTCGTTTGATACATAATAATGTGACGTACCATGAAAACCATATCTTCTAATCCTATATTTTTCATATTGCTCCAATGGCAAAGCATATAAATATGCTTCTTTAGGCATTGTTTGATGAAAAGCTGAATCAAAAGTTGCAATTTGTTTTATATTTGGCAACAAATTTTTCATCGCTTCTATCCCAAGAATAAAAGCATTTCCATGTAATGGTAAAAGATCTTTTGTTTCATAAATTTTTTCCATAACATTGTCATCAATAACTACCGATTTATCAAAATATTCACCACCATGTCCTAATCTATGACCAACAGCCCATAACTCATCAATCGAGCTTAAAGATGTTTTTAGCAATATATCAAAAATTGCTTTTAAGGTTGTTTCATGGTTATCTAAAGGGATATTTATTGTTTCTTTTATGCCATTTTCAGTCTGATAAGAAATATTAGAATTATCAATTCCAATTCTTTCAGCAAGTCCTTTTATGATTACTCTAAATGCTCTACCATCTGTTTCAAATAGTTGATATTTCAAAGAAGATGATCCCGAATTTAAAACCAAAATTTTTTTCATAAAAACCTCTCTCAACTTTATTTGAATTATTATACCATTTTCATAAATATGTTAAATTGTAGAGCATCTTATCGAAAAATAAACAATTTATAACAATTAAATCACAAGATATAAAAAAAATCCTCGCAATAAAAAAAGCCGACAGTATAAAAACTGTCGACCTATTATTTAGCGCGCTACTGGAAGTTGTAAACTTCTCAGTTCTTTTCGCAACTTTCTCTTATTCAGAGATCTTTGCAAAAAATTATTTCCAGAGACACACTTTGTTCTCTTACAAAACTTTCGCCAATTTATTTTGGAGAAGTTTTGAGAGATCCATAAGCGATGCTCGTACCAAATCTCTGGTTGAGCATAATTTGCATATAGCTCATCAAACTCAGCATACTGCTCAACCATCCTTTCGGCGTGTGCCCATAAAGCGAGAGCCTTATGGGGATCTTCTTCCAGCAAAGGGCACATATAGCCGTACCTCATATCACCTTGTGGCGATATATGCTTTAAGATACCAAATAGTATCTTCACCATGTGTCCTTTGAGCTGCTCATCTTTTAAACAAGTCTCACTTGCCTTCATTATGAAGGAATAACAAGCCTGCGTCATCAGATGGGGCTCATCCCATTTTGATGAATAGACGAAGTATTCTTGCTGAAGAGGCTCCGGCCATGATGTCGGCTCATGGAGTACAGCACCGCAGGAAATGCGTTGCATTGCAATTTCAAACAAATTTTCTGCAATCTTTACATCCATCCTCATTATATCATGAGGAAAATCAGCTAACAATTGCATAAATCCGTCCTTAATATAAGGACACGCCATCTGCGGCAAGATTACCTCTTTCACCACTGCACTCCAAGACATGCGATTAAGCACGTCTGTCTTTGCTTCTTTTTCAACTCTCTCTAAGAGAGTTATTTTAGAAATTGTTTTCATTTTTTATATTCCACTGTTATTTTGAAAGCATCGGGCCATCGCTCTTTATTTGTTAATAAAAAAATATTTCTTTTTATCCAAACCACTACAAAGTACGATATTCTCAAAGCAATGGTAAAACCATAAACAAATGAAAACATACATCATAATACTCTACAATAATTTGGAATAGGATTTCATTATATCACAAAATTAGGGAAGGGGCAATACTAAATATACTATCTAAACTGAAATAGCTGATAACCGCTAAATTACAAATTGAAGTTTTAGTTTAATGAGTTTGAAAAATCTTACCTTTTGATGAATAAAATTGCAAAATCGTACGAACCGTCTCAAAGCCAGAAAAACGTAAGGCTGGCAAAAATTTCTGCCAGCCTTCTCCAAATTGGTGAGCAGGAATCAACGAAAATCGGACCAAAATCGGTAATTAATATCAACTTTTTCTTGGAGCATCGTTCTGAAATATTGGCGATGAAAGAACAAGTCCAAATGATAAGAAGTTTCCTTGCCGCTTAAAATAAAATCAGGACTAAAAGTATAATGAGAAAAAGTCAAAACCATAATGAAATGACAACTTCATCATGATTCTGATATTACATCTTGTAATGTCTTATCTGATATTTGCCTCATTTATACATCTGTGCAAAGTTGACCAAGTGCATCCCATAAGCCTTGCAATCTCTGCTTTTGATACATTTTTATCTAACAATTCTTTTATTTTGTTGTGCTTCTTTTGTAACTTTTTATAGCTAAAACCAAAAGGTCTTCCAAGGTGTTTTCCTTCATCTTTTAGTCTTTGAAGTGAATTTTTAGTACGTCCGAAGAGCGATAATTGTCTTCTGCCCTTATCGTCACAGAATTTTATCAAATACCCCTCACGGACGAGTTTATTGACCATAACTTTGGTTGATGATGTTTTACAGCAAATCGCCTTTGCCAACGTCTCGTTAGTCATAAAAAATTTGAAGTTGCGATTGGTTTTATAACCGATATATGTTAAAATTAAACGCTCTGTAATTGTGAGCTTTCTTTGTCTTTCACTCATTTTAATTCCTTTTATATGTTTAATTACAGAAATATTTATCAATCGTTTTTACATTTTGTAAAATGTAACAAAAATTGGTGCAATAGGAATTCCTACAGCTCTAATTTGTTAAAAAACATATTAATGAAGTAAAAGGCATTATTAACTTCACATGTATTTATCGGTTAATGCAGCGAATTTGCTAAAATAAAAAATTACAAGTTGTAATGATAAATACATTTGTAATGAAGAAAAAGGAGATAAAATGTTAACTTTCAATCCCGAAAACCAGACCTATTCAAAACTAATTCATATTGATGAATTCCCCGAAATGCAAAAGAAAATGGAACAGATTGCCGAGCGAGTGAAGAACGCACCGGTGTTTCCGGTGGCTAATTATGAAAGCGAAGCGGAGCTTTGCATTGATTGCGTTGATGAGATACAAAAGATGATTGAAACGGAAAATTTCCAAATTAACACACCAATAAACCGCCGAAGAGCTACACTTTTTTTGGTTGCTTGCTACTTTTGCTCTACAATAGAGCCTATTAAGTATCTGCTTGAACAAGGAAGCGAAATCAACCGAACCGATATATTTGGCTATAATGCAATAATGTCAGTGATTCTGAACGAAAATATGACTGATGACCTAAAACTAGATGTAATTCAGATGTTGATTGACAAAGGTTGTGATGTAAATTGGCTCAATTATCAACGAGAAACAGCACTTCTTATCGCTTTAGAACGAATAGAAATAGATATAGCAAACCTACTTTTAGATAACGGCGCTGTGATTTATAAGGAATAACAACAAACCAATAAATTTGTTGAATTAGCTAAAAAAATGTGCTATTATCAGTATCAGATATAAAATTTTTATAACCATTAAATATATATAATATGATAACAAAATTTAACGGAAAAAATCAGAGAGTAATGTTTTCAGGAAACTTACTCGTTCCTGTTGGTAACAACATTAACCTTAACTTTGCTTGGCTTGGCAGTATCAGTAACTCTGACAACACAGTGCAGATAATTGCGTTTAAGAGCAACAATAGGGAAGACTTCATCAATTTAATGAAGGAAGACCTTGAAGAACTCAATAAATTAGAAGCGACTGATAATGTTGTAGCTCAAATCAATTGGATTAAGAGCACACTTGCAGAAGTATCTAACAGCGTCATGGTTAAAAAACCTGAACAACCGATGCTTGATGCAGCAAACAAAGTTGTTTCGGATATGTTATACCGACAAGGAAGGAATTTTAATCAGAGATTTACTCCTGAGAACGTTATTTACACCTCAGGTATATCAGGTATATACAATGAGTAACTCCGCAAGAGCTTGTATTCCAGTGAATACAAGCTCTTTGCATATAATTTTCTCCTTAATCACACCTTGTGACACCTAGTGAATTTGTTCGGCATTTGGTTTTCTTGCCGTTTTGGTCGGTGTAGGTTGTAACCCCCAATGAATTTGTGCGAGCCTTTATGGTGTTGCCTTTATTATCTTTATAAGTGGTCGTCCCAAGCGAATTTGTCCTTGCTGTGCCTCTTGTACCATCGCTACCGGTATAAGTAGTTGTCCCCAAAGAGTTGGTTCTTGCTTTTACTTTATTTCCTTTGTTATTGGTATAAGTCGTTACACCAAGCGAGTTTGTACGAGATTTGATAACCCGACCGTCACTATCTTGACACCTTGTAACACCCAAAGAATTGGTTGAACAACGCATATCAGCCCAAGCCGAGCCGGCAAAAAGCATACAAATCAAAGCAATTACATACCGCATAAAAACATCTCCTAACATCATCATCTTACAAGCTATATAACGAAAAAACAAAGAAAAAAGTTCAGTTTATGCTATAATTTATAGTTTTTTTAACAAACTGTGTTTTATCATTTTTATAAAGAGTGAGGTTTAGATGAACTACAAATTTGGTGTTTATGGCGATAGTATCGCATTTGGTTATGGCAACAATAATCAAAGCTGGTTTGATGAGCTTTATTTGGGGAATGAAGCTTTAAAACTCGCGCAAAATGGCGAACAGATTGAAGGTGTTTTACACAAAATCAAACAAGACGACAATCATTATGACACTTTGTTTTTAGCGGTAGGCATTAACAATTTGCTGTCCGGAGCTCCTAAACCCAACCAAATAGACATTTCCAGTCTTATCAATCAGTATAAAGAAGTCTTAAAAGTAGCCAAAACAAAAGCTTCTAACATTATTGTTCAATCAGTTTTGCCCGTTAGAGAAGAGCTTTTTCCAAATCAAGATTGGCTTGATGAGGATAAATGGGGCTTTAATGTAGATATTGAAACATTTAATCACAAACTGTCAGAACTGTGTGAAACGCATCAAATCAAGTATTTAGATGCTTATACAAACTTCAGCTCACTGGATTTATCCAAGATTTATATGGATGCCGTCCACTTAAATAAAGTAGGACAACAAGAACTTGCGAAGGTTTATAGAAAACATACTTCTAAAATAAAATATGTGATTTTTGATGTCGGTGGTGTTTGCTATCCATATACATTAGATAATCTCAACCAATATTTTCGCAATAAAGTAGCTGATAAAAATGCTTTTGATAGCAAAAAAGGCATAAAATCATTTGATTATAATCCCTTTATGCAAGGAACAATAAATTATACTCAATTTTGCAAAGACTTGTGCAACTACTGTGGCATTAATCATTCGCCAGATATGGAAGCAGAAATCAACACAGCAATGCACGAAGGTGTTGGAACTATCTTTGAAGAAACATTAACGATAATGAATAAATTAAAAAAGCAAAATATAGAAATTTGTTTGTTATCCAATGCATTACCAAATTTAATAGATACTGCAGATTTTCTCACAAAAAGCGAAAATATTTTTGTTTCTTATGAACTGGGATTGTTAAAACCAAATCCCAAAATTTACAAAAAAGTTTTGCAAAAATTAAATGCAACCCCTGAAGAAGTTATATTCATTGATGATAAACCTCGAAATGTAGAAGCCGCAAAATCATTAGATATACATGGAATTGTTTTTGACCAAAAAACAATAATAGAAGACATCAATAAACTTGTAAGCATATCTTAAAAAAGTATTCAATCTTGGAGAGTTTTTTAGATTTTTCTTAAAAACTTTACCTTATGTACCCTCGGACCAAACCTTGAATTTCTTTCGAAAAGTCCCATTGTACGAAGCAATTTATTGTATTTGTCGCTTTTATCGGTCATTTCAAAAAATGCGTACAAATAGAGTTCTTTAAAAGGTGTTATTCTTCTATAAATTGATTATATAAAACTATCTTTCTTTATCTTGTTTTAGTTGCTCATTATAGCTGTTTTGTAGTAAACTATATATCTCGCAACCGGCTTTTATATCAAAGTATGATTTCAATTTATATCTTGGTTCTATTACTTCTTGAGGTAATTCTACTCCATGGCGTTCAGAATATTCTTTTGCTCTTTGCTCCAACGTTACAATACCATCTTTATTTGCCAAACTATCAGCTAATTGTATTAATAAATCATCATCTGTTGTTTCATGTTTTTTAATAAAATCTGCAACAAAATCATAATCCTCTTGTTTATTAAAAAACATTTTTGAACATTTTTCATATTCAGGTAACTTATTCCAAGGAAACATATGGAGCAATGCAGAACGAGCTGACTTTTCATCAATATCCTTCAGTTTTTCATACCCTAATATTCCATGAAATCTTTGTTTTCTATCTTCTTCTGTACGGCATATATCATGCAACATTGCAGAAACATATACTTCTCCAATATTCATACCATCTATTTTAGAAGCTATTTTTTTTGCAACGTTGGCAACCCCCATAATATGATTTTCATAAGTAAACCATGTTTCTGGCTTTCTTCCTAAAATTATTTCTCTTTCTTTTAGTTCTTCTATTAATTTTTTTGCATTTTCAATTGATAGCATATATTTGCTCCTATATTTTTTACCAATTTTATATTATCAAGACAAAAAGTAAATATCTATTTCAAATATCCTCTAACCAAACTTTGGATTTTGCTTGTATAGCTGGAAGCTTTGAGAAGGTTTTGATATCTATCTCTTTGGTCTGTCATTCCAAAGAAAGCACAAAGCAACATTTGTCCTAAATCATCAGCTCGTTTCATAACATCTTGAAGCAATTCTTCAAAAGTGCCATCATATGCTTCTTTTAATATTTTAAAGCTTTTGATTTTCTTGCGATTTTCATTCAAAAACTTGCTCAAACTATCAATATCATTAAAATTCTTATACCCTTTACGGTTTGTAACAGTTTCAATCAACACCTTCATATCACGTCCTTTTGCTATATAAAGGTATTTATTTACAAAGTGTAATTTTCATGAATATTGCTTGACAATATACTATTACAGGGTATATGTATATATCAGTATTGAATAAAACATTTTATAGGAGAAAGAAAATGGCTAAATGTAGTAATCCAAATTGCAAATGCGATGATTGTCAGTGTGGTGATAATTGCCAATGCGGTAAAGATGGTAAAGAATGCCACTGCGGAGATAATTGTCAATGTACAAAAGATAACAAATGTAGCGAACCTTGTCATTGCAGCGATAACAAGTAGGAAAAACTATGCAAATATCATCAAAACCAAAGCATTTGGATAATTTACCAAAACTTAACCGCATATCTGGTCAGGTTGAGGGAATTAAGAAAATGATAGAAGAAGAACGCTATTGTTTGGATATTGTATATCAAATAAAAGCTGTTCGTTCAGCTTTGAAAAGTGTTGAGAAGAATATATTACATAATCATATACATCATTGTGTTGCATCATCTTTTAATTCCCCTAAAGAAGAATTACAGCAAAAAATAGATGAATTGGTTTTATTGTTTGATAAAGCCGATAATTAAATAAAGAGGATTTTATGTCAGAGCATTGTCATCATGGTGAAGTTAATGAAAAGTCAGTAAAATTGCTGATTTTATCATTTGTAATTAATATGCTGTTATCAATAGCAGAAATAATTGGCGGTATTATTTCTGGTAGTGTTGCGTTGATTGGTGATGCTCTGCATAATACTTCTGATGCTTTATCAATATTGATTGCTATTATAGCGTTTAAGATAGGAAACAAGAAAGCATCATCAAAATATACATATGGTTTCAAAAGAGCGGAAGTTATCGGTGGCTTTGTAAATTTAATTTTATTGTTTATATCAGGAAGCTATTTGCTGATTGAAGGTATTGGGCGTTTGTTTAAGCCTGAACAAATTGAAGGAATGATGATTGTTTGGATTTCTGTTTTTGCATTAATTGTTGATATATTTACAGCAAAAATATCTCATCATGATGCTCATCATAATACAAATATGAAAATGGTGTTTATTCATAACTTGGCAGATGTATTCGGTTCTATCGGTGTTATTATTTCAGGACTTTGTATTGTCTGGTTCGGAATATATAGCATAGATGGTATAGTTGCTTTATTGATTGCATTTTATATGATTTTTCAATCAATTGCTACATTTCCAAGGATAGTTAATATATTAATGAATGCTTCTCCAGATAATATTGATATAGAACAAGTAAAGCAATGTATTTCGGAAATTAATGATGTTGAAGATGTGCATCATGTCCATTTATGGAGCATAAGTGAGCATAATGTTGCGTTAGAATGTCATATTGAAAGTTGTAATGTTGATATAGTTCCAATAGTAGCAAAGGTGCTAAAAGATAAATTTGGTATTAATCATTGCAATATACAAATAGAAACAACATCTTGTGGCAAATGTTGTGATTTGTAAGCAAATAAATTAAAAATGTTACACCTTTAACCATCTGAATTTAAAAGAAATTCTTTAGAATCAATACATTATCGTTAAAAAATGTTAATTTTGCGGCTTGACAGCTGAATCTTTGCATGATATCCCGGGCGGCAATTTAAAACCACCCGCAATTTCATGGAGATTCAAATGGTTAGCAACGATAATGATTTAATGAAAGCACTTTATAGCGAAGATTTCGCAACTATCAAGACTTTGCTTGAAAATGGTGCAGATGTATTTTTATGCAAATTTAGAGCTTTCATTCATAATAACTATTTCTGTAATAAATTTGTGTATTTTTCGAATTTTACCGATGGTCATAGAGATTACTTGCATGCTATACTCCATAAAAGTTTAATAATGTTATAGCGCCCAATCTGTTGGCATATTATTTGTTTTTTTGCAAGACATTATTATATAGGATATTAGGATTAATCCACATAACTTCTGAAACCTCTCCATCCTCAAATATAAAATGTTGGTCATCTTTTACTTTTATAAGGAATACCCCTAAAAGTTCTTTGTTTTTATTTTCTTGAGAAACATAACGAACTTCACCAAGTTTTATAATATCACTATCTTTAATATTTAATCCTAATTCCTCTTTTCCTTCTTTAATAACGTTATCTATTAAAATATTGTTACTATTGTTTGTTGCTACACAGTGCCCACCAAAAGACACGTCCCACTTACCGGCACTTTTATCCTTTGTTGCAGCTCTTCTTTGAATAAGGACTTCTCCTTTTGTATTCATAACCCAACATTGAACAGCAGAGTGTAATATTCCTTTGCTATGAACTTCTTGCCGATTTTTTAATCCGCAAAAACAACCATTATCATTTAGTACATATATTTCTTCAGACATTTTACCTACTTTATTGTAGTAAAAAAACACGTTAAATTTTACTCGAATAATATGATTAAATTATGAATAAATCAAGGATTTATGTACGGGAAGAAGAAGTTATTAAGCATATCAGTTCTATCTTAAACAGAATAAAGCTCCCCAACAATGTAATAATCGAACTGCAAAAAGAATTAAAATCATCAAAAGCATCAGAGAAAAAATATTATGCTCAAGAGATTAAAAAGCTTCGAGAAGAACAAGATAAACTAAAAGAAAAGCTCAATAATCTGTTTGATTTAAGACTTGATGGGGAACTGGATAGAGAATCATTTGATACAAAACGTAATGAAATACAAGTTAAGATGAACCGTCTAAAAAACAAGGTTTCTGCTCATGAAAAGGCAGATAAAAACTTTGATGAAACAATTTTAGGATTACTGGATATTGCAATACAAGCAGGATATTATTTTGAAAAATCACGAAATCTTGAACTAGAAAGATTATTGCTCAAATTTGTATTTGAAAGCCTTACTTTAACTGAAGGTGAAATTAACATATAAATTAAGATTTCCATTCAATGAGTTTGTTAATAGTAAGATTTTGGTGACACAAGCAACCAAATCACACGAACCGATGCAAACTCTTACAAATCAAGGCTTATATGGAAATGATAACGAAAATGTACAAATTGGGTATATGAAATCAATCGAACCGCAAATTTTTGATAAAAAAAACAAGAGGTTACATTAAAAAATGCAACCTCTCTCCAAATTGGTGACACGACTAGGTCGTTCTTGCGGAAATATATACTTTTATAATAGTTGATGTGTTTTATATCTTACAAGCCCAAATGATATATTTTTCTGCAAATCCCCTTATCTTTATAAGAAAAGCTATTGATAAAAATCAATTAATTTGCTATAATTGCACTTAATAGAATGAAAGATTGAGAGGAAAATGTGGACACAATAAAAGCAATATTGGAACAGAATGAATTTAGTTTTTCAGATGTTGCCAATCATCTTAAAAACGTACAAGTGCTTATTTCTCAGCATCCTTCTGATGCATCATTATACTTACCTGCTTTTTATCATATAAGTAACGATAACGTAGCACAATCTAGCGATTTACGACCAAGTCTATGTGAAACATATGCAGCTATTATAAGCAAATTATCTTATCCTGAAATTGAAGATTCTTTTGATATAATTAAATCACAAGGAAATGGTTGGATAATTACAAATTGCACAAGCGATATACTTAAATCTCGTCCCGAATTGTCAGGTCTGATGTATAAGGAATTAAAAAAATCATCTCAAAATATAAGTGCAAACAATCAATATGGATATGTTTCTGCTTTAAAATCAATAATAACAGCATCGTCTCCAAATGATTCTCTTAAAATACTAAATGAAAGTATGTCTTTAGTTCCGGGAATTCAAAGTAAGATAATGGAATTTTTACCATCTATATATCAACAAAAACCTGAAATATCTGAAGATATATGGGAAATCATTACTACAACTGCACCTAAAGATTCTTCACAACTTTCTATTTTATATAAAAATTTATCCCAAATTTGCAGTACTTCGCCCGATAGAATAGATGCTGGTTTAGCTATTATCAAGCAGCATATTTCATCTTCACAAAACGATGCTGCATCCCTTAAATCAGCATACAAATCATTAGAAAGTATGCGAACACATGAAAAATTTAAAAATGAAATTGATAATATAATTAACATGGGATTATCCAACCCTAATAACAGTAAAGAATCAGGAAAAGTTGCTCATAGGATTTTAGGAAACTATGAGGAACTGTGCAGTAGCATATCTATTGGACAACGTGTCGAAAAAGATGAAGATAATCCAATGGGTTGGAAAAATATAGATGAGATACAACCGACAGAAACTTGTGTTTTGTTTTTAGGTGGTGATGGAACAACATCTGATGCTAGAGCCAACGGCTACCTAAAATCATTAGAACAATTATTTCAAAGAGAACAAATGAATGAAGATATAGCACTATATTCGGTAGTATATGATTTTGGAGGCTGGGATGATAGGGATATAGTATTTAACGCAAACAATGCCAGAACACATTTAATGCAAACACATAAACGCAATGTGAAAATAAAATCCCCCTTAAATGACGATACAATGAACCCTCGTTACATCAAAAAAATATTTGATACAGCATTTTTACCTCGTATATCAGATAAAGATGGTAAGAGAATTTCAACTGAAGAGGCAATGCTAAATATAAGAAAACTAAATATTGTTGCCCATTGCCATGGTGCTTACACATTCTTAAAATTAGAAGATATGATGACAGCTAAAATGAAAGAGTTGGGCTATACAAAACAAGAGCAACAGCAAATTCAAAAGCAACTTCTTTGTGTCGCTCAAGCTCCATATTGTCCTTTAGGTGTATCAAAATCTACTTTAATTTCATTTTGTTCAGCGCAAGATTATGAAGTTTACCATTATAATAATTTTCAGAAAGAGGTTACAAAACTTAATAATCAAGAAGAAATGAAACTAAGCTATTTCCCTGAAAGACAAGGAAATGTTTTCATTTGTTCGAGTTTAGGCAAAGAAGTTGAACAACACAATTTTATAGGTTATGACATAAATCAAAAAGGACTATCTAATGAAGGAAAGGCTATTTTGGCACTTTCAGGCAAAGCTATTGTAAATGGTGTTAGAGGATCAATAAAAAATGAGCCTTTAGCTGATACAGAAACATTGATTTGTGGGCAAGATGACAACTTAAAGAAAATATTTAATAAAATCAAAGAAAACGGTAAAGCTATTTATAATAAAATTTTATATAATAGCATTCAAAGACACAAAGTTGCGCAACAAACACATCGCTAATAAAGTAAAAATACATATATATGTTTTCTATGTTTTATTTTTAACACGGAGCGACCCGTTTGGAAAATAAATAAAAAAACAGTATTTTTACACTCTGCTTTTTTTCATTGGTTATGCGACTTAGTCACACTTGCAAAAATATATATTTTTAGAAATAAAAAAAATTATTTTTTTTTGATGCTTTAAAGGGACCTTTATAGTAAATAATTATGGTAAAAAGTATAGATTTGAGCAAAAAAAAAGAGAAAAATACATAAAATCTTAAAATGTTTAATCACCATTGTTAAAATATAAGGTATTCTCTAAAGTATATATTTTATAAGCTTTAGAGAAAAGAAGTAAAGCAAAAAAAAGAGGAAGTATAAACTTCCTCTTACTTTGATGGTGATGCTTAACTCATTGTTCACAAGTTAAATTTATTTTTGTTTCGAACGATATTGCGCCAGCTTTGCCATCGAAAATGCCTTGTTATGAACATTTTTGATTTCTTTTCCTAAATCTGCATAACGAACCTTATCTATTCCTGTTTTTTCAGTAATTTGCTGTTCAACATATTCTTGAAGACCGTAAGCATGAATTTCCGAGGGTTGCATCGTATATAAATCTCGGTCTCTGTTGTTGGTTTCATTCTCGTAAACATTAATATTTGTTAGATTGCTATCAAAAATACGCCTAACCCATGAATTATCAAAATCATTCAAATGTTAGCGATGATGCGTTCCCTCATGAAACATAACGGATACAGCAAAGAAATTATCACTACTTTGTAAACGTTCCTCATTAAAATGAATTTTTCCGTTTTGATGGTAAGCTGCGTTAATCGGAGCATCTTCATTTAAGCCTAGGGTGCGGCGTCTAGCCCTTTCTTCTTCTGGAGTAAAGAAAACAATCTCAGGAACCGTTCCGTAGACATATTCAAAAACCTTTCCGACTTGTTGAAGCATCTGTTTCTTATCATCTAAAGAAGTATCTTGCCAATTTTTCATCTTATCTATTATTTCTGGTTGCTTTACAATCAAAGAAACAAATCGGTCGGCTGATTTTTTCTCGCTATCCCAAAAGTCTTTCGGAAAATCCATATTGAAAAGACAAGCTTTCAGGTTTTCTTCATTCTTTTGGCAAACACTCATCAATTCCTCTTTTGTTTGCTGTGAAGGGAACAATAATTCTATATATTCAATCTTTTGTTCAAGCGAAAGACCTGCGACCTGTTGGGTTGTCATATTAGAAAATTGTTCAATTTTTTGTTGTTGAAGTTTTTTGCGAGCCTGATAAAGCGGATGGTGTTTCTGTACCATTTCTTGAAAAACATTCACTGATAAATCTTCCATCTGATTTTCTTTAATAATATCATCAAGCTTCCGTTTATCTTTATTTGCATACGCTTCAAAAGATATACCTCCTTTGTCGTTAAGGGATATTTCACTTTTATCCATCAAAAATTCAAATTCGTCCAGATTCATCAATAACCTCGTACAAAATTACTTCTTTATAATACTATAATTTATGGTAAAATACAAGGATATAATATCTGAATAATCACGTTAAAAATAAATCGTCATCAGTGTCAAAAACTTTTCGTTAAGCTAAAAAGTAACCCAATCCCTAACGAGATAATAATTTAACTAGCCCATTGAAAAACAAATAAACTAGATTAAAAAAGTTCGGACAAATTGAAAAATTGACGATTTTTGAAAAACTAACATTCGAACTCGCTGAAAGATTTGGAAAATAAAGCAAAACGGCAGGTTTTTATACCTGCTGTTTGTATTGGTGATCCCAGCGGGACTCGAACCCGCGTTACCGCCGTGAGAGGGCGATGTCCTAGACCGCTAGACGATGGGACCATGCGCTTAAGAACATCACCTTAATAATCTAATTTTTTTTAACTTGCAAGTATTTTTTACTATCTAGAGTAATATTTATTGCCAAATCTCTGGCGAGTTTAACAAATGTACTTGATTAAACCCTCTTTGATGTAGCAAACAGTAAGCAATATAAGCTGTATATCCTGTTGAGCAAGATAAAACAATTTTTTTCTTACGAGGAATTTCTGCCAAATTGCTACGCAAAGCGGGAAGAGGGATATTGATAATTTTAGCTTTTGTAAAATGTCTAAAATTCGATGGCATACAAACATTTAGCAAAACATCTTGCTCTGTTAGTTCATTTAATGACAATGTTTTCATTTTTTCAAAAGCAATTTGTTCAGCAATAGTTCCTAAATTATTTATTATATCTTTAGCCTTAGAAAACTCTGGAAAATAAGCAACACTAAAATTAGATAGTTCACCAATATTTCCACCATGATTAATCATTGCAGCAACAATATTTAAGCGTGTATCTATTCCATTTTTTCCTGCAATTTGTAATCCTAAAATTTTACCATCATCACCAAATAGTAGCTTACAATTTATAGGTGTGGAGTTAGCAACGTACAATTCACCATTATATTGAGAAAAATATAGCTTATGATAAGCTATTCCCGCTCTTTTGAGTTCATCCTCATTACAGCCACAAAACCCAATAACATAATCAAAAAGTTTAATAATATAATTTTTTATTCCACCTCTAAATTCTTTTTTTATACCGACAATATTATCTGCTGCTGTTTTAGCTGAACGTACCACCAACGATGCATCTGCAATTCTCATTGAAAGGTTATTAACCATATTTTTTATTTCAATATTTTCTCCGCAAGCAAAAATATCCTTAATTGAGGTTTGCATAAATTCATCAACAACAATTCCTCCACTAGCCCCAATTTGAATATCAGCCATTATTGGTAGTTTAACTGTGGTTTTATTGCCAGTAGCAATTATAGCCATATCATATTCTACAATTTCACCATTGCTTAAGATTGCCTTTTTAGATAAAAATTCTTTTATAGTTGTATTTGTAAAGAATTTTAAACCTTTTACTTCAAGTTTTTGTTGTATCATATGAGCAAAATCATAGTCCCATCCATTTAAGATATGTGAATTGTTATCAACAATTATCACATTCATTCCTTTTTGTAATAGAGCTTCTGCTGCTCGCAATCCTATGTATCCGCCACCCAAAATCAAAACCCTTTTGGCATTAAGTCCTTTATAATAATCAACAATACGTTGAGCCGAAAGCAAACTATTTAGGCTAAATATATTATCATTTAAGATACCTTTAATATCAGGTCTAAGTTGCATTGCACCAGTGGCGACAATCAGTTTGTCGTATTTAATAGTGTTGTTGTTTGATAATACAATTTCTTTATTTTCAGGACGAATCAGTAATACTTCCGTATTTAGTTTAACATCAATTTGAAAAATTCGCTGCATTTGTGCAACGCTAGCTCCAACAATATCATCATGTTCTTTAATTTTTTCTGCTAAAACATATGGTAAACCACAAGATGATATTGCAAATTCGCTTGATTTTTCAATAATCATTATTTCGGCATTTTCATCTTTACGCCTTAAATGAGTTGCTGCTGAAACACCAGCACTTCCTCCACCAATAATTACCACTTGCATATCTTTCTCCTATTTTTTTATTGATATAAGAGTTTTTCGGATATTTTTTAGTGGATAAGTAACAAACATAAGACAATATTGTATAAAAAGCTTGACATTACAATAAAAAGACTATATAAAACGCTTAAATTTTCTAATTAAAAGGTCTGAAAATTTACACACTCCAAGGAGTGCCGCCAGTCAGCGAGGGTTCGCACACTGGCGTGCAATAGTATATAGGTACTGAAAGAAATTATAATGTTTGAAGCATTAAGTAATAAATTAACCACAGTTTTTAACAAGATTACCTCCCGAGGTGTTTTGTCTGAAGACGATATCAATACCGCAATGCGCGAAATTCGTATTGCTTTATTAGAGGCAGATGTCTCTTTGTCTGTGGTTAAAGATTTTATTGCTCATGTTAAAGAACAGGCTTTGGGAGAAAAAGTTGTTCGTTCAATTCAACCAGGACAAATGGTTGTTAAAATTGTTCATGACGAGCTTCTAAAGCTTTTAAGTTCAGATAACACAACATTAAATTTAAATGCGCCTGCTCCTGTTTGTGTTTTGATGGTAGGTCTTCAAGGTTCTGGTAAGACAACCACTTCAGCCAAAATTGCTAAGCGTTTAAGTGCTAAGCAAAAGAAAAAAGTATTATTAGTATCATTAGATATTTATCGTCCAGCTGCACAAGAGCAACTTGCACAACTAGCAACCCAAATAAATGGTACATCTTTGCCAATTATCAAGGGTGAAAAGCCTGCGGCAACAACAAAGCGAGCTTTAGATTTTGCTAAAAAAGGTGGTTTTGATGTAATAATTTTGGACTCAGCAGGTCGTTTGCACATCGATCAAGAGCTGATGGAAGAAGTTAAAGATGTCAAGAAGATAGCTAATCCAACAGAAGTATTATTAGTTGCTGATGCTATGATTGGTCAAGATGCTTGTAATGTTGCCAAAGAATTTAACGACCAAGTTGGTATTACAGGACTTGTCCTAACCAGAATAGATGGTTCTTCAAGAGCAGGTGCTGCATTGTCAATGAAAATGGTTGCTGGTGTTCCAATCAAATTCTTAGGTATTGGTGAAAAGCTAGATGAAATTGAAGAGTTTTATGCCGATCGTTTGGCAGGGCGAATTTTAGGGCAGGGAGATGTTGTATCTTTAGTTGAAAAAGCTATTGATAATATCAACAAAGAAGATGCTGAAAAGCTAGCCCAAAAAATGATGAAAGGGGTGTTCAATCTTGAGGATATGCTTACCCAGTTAAGACAAATTCAAAAGATTGGTTCTCTTGGTGGTATAATGGGAATGTTACCTGGTTTATCAAAGTTTTCAGCTCAGGTTGAAGCTGCTGGAGGTGACAAAATTATAAAAAAACAAGAGGCGATAATTCTTTCAATGACAATTAAAGAAAGAAGAAACCCTGATATAATTAAGGCTTCACGCAAGAAACGTATTGCAGCTGGAGCAGGTGTAGAGGTTCATGAAGTAAACAAATTGCTCAAATCGTTTGAGCAGATGTCTACAATGATGAAGCAAATGGGCAAACTTGGTGGTATGTCAAAGCTACTTGGTTCGTCTTTACTAAAAAAATCTCCATTTGGAGGCAATCCATTTGGAGGAATGGGAGGTAAATTTCCTTTTTAACTGAAGGAATTTTGCTAAAAATGAAAAACTAAAAGAAAGGAAAATAAATGTCAGTACGTATCAGACTATCTCGTGGTGGTTCTAAAAAACGTCCATTTTACAAGGTTGTTGCTGCTGATCAGCGCGCTCCTCGTGATGGAAGATTTATTGAAAGATTGGGTTCTTACAATCCAATGTTGCCAAAGGACCATGCTGATAGATTTACAGTTGATGTTGAAAGAGTAAAATATTGGTTGTCTAATGGTGCTCAACCAACCGAAAGACTTGAAAAATTGTTGTCTTCTTTAGGTTTGGTAAATGCTCCTGCTTTGCGTGAACAACCTAAAAAATCAGCTCTTAAAGCAAAAGCTTTAGAACGCATCAAAGAAAAAGAAGAAAAAGCTAAAGCTGCCGCTGAAGCTGCTGCTCAAGCAGAAGCTGAGGCTAAGGCTGCTGCAGAAGCTCCAGCTGAAGAAGCTTCTGCTGAATAATTGTCAAAATATTAGTTATTTAAGGTTTGGAAACGTTTATGGCAGAAAATAAAGTTTGTTTAGGTGCAATCGTTGGAGTTCACGGAATTAAGGGCGAAGTTAAAGTTAAGTGCTTTTCAGATGATGAAAAAAACTTAGGCTCTTATGGTGTTTTGAGTAACGAAGCTGGTGATAAAACTTTTTCTGTAAAAATTGTTGGACATTCAAAAGAATTATTACGTGTTAAGATCAAAGGTGTTGATGATCGCAATACTGCCGAAACTCTTATAGGCACAGGTCTTTATGTTAATAGAGACGCGTTGCCTAATTTGGCTGAAGACGAATTTTATCATACCGATTTAGTAGGTCTTGATGCTAAAAATGTTGCTGGCGATATTATAGGTGTTGTCAATGCATTATACAACTTTGGTGCTGGAGATTTAATTGAGTTGAAAATGAACGACGGTTCATTAGAAATGCTTCCTTTTACTTCTTCTTATGTTCCAACCATAAACATTAAAGAACGTTTTATTATTGTTGAGATGATGCAATTTGCCGAAGATGATGAAAGCGATAAGAATGAAGGTTAAAATATTAACCATATTTCCCGAGCTTTTTCCTGGATTTTTAGGAGCATCTTTGACAGGCAAAGCACTAGACGAAGGCAAATGGTCTATAGAAGTTGTTAATATCAGAGATTATGCATTTGATAAACATGGTTCTGTAGACGACACCCCCTCAGGTGGTGGAGCTGGAATGGTAATGAGAGCAGATGTTTTAGGCGCAGCCCTAAAAGCCAACTATACAGGTGGCAGGTTGATAAATATGTCGCCACGTGGTATGCCATTTAACCAAGCGAAAGCTCATCAGCTGGCTAAAGAAGGAGAACTAACAATAATTTGTTCTCGCTTTGAAGGAATAGATGAAAGGGTGTTGGAAGCGTATGGTGCTGAAGATGTATCGATAGGGGATTATATCTTAACTGGAGGCGAACAGGCTGCTATGGTTATGCTTGATGCTGTTATTAGACTTTTGCCTGATGTTTTGGGTAATTCACAGTCAACAGTTGCCGAAAGTTTTGAAGAAATTTTACTTGAACATCCGCAATATACCAGACCTACTGAATGGGAAGGGCGTTTAATACCAGATATATTGCTTTCGGGGCATCATAAAAAAATTGCTGACTGGCGTCATCTCCAATCAGAAGAAATAACTAAAGAACGCAGGCCAGACCTGTGGCAAAAATATCTTGCATCTAAATAATATTAGGTGTAAAAAACAACTAACAAAATAATGGAAAAGGGTAAAACTATGAACATTATCGAAAATATTGAAAAAGAGCAGATGGAAAAATTGCTTGAAGGCAAAAATATTCCTGACTTCAAAGCAGGTGATACTCTTAAAGTTCATACCAAAGTAAAAGAGGGTGATAGAGAACGTATCCAAGTTTATGAAGGTGTTTGTATAGCACGTAAAAATGATGGATTAAATTCATCTTTCACCGTTCGCAAGATTTCTTTTGGTGAGGGTGTAGAAAGAGTATTCCCATTATATTCACCAAACGTTGCAAAAATTGAAGTTTCACGTATTGGTAAAGTACGTCGTGCAAAATTATACTTCTTGCGTGCATTGCGTGGTCGTTCAGCTCGTATTGCTGACGATTTGTCTGCTGCAGCAAAAGCTCGTGAAGAAGCAAAAAGCGAATAATCTACAAAGCTTTTTAATAAAAAAAAGCCTCTCTTTATGAGAGGTTTTTTTGTCTGCAACTAGGTTAATTTTGTACTATTGTGAAAACAAATAAGAAGATGTAAAAAATATGAGAAAAATAGCAGAAGGTCTAAAACTTACTATTGCGTTGCTAATCGGGATTGCATTTTCGGGATTAATTTTGATTCTGTTAATTTGGTTAGCAGGTCAGGGATATCTGTTGTTTGAGCAATTGCTTGAGGCTTTTGTTCATGCACCAGAATCAACGGTAATATTACCTTTGATTTTGGTTGTATTAATCATAGTTTCTTTAGTAATATACAAAAAGAGAAACTGAAAAAAGAAGGGGCTAATTAAAATGCCCCTTCTTGTAATTTAAGCTAATTTTTCAATCAATTCAGTTGTTGTTAATTTAGTTTGTTCGCCAGTTGTCATATCTTTTAAGGCATACACACCTGTATTAACTTCTTCTTCGCCAATAATAACCAGATAGGGAACCCCAATCTTATTAGCATATTCCATTTTTTTCTTAAATTTGCATTGACGATACATTACATCAACAGGGATATTTGCCTTTCTTAAACTTCCAGCTAATTTAATTGCTTCAGAAACATATTCTTCGCCTTGAGTGATAATCAAGGCCTTATTTGGTGTAAGAGCTTTAATTGGTAGCAAATTATTAGCTCTTAATTGATCAAATAATCTGGTCAAACCGATAGAAATTCCGACACCTGGGAACTTTTTATCCATAAATACAGACGACAAATTGTCATAACGTCCACCCGAACACACCGAACCAAATTGTGGATATTCATCAAAAAATGTTTCATATACTGTGCCTGTATAATAATCAAGCCCACGTGTAATACTTAAATCTATTTTGATATTTTGTGCAGGCATTCCCAAGTTCTGAGCTTGTTCAATTACCGTTTTTAATTCATTTAATCCAGTTACAAAATTATCATTTTCAACAGCTAAATCTTCAAGTTGGTTGATAATTTCATTGTTTAAACCACTGATTTTAATAAATTTCAATAACTGATTGTTTTTGTCTTCAGATAGTCCCAAATCCTTTAATTCACCAAGAAAAGCTTCTTCAGGAATCTTCTTAATTTTGTCAACCAAACGCAAAATATCAACAGTTTTATCTGCAATACCAAGATATTCTAAGTAGCCACTTAATAGTTTACGATTATTGATATAAATTTTAAAAGCAGGTAATTTCAACTTACTAAAAATTGTATAAATAACCGCCAAAACCTCTGCATCATAAACAATATTTAACTCATCTCTATCAATGATATCAATATCACATTGATAAAATTCTCTGAAACGCCCTTTTTGTGGGCGCTCACCACGATATACCTTACCGATTTGATAACGTTTGAAAGGGAAGGTAAGGTCGTTATTATAAAGAGCAACATATTTAGCTAAAGGCACAGTCAAATCAAAGCGCATTGCAAGATTAGTATCGCCTTTTTTAAATTCATATATTTGTTTTTCGGTTTCGCCACCAGATTTTGAAAGCAATACTTCAGCTAATTCCAAAACTGGAGTATCTAATGGAGCAAATCCAAACAATTCATAAGTATGAGCAATGACAGACTTCATATGATTAAAAACTATCTGCTCTTGTGGCAAAAGTTCCATAAATCCTTGTAAAGTACGAGCTGTCATTGTTATATCTCCATTAAGTATTAAATTATTTCAAGCCAACAGTAAACGCTATTTTACCAATTATGTCAAGAAACTTGTGATATACAGCAAAGTTTTTATTGTCATATATTGCAAAAAAAAATATCATTATAAACATCTTTATATAGAGGTTTTTTCATGAATAAAATTGCAATTATCGGTTATAAAAACGCATTAGCCAAAAACTTGTTGGATTTACTATCTTTAAGAGGATATACCAAAGATAAGGTTTCAGTTTTTGCTCCTCATGTTCAAGGTAATGTTACAATGTCATTTGGAGATGAAATCCTGAATGTATATTCTATTGATACCCTTCAAGCTAAAGATTTTGCAGCAATTATTTTTACAGATAGCGAGCAAACAGCTACAAAATATGCGACAAAACTAGCATCAGCAGATAGCAAAATAATTAATGCTACATCAGCACTTGAGGGTGACGAAAAAATTCCAATGATTGTTGGCGGTATTAATGATACAGATGTTATCAAATCTCAAAAAAATATTATTAATGTTCCACACCCCTATATTGTAGAACTTTTAGGGGCTTTAGCTAATATCAATCAAAAATATCAAATTAAAACTTTACGCATTTCGGCTTTTGTTTCAGCTGATTTTGAGGGGCAAGATGGTATGAGCGAGCTTTATAATCAAACTCGCCGTATTTTAATGAATGATACAGCATCTTCGGTCGGGTTGTTTCATAAAACTTTGGCTTTTAATGTAGTTCCCCAAGTTGGTTCTTTTATTGGCGAAGAAACTTATAACGAATGGCTTTATAATTCGCAAATTAAGCAAGTTTTAGGAGCAAATATTAAGGTTCATGCAAATTGTGCTGTTGTTCCTGTATTTGTTGGCATGGGTATGTTTGTTAATGTTGAAACCATTCAAGATATAGATGCTGATGAGGCTCGTGAAGATATAAAGAAAACACGCGGGGTTTTAGTTCTAGATACTCAACAAGATGGTGGTTATGCCTCAATGACAGATGTTCAAGGCGAAAATTCTATTTTTGTTAGTCGCATCCGCCAAGATATGACAGTTGACAATGGCATCAGCCTTTGGATTGCTGGTGATGCATACAAAATAGCAGCACAAAATATCTTAGCTTTATTGAAGCAATTTTTAAAAAAGGATAAATAATGAAACAACTTAGCATTCTTTTAACTTTAATTTTATTTAGTTTTAATGTTTATGCCAACAAAATAGACAATCTTGGTGCTGGTTTAAGTTATAAAGAGGTATCATCTCATTTGGCACAAATTGAAAAACAAACTAAAGCCAAAGAACCTAATATTGATAACTTAGTCAGCGAGATATCTTATTTAACCGAAACCAATATTAAAATTGATGAAGCTCGCAAAATAATTGAAGGCGAAATAAAAATTATTGAAAAAAGAATAGAGGCACTAGGCGTTATTGATGAAAATTTACCAGAAGCAAAAATAATAGCTCAAAAAAGACAAGAATTTAATCAAGAACTTTCCAACGAAAAGACACGCCTTTCTGAAATTGATATCCTTAGCACCAAAATTGATGAATTAAATCAACGCATTTTTGATATACGTAATCAAATGCTATGGGGTAATTTGCTAAAATCTGATTGGGGATTTTTTGATTTTCCGACATTACTAAAAGTAAACGGTGAACTTTTAGAACTTGGTTTTGATATTGTTAAATCTCCTTATGATTGGTATTCTAATTTATCAGCAAAACAAAAAGATATCGTACATGACAATATAATAATTGTTGTGTTGGTTATTGCGTTTATAACTTGCATTGGTTATTTGTTACGCCGTTTTATTATTCGTCGTTGGGGCTATCGAGCCGATATCGAATCACCTAGATTAGGACGCAAACTTGTTGCTTCTATAACAGTATGGTTCGCTTATGGCATTATTCCAACCGCAATAATTTCATTTTGCTGGTATTGGGTTGTCAACGCTGAACTCATGAAGGCAAGTTTTTTAGGTCTAGTTTTGCCAAGTTTGTTATATTATTTGCTTTATGTTATTATTGGTCGAGCTTCGTGCCGTGTTGTGTTTACACCTTATAATGAAAAATGGCGTTTAATTAAAATGCCAACCGACAAAGCCAAAAAAATGACAAGGTCAATTTATTTTACTATTGCTGTTTTTGGAGTGTTTGCTTTTTTACAACACATCGTGACAACCTATGACTATCCTTTAGAATTATTATCTTATATATTGGCGATAGCATCAATGGTTAAAGCATTTTGTGTTGTTTGGATTGCTCATGTTTACTTTGCTTCTGAGCAAGTAGAAGTTATTAACGAAGATGATGAAGAAGAAATTGCCGAGCAAGAAAAAAATACTTTCAGAATAGGTATGTTAATTAGCCTCTTTGCTTTAAGTATTATTGGTATGTCATTATTAGGTTATGCTCGTCTAGCTTCTTTCATAGTTAATCGTGCAGTACTATCTGCAATAGTTATTGGTGTTTTCAGCATTATTCGCCAATTTTTATACGATTTTATTCAACGTATATTACTAATGGGAGTTTGGGTAAACACTTTCCGTATGCGCCGTATATTTTTGCGTAAGATAGATTTTTGGTTTGGTATAGTAGCTGAGCCAATATTATTTTTGTTATTAGTCGGTGGATTGTTATTGTTGTGGGGTGTGCCATTTGATGTTTTACAGGCAACAGCATATAAAGCTTTTTCAGGTTTTACTATTGGCGGTATAGAGATATCTTTATTATCAATATTCATGGGAATATTGATATTTGTAATTTGTTTATGGCTAATTAAATTTATCCGCCATCGTATAGAATTTAAATTGCTAGAAAAGACATCTATTGATTCTGGTACTAAACATTCTCTAGCATCTGGTTTTGCTTATATTGGCTATGTTTTAGCGGCTCTATTAGCTATTGCGGTTATGGGTGGAAACTTAACTAATATAGCCTTAATCGCAGGTGCTTTGTCTGTAGGTATTGGTCTTGGTCTTCAAGATGTGGTCAACAATTTTGTATCAGGTATTATCATGTTGATAGAACGCCCCTTAAAAGTTGGAGATTGGGTCGTTATAGGTAATGACGAAGGCGAGGTTAAACAAATTAATATTCGTTCAACCGAGGTTCAAACCTTTAATCGTGCCAGTGTTATTATTCCTAACTCGCAGGTATTGTCAAATTCTGTGGTTAATCGTACTCACCAAAACAATTGGGCAAGATACGCTGTAAAAGTTGGGGTTGCATACGGTAGCGATGTTGACCGTGTTAAAGATATTCTGCTTGAATCTGCCATATCGCACCCCAAAGTTGCTAAAAAACCAGCACCTTATGTCTTGTTTCAAGATTTTGGCGAAAGCAGTCTTGATTTTGAACTTCGTTTCTATGTTTCAGATATTAATGTAGGTTGGACTGCGCCAAGTGATGTTCGTTTTATAATTAATAGACGTTTTAAGGAAGAAGGAATTGAAATTCCATTTCGTCAAATGGTTATTCACCAAGGTAGCCAGATTGCTGACAGAACCGAAGCCCAATTCTATGCTAAAAAAAGGAAGTCTAATAAAAATGTTGATTAGTGAATTAAAAGATAAAAATATCATTATATGGGGTATGGGAACAGAGGGTCAGGCTGTTAAAAATTATCTAGAAAAACATCAGCTTGGTAAAAATATCTATACCTATGATGACGAAGATGGCATTGCTAAATTGCAAGAGCTTGCAACAAAAAGTGATGTCATTTTTCGTTCTCCAGGAGTAAGTATATATAAACCCGAAATTTGTCAATTAAAAGAGCAGGGGCTAGTGATAACCTCAAGTTCTAATTTGTTTTTAGAAGAGATAAAAGCTAATCATCCTAATACCAAAGTAATTGGAATAACGGGTTCTAAAGGTAAAACACTAAGTGTTAGCATGCTTTATCATATGCTCAAATCCCTAAATTTAAAAGTTGCCCTTGGCGGAAATATTGGTAAGGCATTAGTTGACTTACTTGATGAAGAAAATGATTATATAATTGGTGAATTTTCTAGCTATCAGGCTTCAGATATCGAAAACTCACCAAATGTTGTTATGTTTACCAATTTATTTTCTGTTCATACAGATTGGCACGGTGGGCACGATGGCTACTGCAAAGACAAAATTCATCTTGCATTTAAGTCAGATGCAGCGGTGGTTAATATAAATAATGCCGAGCTTATGAAATATAGTGCTACTTTACCTAATTGTATCTTTTATGGGCAAGAAAATGGTTTTTACGCTATTGATAAATGCCTATATTATAAAGGCGAAGCAATTTGCAATATTGATGATTTGCAAATAAATGGCAATCATAATATGGAAAATTTGGCAGGCGTTATGACAGTATTAGAATATCTGGGGCTAGATTGGCGCCAAGCATTAAAAAGTTTGCCATCATTTGAACAAGTAGCACATCGTCTACAAGATGTTGGTATGGTTAATGGCATCCGTTTTATTAATGATAGTATTTCTACTGCACCAGAAGCAGCTATTAGTGCTATGAAAAGCTTTACTGATAATATGGCAATCATTTCTGGTGGTACAATTAATAAACAAGATTATACTGAATATGCCAAATTTATTGAAGCAAATCCCAAAGTCAAATTAGCTATTACTTTGTTTCAATGTGGTCCCCAAATTGCTGAAAGTATTCGTCAATATGTAACCAGAACAGACTTCAAGTTGATAGAAGCTGAAAATCTAGCTCAAGCGGTAAAACTAGCTTATGATGAAATGAAACAACAAAACGGAACTTTGGTCTTGTTTTCGCCAACAGCTCCAAGCTTTGGTTATTACAAAAATTTTATTGCCCGCGGTAAAGATTTTATCAAAAATGTTAGCGAATTAATTAAATAAATTAAAACTCCCCCCAAAGATTTTATTGAGAGGAGTCTAGAATACATAATATATATTAATACTGAATCGCACAGCGAACATATTCAGTTGGTGCATCAGAGGTATATTTTGGAACATACGAGGATACACCTGAGATACCATTACTAAAGCCATAGCCCATTAATCTAAAACCAGTAGGCTCGTTTGTTTCACTAGATGTGTGATACCAGTTACTTGATATAGTCTCACCTATATTCGTTAATATTTCATTTATCTTAACGCTATTTTCAAGTAATTTCATACTTTCTTTAACAGTAGGTAAGAACCAGCTACCTTCTTTTTGCCCTCCTTCGGTTGAATAATA
>JAZSQL010000021.1:0-17043 GCA_045537965.1 Alphaproteobacteria bacterium
TAAGAAAAAATATATAAAAATTACTGTTTTTTATCTAAATGAGCAAATTTTATAGTTTTTTTGCCTTACATACTCCAAAAGTCATGGCTATTTTTGCTTGCAAAAATATAAGCCATCTTCAATATTTTTAAAAACAAAGAAAATTGCTAATCCTCGTCGTTCCTCCTCAAAGCGATGATTTTTAGGAGTGTTTATTAATATTCGTTCTTTATGTGACGTGATTTTGTTAGAATAAAGGAAAATAGCTTGAATAAAAAAATAAAAACAGGGTGCTAGATAAAGCACCCTGCCTTGTTATAAACTTTTGAACTCAGAACTGATAAAATCAATTCAAAGATATATTAGTTTACAGAGTCTTGCAAAGCTTTACCAGCTTTGAATTTAGCTTGTTTACGAGCTGGAATTTTGATAGCAGCACCAGTACGTGGGTTGCGACCAGTTGTAGCAGCTCTCTTAGAAACAGCAAATGTACCGAAACCAACCAAACGAACTTCATCACCTTTTTTCAAAGCGTTTGTGATAGAAGCTACGAATGCATCCAAAGCCTTAGCTGAATCAGTTTTTGTAAGGCCAGTTGAGCTAGCAATGCTAGAAATCAATTCATTTTTATTCACGGTGAGGACTCCCTCTAATATAAGTTATTAACAAATGAACCCAAGGCTTTGCCCTGTTCACAAGGGAATTTGAACATTAAAAAATAAGCATGTCAAACAAAAATACCTTAATTATCAACATTTTTAACAAAAAAATGCTATTTTTTCCTTAGAAACAGCCATTTTTCACATATTTATCATTTAAAAATGGCTTTTTTGTATGAAAAATGCCCGACTCTTTACAGAATCGGACATTATTAAATTACGTTCTAGCTATTATATTAATAACTAGAATGGAATATCATCATCTAAATTTGTGGCTGGAGCTGATGGTGTTGAATCCCAACCAGAATCAGATGTACTAAATACATCGTTGCCACCAGCAGGAACACCATCGCCCTTACTGTCCAACAAAACCATATTGCCGTTAAAACTTTGCAAAACAACTTCGGTGGTATATCTTTCTTGACCATTGTTGTCCTCCCAACGACGTGTTTGCAACTGACCTTCAAGATATACTTTAGAACCTTTACGCAAATATCTTTCGGCAACATCAGCTAAAGCAGGATTAAAAATAACTACTCTGTGCCATTCTGTTCTTTCTTTGCGTTCGCCACTTGCTTTGTCTTTCCAAGTTTCTGATGTTGCAACGTTTAGATTAACAATTTTAGCACCATTTGTTGTGTTGCTAACCTTTGGGTCTGCACCTAGATTGCCAACTAAAATAACTTTATTAATACTTCCTACCATTTTCTTACCTTATTTGAATTAAAATTAAAAACTGTTACAAATTATAACTATTATTTTGCCAATGCAAAGCAAAAAATCAATTTACCTGTGTATATTCGCCATCTTTTATCTGATAGATAGTGTATCCGCTGCTTGGTACAGCATTGCCTTTTATCAAGCTGATTTTTCCCCAAGGCATTGTGAAGTCTTTGTCCTCATAAAATTTTACAACTTTGTCAAAATCATTTGTTTTAGCCTGTTCGACAATTTCTGCCCACATTTTTACAGCAGCATATCCATAAACCCCTAGTCCTTTAGGTTCTTTGCCCTTTAATCTTAGTTCGACTAAATCTTCCGCAAAATAAGGACTACTTTTCAAATTTTTTAAAGACAAAAGATAAATACCTTCAACAAAATTACCCATTTCTCTGAAAAAATGCTCTGTCGCTAGGTATTCGTCAATAAAAATGATAATTTCGGCTCTTTCTTGCTGTAATTCTTGAGCTAAAATTGAAGTTTCTTCAGCATTACCCAAAATATAAGCAATTTCACTGTTTAATAAAATTTCTTTAGCCATGGATGAAAAATTATCATAAGAAGCAAAGTCAAACAAAGTTAAATTAAATAAATTATTTTCTCTGAATAATTGTTGTAGTTCTAATGCCGTTTCAGCTGTTTGAGGCATACGACTGTCATAAATCATTGCTACATTTTTACCAACCATTTGATTCTTATAAAAACCAAAAAAGGCTTTAGCTTCATCACTCATAAGCCCACCAATTTTGATTAGACCTTTTGCCTCAGTATTATATTCTGCTGCACTAAGAGGTGTTGGTAATACTCTTATAATTTTACCATTGGCATAAATATTAGCAACATCATTAAATGAATTGTTGCAATATGGTCCAATAACTAAACTAATCTTATCATTTTTACTTGAATTGAGCGATATCATCTGAGCTGCTGAAATTGCAAAAGAATTTTCGCACCTATCATCAACATTTATTAAATTGAGTTTTTCACCTAATATACCGCCTTTGTCATTAAGCATATCAACTGCTATCTGAGCACCTTCAGCAATTTCGTTGCCATATTTTGCCATAGCACCAACCCTAGGCGCAACAACAGCTACATTAGTAGCAAAGCTTGATGAAATGCCTATAAAACAAATACCGATAATCAGACTAAAAACAAATTTCATTATCATTTCTCAAATAAAAAACTTTTGCATATTAGCATTTTATTTATGCTTTGCAACCTATTTTTCTAAATTAGATTTACAAAACATTTGACTTAAACCAACAACTGCATACAATAACCTTGGTCAACGAACAACTATGAGATAATTATGATACTAAAAAAATATACTTTTAAATCAGAACGTAAAGGCTATAATGTATTGTTTTTGGGAGCTATTCATGGTAACGAGCCAGCTGGTCCTAAAGCCATTTATAAGGTGTTAGAAAAATTTGCTTCAAAAGCTCTTGTACCATTGTCAGGAACGGTATCATTCATACCAATTTGCAACCCTAAAGCTTATGACAATGATGTTCGTCAAATTGATGAAAATTTAAACAGGATTATAAAGAAATATGACACTCCTCAGACATATGAACAGCAACTTGCTAATGAGTTGGTTGACCATATAAAAGAAGCTGATGTTATTATTGATTTACATTCAACATTTTGCCCTGTAGCAGAACCTTTCATTTTTAGTGATTATCCTAATGAACTTGCAGATAAACTATCTACAGCACAAAATATTAAATACATTATCAAGGGTTGGCCTCAAATTTATGCTAATAGCTCGTCTATTCAAGATTTGTCTACAGGAGCATGCGCACAACAATATAACAAAACGTGTTTGACCGTTGAATGTGGACATCATTATGCTGAAAGTTCTGTACAAGTGGCATATTATGTTATTATGAACACTCTTCTAACATTAAAAATGCTTGAAGGTTATCCTTCTGCTCCAATTAAGCAAGAATATGTTGTAATGGATAGTATATTCTTTAAAAATAAAGAAGGAGTTTTATCAAGAAACTTCAATCATTTAGATAAGGTAAGCAAAGGTGATACTTTAGCTTTTTACAATGATGGAACTTTTGAAATCTGCCCTAAAGATGCTTATATTTTGCTACCAAAAGCTAAAGCTCCTGTTAACTCCGAATGGTTTTACTTGGGGCACCTACAAGATGAAACTTTGAACTAGCTAGATTAAGAGGTATAATTTTGCTATTTTCATCACTAAATTTTGCCCAAATGATATTATTTGTCTGCTGGTCTATCTTAATACCACGAAAGCCTTTAGAAACAAAGTAACGCATTTTATTAAATAAGGCAGGTATTTCTTTGTGAATATCTTTTCCGATATACATAGAGAATATGCTTTCTTCACTTATTGCCACATTATTGCTAGGTCCAAGCTCTTTTTGCATATATAAAACTTTTGCTTGGTCATCTGGATCTTTATCAACTTTTCTAATTGACATACCGCTTTTAAGAGCGTTAATCCAACTAGCTGGATTATCTATTGCTATTTGGCTGATTGCAACCTTTTTACCTGCTTCTTTTGCTTTTTTCTCACGATATGCCAATAATTCTCTCATCAAACCAAGTCCGCGATAATCAACATCTACTAATGTTGCTTTATAAATAACCAAATCATCATTAACAATGTTAGAAGCAAATTCTGGCATATCCCTTCTCTGCCCATTTTGCGGAAAATCAAAAATACTTTGAGCGACAAGTTTATCACCATCAAAAACCCCAATCATATGAGTATTTTCACTATTCAAAGCATGCATAAAATCTTCAACACTTCTTTTTAGGATAAAGTGTTTTTCGTCTTCTTTAAGACCAGCAATAATCTTGTCTTGCAGCTTTAAGACATCGGCCAAATTTTCAATATTTAATTCTTTAACTTCTAACTTTTTTGACATTTCGTAATCCCTGAAAAATTTTCATAAAAAAGGTTTGAAATTTTTTATTTTTCAAACCTGCAACGATAAATTTATTTACACACAAAAAAATCATCGTCGCAGACTGTGTCGGCGGGCACGAATTGATTTTAATACTCTATTTAAAGTTTTTAGTTTCATACTAACATTTAACCTTTCGTCTGCGTGGTATGATGCCATAATATATATTTTATGTCAACATTTTTTGTTGCCAATCTGTTGCAATAAAATTATATTGATAAAACAGATGGAGGAAAATATGGCAACTGATTTTATCGAAATAAAAGGTGCACGTGAACATAACTTAAAAGATATAAGTGTTAATATACCTAAAAACAAGCTAACTGTTATAACAGGATTGTCTGGTTCAGGTAAATCTTCGCTTGCTTTTGATACTATTTATGCAGAAGGACAACGACGTTATGTTGAGAGCCTTTCTTCTTATGCTCGCCAATTTTTAGATTTGATGAAAAAACCTGACGTTGATTCAATTGAAGGTTTAAGTCCTGCTATTTCTATTGAACAAAAAACTACTTCGCACAATCCTCGCTCTACTGTTGGCACTGTTACTGAAATTTATGATTATATGCGTCTTTTGTGGGCTCGTGTCGGCACACCCTATTCTCCTGTGACTGGCTTACCAATCGAAAGTCAAACTGTCTCACAAATGGTTGATAAAGTTTTGGAGCTTCCAACTGGTGCAAAATTAAATCTTTTAGCCCCTATTGTTCGTGGTAAAAAAGGAGAATATAAAAAAGAATTAGAAAATTTGCAAAAACAAGGCTACCAACGTGTAAGAATTGATGAAGAAATATATAACATTGAAGAAACACCTAAGCTAAATAAAAATCAAAAACATAATATTGAGGTTGTGATTGATCGTATAATTGTTAAAGAAGGTATATCTGAACGATTGAGTCAATCTTTTGAAACAGCTTTAAAACTTAGCGGTGGTTTGGTATTTGTGCAAAATATTGCCACCAATGAACAAATAACTTTTTCATCTAAATTTGCGTGTCCTGTTTCTGGTTTTACCATTGAAGAGATTGAGCCTCGTTTGTTTTCATTTAATAATCCCTACGGAGCTTGTCCCCATTGCGATGGTATTGGTGCTAAATTATATATGGATCCTTTGTTAGTAGTTCCTAATCCTAACTTATCAATTGCTAAAGGTGCTATTGCCCCTTGGTATAATCACCGTCATGGTTTCTTTACTGATGCTCTTACTTCTTTGGTGCGTTATTTAAATATTTCTGAAAATATACCTTGGAAAGATTTGTCCCAATACGCTAAAAACTTTATTCTCTATGGTTCTAATGGTGAAAATGTTCCTATGCAATTTCCGCATTTTCAAACAAATAAACCTTTTGAAGGCGTAATACCCAATATGGAAAGGCGTTTCTTAGAAACAGATTCTCCTTCTGTACGTGAAGAACTTGCTCGTTATCAATCAGCTGCCCCTTGTGAATTTTGTTCTGGCAAGCGTCTAAAACCTGAGGCTTTAGCGGTTAAAATTGGCGGACTTGATATTATGGATGCTTCTAATATGTCTATTAAAGAAGCACTAGTTTGGTTTGGTGGAATTTTGCCAACACTAACTCCAAAAAAACAAGAAATAGCGACCAAAATAATCAAAGAAATTTGTGAACGATTAAATTTCTTAAATAATGTTGGACTTGAATATTTGACACTTTCGCGTCAATCTGGTTCTTTATCTGGTGGTGAGGCTCAACGTATTCGCCTTGCTAGTCAAATTGGTACAGGTTTAACAGGTGTGTTATATGTATTAGATGAACCTTCTATTGGGCTTCATCAACGTGACAATTCCAAACTTTTAGAAACCTTAAATCGTTTGCGTGATATTGGTAATAGTGTAATTGTTGTAGAACATGATGAAGATGCTATTAGAGCTGCTGATTTTATAATTGATATTGGTCCAAAAGCTGGATCTAATGGTGGTAAAATTGTAGCACAAGGTTCTATTAAAGATATTTTAAAGTCCGATAGCCTTACAGCTCAATACCTAAACGGTATAAAAAAAATAGAAATTCCAGCAACTCGTCGTAAAGGCAATGGCAATTTTTTAGCTCTTAAAGGTGTTCGCACTAATAACCTAAAAAATATCGATGTTAAAATCCCTCTTAATACCCTAACCTGTGTGACAGGGGTTTCTGGGTCAGGTAAATCTTCGCTTATCTTAGAAACACTTTGCAATGCCTTAGAAAAAGAAATTAATGGTACCAAAAAACCCGCTGGTATTTATGATAAGCTAATTGGGGCAGAATATATTGATAAAATAATTAATATTGACCAATCACCTATTGGACGTACTCCTCGTTCAAATCCAGCAACTTATACAGGTGTCTTTACTAATATTCGTGATTGGTTTGCTAATCTTCCTGAAGCAAAAGCGAGAGGATATACAGCAAGCAGATTTTCTTTTAACGTTGCAGGTGGACGATGCGAGGCATGTAAAGGTGATGGTGTAACCAAAATCGAAATGCACTTTTTACCTGATGTTTACGTTGAATGTGATGTTTGTAAGGGAACTAGATTTAACAGAGAAACATTAGAAGTTAAATACAAAGATAAATCTATTGCTGATGTTTTAGATATGACTGTTGACGAAGCTTATATATTTTTTGAAAACATCCCCTCAATCAAAAACAAACTTGATTTGTTGCGACGTGTTGGACTTGGTTATATCAAACTCGGACAACCAGCTACGACCCTTTCGGGCGGTGAAGCTCAACGTATCAAACTTTCTAAAGAACTTTCAAAACGTGCTACAGGAAAAACCTTGTATATTCTTGACGAACCAACAACAGGTTTACATTTTGAGGATATAAATAAGTTACTTAAAATCTTACATTCACTGGTTGAACAAGGTAATTCATTGATTGTAATTGAACATAATCTAGATGTGATTAAAACGGCAGATTATATTATTGATATCGGTCCTGAAGGTGGCGACGGTGGTGGTCAAATTATTGCTCAAGGTACTCCTGAACAAGTAGCTAAGTCCGAAATTAGCCATACAGCTAGATTTTTAAGGGAAAAACTTTAGTTATTTGTCGCTTTTACCACTACTTGTTTTTTGCAAAACAATTGGATTAATTTCCTTTTTGGGTGTTGTTTTTATTGGGTGGATGTCGTCTCTGTCATTTATTGGAGAATGTGCATTTTCAATAGCCTGAGCCATATGCCTAAATACATCATGTCCTCGTTTTTCGCTATAGGCAGCAGTTACACCATACTCATCATAATCATTTTCACTAATAGAAACGCTATATTTTCCTTCGCCTCCTTTTGCGATATGATGAGTTAATTCTTTTATTTCTTCATAGCTATAATCATACTTAGTAACAATATGTGCTAACATGTTAGTAAATTTATTGTGAAATCCTTCATTAAAGTTAGAGTTATCAATATCTTCGGCAGTATATGTTTTGCCATAAGCATCTGCTACATCTAAAAGAAGTTTTTTATCTATATTTCCTGAACATGTCAACAAACCATATAAACCAGCAGTCTTAAAATCATAATCTTTATATTCTTTAGCCTTACTAAATAAAAATTCTGCATAATCAACTACATTTTCATTAGTGAGATTTGCTGAAGGATTATCTCTATCTACATTGCGTATTGGGTTCATCTGTCTAAATGAATCTCTCCTTGCAAATAGGTTCAATCTATCTGCTAAATCATTCATTGTTGTTCTTTTTTGGCTGTCTCGTATTTTTTTGCCACTTTCATCAATTTTGGCAGGACGTAGTGTTTCAGCTAAATCTAATGCTTCTTGTAAATTATATTGATATGATTCCATTATATTTTGGGCTAAAATCTCCATCTGTCTTGCTAATACAGGATTATAATTTGAATGCGAATTTACATGTTCTGCATAAGATTTAAATACTGCCTTAACAACTTCTTTATCAACAACTGTTGCATCTTTGCATTCTTCTGCTCTTTTGAGAGCCTTTGGAGTTTTAGTTACAAAGTTTTTTAATATGGCAGCATTTAAAGGACGGCTTGTTCTATCTGCTAAATCAAAATATATTTTGGCATAATTAACTACAGCATCTGCTGAAATCCCCTCAACATTTTGCGCAAATACTTTATACATTCCAAAAATAACATCAATTTTTTTATCATTTTTGCGGGCTGCGCCATCAAAATAGGCTAGTGTTTTGTTATAAAGACGATTAGTTGCTTCTAAATTATCGTTAGGATTATAATTTGCTAGTTTGTATAAAATGCGTGGGTGAAACAAATCTTGTTTATCAGCTTTGAACAAATATTCTAAAAATTGTACTTTATCGTCATCATTTAACTGAAAACCATTTACTGAATTAGCAATCAACTCTACCGCATGTTTGGCAAAGGGTTGGCTCAGATAGTCTTTATAATGAAATAAAAGACGACCATTCGCTAATTTTCGTTCTTCACTATCAAGACTACCTAAATAACTATTAATCTTTTCAAAAATACGACGCTCATCTTCATCACTATATGGATAAGCATTATAATCATTAAAATCAAACTTATTACCATAATTCTTTACATGTCTACTGCGAGAAATTTGCCATTCTCTAGTTCTGTCAGCATATCTGTCTAGCTCTTCTTCAATTGCAATACATGGTTGAGGATCTTTAAGTTGAGTTTTGGCCATTAAAGCACTCCCTGTTTTGTCGATTTTTCGTCATAATAGCATTTTTTATCAGTAAAATCAAATGAAAAATTGATATAATAATGCAATTGAAATTATTTTATTGACTCTATAATGAAAATATGTTACTTGTGGGGCAGACTTTTATTATTAATTAAAATTAACAATTATGGAAATTAAGATTTTAGAAAGAGAAACCATATTAGGATTACGTCCTAATTGGTTAGAGAGTCCGACTAAGTCAGGAGAAAGCCTTCAGAACTTTGTAAGAGAAGCTATGAAGGAAACAGATCGCCCAAAAGATTATTATCAAGCGTGGCATCGTATGCTTGAATATCGTTCTAACGGCGGCGGAGGATGTAATGATTCGATGTTGACCTTATCTGAAGGATTGCATTTCTTTTTTAAAGGAGCTTCAGATAAGCAGGTGCACGATCATTACTCGATGTACTTAAACTTTGTAGTACCACCTCGTAAGAAGCAATGAAATTTAAGCTCTGCTCTTTATTTGAGCTGAGCTTTTTTTCATCTTAAAGGTATTTATTGTCAAATTAAAATTAAATGAAATGAGAAGAACTGTTGTATCAGTATTGGAATTAAAAGATTTTTTCGATACTGGCGATGTTGCCGATTTAGCAATAAGCGCTTTTGAAGAAAGGTACTATTTGTTTTTTGAAATGTTATCTTATACAGATGATAGAGATTATATAATAAAACAAATAAATAATGTTTGGAAACAAGCAAATAAACTTGCTTCGTCTCCAGATATTAAGCTGAAAAATTCAGCTCTTTTTGACAAAGTACAAAAAATCTTAAATCAAGTGTATGTACTTCAAGTTAATTTAGAACTTTCTACTAACGTTTTTAGAAGATTTAAGATTAAATGGAGACTCTATTGGTTGGAACAAAAAGAAGTTTTATTGGTTGATGTATTATGTTATGCAATTGTTAATCATCCTGATAAAACTGAAGAAGCTAAAAAATTTATTATTGAATATATCGAAGATAGATTTAATAATTAAAAAAAAAGAGAATATTTTTTGTTATAAAAATATTCTCTTTTTTTATATCAAATTAGCTGGAATATTCATACCATAGTTCCGCAAAATATATATAATTTCGGCTAAATACATTCGTTCATGATAATGAAGGTAACCATCTGACATACATATTTTTACAATCTCTCGTAAAAAATATTGTGCTTCTTGGGGGCTTTTAGATTTTAAATTTTTGAGAGATTTATAAAAATTGTCAAGCTCTGGATTTAAACTAGCAATGTAGTTGTATATGTATTGTTCACTTAGATTCTTAGCTTTATCAATATGTTGACAAATATAGTTATAGATTATTTTTCTTTTAATTATACTACTATCTGATCTTAGTTGTGCCATAAATAAAAGAATAATGATATCATTTTCAATAGAAGAAAATACATTATTTTCTGTTTGTACTTTTTTTTGAGAAGGTGCTTTTTTTGAGTTTGTTATTTCTGCGTAAAAATCTTTAATAAATTTGCCTATATCATTATAAAATTTATCTCGGCTAACATCATATATGTCATGAATAAATACAGAATCAAAAATAAAAGACTTGTTAAGACGATGAAAATAAATATCAAAAAAAATGTTACTTTCTTTTTCCCAAACGTTACGAATCGCCACATTTTCAGCATAAATGTGACCATTTTTAATAAGATTTATTTTAATATTATAAAATTTATTTGTTGCTTCTACCATCAAAAACCTCAGCAATTATATAGTATTTTATTTTTTTAATTTAGTAAATATATTAAATGTTGAATAATAAATAAAAAAGTGGTATTTTGGGTGTACTGTAAATAATTATTTATAAATCTATTAAAATATAACTTTATGATATTACAAGAAACAATGAGCTATAAGCAACTGTATCAGTTGTTTGGCTACAAAAGAAAAGTAAAATTGTGGAATGTATTTCCATCTTTATTGTATTCGATAACACCAATAGATGAAGATGAAGATAATATGGTATCTCCTATGTATTTTGTGGATGGGATATCATTGTCATATGCGACAATGATAAGGATGTTTCCAAACTTTAGTAAAGCAAAAGACAATCTTTCTCAATATTTGTATGTCAAATATTCGAAGGATGATATGAGAAAAATAGATTTTTCTCTTCAGATTATTGAGTTGAATACAAAAAAACTATCATCAATATCCAAATTACGTTTTTATAAAAGATGGGTATTGAAACAAGAAATAAGGGAATTAAGCAAATCATCTGTGGATATTAGGGATGTTTTTGCTTATTTAAAATACTCGGCAGAACGTGCTGATATCTCTCAACAGAAACTAGAGGAATACTTCAAAAATTATGCTGAGACGTTCCCTGATGGAGCAATTTAGAGCAAAAAACCGCTTTTGTTTTATCAACAAGGCGGTTTCTTTTATGCAATTTCGGCAATCTTGCTCACATATTGTTTTATCGTGTTTACTCTGGTTTCATAAGAAGATAGGTCTTTTTCGATAAATAAACGTTGATCTGGACGTACTTTGATTGTACCAAAAGATGATATAATCAAATCCATCAATTTTTCAGGATTAGTAAAAATATTGTTTCTAAAACCGATTAACAAACCTTTGCTTCCTGCATCGATTCTATCAATGCTAGCCTGACGACAAAGTGTTTTTATTTCTACAGTTGCTAGCAAATTTTCAACTTCAATTGGTAGTTTGCCAAATCTGTCTATCAGCTCTTCTTTAATATCGTCTAGAGCTTCTTTATCTTTAATATCACCAATACGTTTGTAAAGTCCTAAACGTATGCCTAAATCACGAACATAGGTTTCGGGTATCATGATTGGAATACCTGTTGAAATTTGTGGAGACCAGTCTTCAATTTGCTTAACCTGCTCATCAGCCAAAGCTCCTGAACGTAAGCGCAAAATTTCTTCTTCAAGCATGTGTTGATATAAAGAAATACCAACTTCTTTAATATGACCAGACTGTTCTTCACCAAGAATATTGCCTGCTCCTCGAATATCCATATCATGACTAGCTAATGAAAAGCCTGCTCCCAAAGTATCAAGTGCTTGTAAAATATTTAAACGTCTTTCGGCTATTGGCTTTAGTTTGCGTTTTGGAGGAATAGTAAAATAGGCATAACCACGCACCTTGCCTCGCCCTATTCGTCCCTTTAGCTGATATAGTTGAGCAAGTCCAAACATATCTGCACGATAAACAATCATGGTATTAACTCTTGGCATATCAATACCTGATTCGATTATGGTAGTTGATAATAAAATATCTGCTTCTCCGTCAGCAAAAGATGTCATTACTTCTTCAAGCTGTTTGACTGGCATTTGCCCATGAGCTACTAAAATTTTAATGTCAGGAAGTAGTGCTTGCAACTCTTTTTCGACCTCGTGAATATCAGACACACGAGGACAAACAAAAAATGTTTGCCCGCCACGATATTTTTCACGATATACAGCCTCTTTTATCATAACTTTGTCAAAAGGCATTACAAAAGAACGAGCAGCAAGCCTATCAACTGGCGGAGTCGCTATTACACTGAGTTGTTTTACTCCTGTTAAAGAAAGTTGTAATGTTCTGGGAATTGGTGTAGCTGTAAGGGTTAAAACGTGAACATCTGACTTTATTTGTTTTAGCTTTTCTTTGTGAGCAACACCAAAATGTTGTTCTTCATCAATAATTAAAAGACCTAAATTACAAAATTCTATTTTTTCAGACAGCAAAGCATGAGTTCCAATGACAATTTCTATGCCCCCTTCTTTTAGTCCTTGTTTGGTTTCTTTTGCTTCTTTAGGAGTTATAAGGCGAGATAACATTTTAACTTTTATTGGAAAGCCTTCTAATCTAGATTTAAAATTTTGATAATGTTGACGGGCAAGCAATGTTGTTGGAACAATTAAGGCTACTTGAGCACCTGAGACTGCTACAGCAAAAGCTGCTCGCAAAGCAACTTCTGTCTTACCAAAACCAACATCTCCACAAACTAGCCTATCCATAGGTGTTGATGCACCAAGGTCTGCTAAAACATCGGCAATAGCATTTAGTTGATCATCAGTTTCGTTATACGGAAAACGAGCACAAAAATCGTCAAATAACCCTTGTGGTGGAATAAAGCAGTCAGATTTTCTTAAATGTCTTTCGGCGGCAATTTTAATAAGTTTTTCAGCAATATCTCTAATTTTGGCTTTTACTTTGGCTTTTTTTGCCTGCCATGCAGCACCACCTAGTGTGTCTAAAACAATATTATCATCATCTACACCATAACGTGATAAAATATCGATATTTTCTACTGGCACAAATAATTTGGCATCGTTAGCATATATTATTTTTAGGCAATCATGAGGAGCTCCGCCAGCTGTAATATTTTCTAGCCCCATAAAACGCCCTATACCATGTTCGATATGGACAACCAATTCGCCAATAGAAAGAGATGATATATCTGCGATAAAGTCTTTAGAGCTAAATTTCTTTTGTTTGCGACGATTTTGCTTTTCACCTAAAATGTCTTGTTCAGAAATAAGACAAATATCGTCAGCTCTAAAACCATGTTCTAGAGGCATAACAACTACAGCTATTTTGTTTTTTGATTTTTCTAGAGCCTCTTGCCAACTATCTGCAATGCTTATGTTGGAAATTTCATATTCGTTCATAAGCGATATTATTCGTTCACGGCTACCATCAGAATAACATGCTATTATACGTTTTAATTTGCTATATTCAGTTAAGTAATTTTTTAATTCAGTATAAACTTGACCTGCGGCAATATTTTTAGAAGACGAAAAATTGCGCATTGGTAACGCTTGACAATCGATAATATTTTCAGATGTTGGAAGATTGAGTGGTGTTAAAGTAATAGCTTGTTTTACAGATAAAATATTAGCCAAATCTTTATCTGATAAATACAATAATTCTGGTTTTATTGGGCGATATATCTCAACCTCGGAATTAGACTTTATTTTTAAGGCTTCGAGACGGGCTTGGTAATAATCAACAATACTATCAGCCTTTGCTTTAGATGCTTCAATTACATCATCTGATGTTATAATCGCTGCAGAAGGTAAATAATCAAATAATGTTGGTAATGCCTCGTCATAGAAAAAAGGCAACCAATTTTCTAAGCCAATATATTTTTGACCATTGGAAATAGCTTCATATATCTCATCACCACTAAAATTAGCACCAAAAGCTTCGCGATATTTGGAACGAAAATTTTTAATTGTATTAGCATCTAAAATAACTTCGCTCATTACCTTAAATTTATAAGAATTAAGTTCACTTGTTGTGCGTTGACTCATAACATCAAATTTACGAATACGCTCAACTTCGTCATCAAACAAATCTATGCGCAATGGTTCTTCTGTACCAACAGGAAAAATATCTATAATATCGCCACGAACAGCATATTCTCCAGATTCATAAACTTGAGCAACTCTCGTATAACCATTAACTGAAACATAATGCAAGAAATCATTAAAATTCAATTTGCTACCAACAGAAACTTCACGTGATGAATTAAGAAAAATTTTCTTTAAAGGAAGTTTTTGTAAGATAGCTCCAACTGATGTTACAATTATTCTAGGTTTATCTGCAGTTGGATTTTGAGCAAGCTCTGATAAACAATCAATACGAGTTGATATGATGTTGGGATTGGGAGAAACTCGGTCATAAGGAACAGTATCCCATGCAGGAAAACGTAAAACTTTAATATCTGGATGAATATATTCTAGAAGAGATGCAATATTAGAAAGTTCAACCCCACTTGATGCAATATAAATAATATCATTTTGAGAATTAAGCGCAAACTCCCCCACCAAAAAGGCATCATATCCTTTGGCTACAGATGAAAATGTTGTTCCTTTAATTTTTTTGATATTATATTGCATTTTTTATTGCTTGCTATTTACTTAACGCACAAAAATATATACAATAGCTCTTGCTTATGCAAGTTTTATTTGAAATATGAAAGAAAAATTTATGCGTCCTGAAATTTTGTATCCTCTATTTGCTGATATTTCTTCGTTAAAAGGCATTGGAACGAAAACGGTTAAGCTTTTACAAAACTTGTTAGGCTCTACAAAATTAATTGATTTAGCCTTTCACTTGCCATCAAATTTGGTCGATAGGAGCTATTGTCCCAAATTGGTTGATGCAATATCTGGGCGAATTTGCACAATAAAAGCCAAAGTAGTTGAACATATTGCACCAAAGTCTAAACATCAGCCATACAAAGTAATAATGAGTGATGGTACTGATAATATTAGTTTAATTTTTTTCAAAATTTATGCTGATTCAATAGCTAAAAATCTGCCAATTGGTAGCACCAGAATAGTTAGCGGAAAACTAGATAGTTTTAACGGTAATTTGCAGATGTCGCATCCAGACTATATTGTTGATGAAAATGACATCAATAAACTTCCTTTGTTTGAAGCTGTTTATCCTTTGACTGCTGGTATTTCAACCAAAATGATTAATAGATATATAAGCCAAACATTACCAAAAGTTCCTAATCTACCTGAATGGCAGGATAATGAATTTTTGAAAAAACAAGGTTGGAATAATTTTAGGCAAGCCCTAACCAATGTTCATTCTCCTCGCTATCGTTCTGATTTAGAACCTTTTTCTAAAGATAGAGCACGTCTTGCTTATGATGAATTGTTAGCTAACCAATTAGCTTTGGCAATTGTACGTGAAAGAGTCAAAAAGCAAAAAGGAAGAATAATTAAAGGCAACGGAATGTTGCGCAAAAAAATTATGGAGAAATTGTCTTTTGAACTTACAAGAGCGCAAAAAAATGTACTAGCTGAAATATATACAGATCAGGCAGAACCTTTTAGAATGCTCAGACTTTTACAAGGAGATGTAGGATCTGGTAAAACCATTGTTGCATTGCTTGCAATGTTAAATGCTGTAGAAAGCGGTGTTCAAGCTGCAATTATGGCACCAACTGAAATATTAGCCAAACAACATTATGAAACTATTGCGCCTTTGTGTGAAGATATTGGAATTAAGGCAGAGCTTTTAATTGGCAAAACAAAAGGTAAAAGTCGTAATAATATTTTGCAAGATTTAGAAAATGGAAAAATCAATATTATTATCGGTACACATGCACTATTTCAAGATGATGTTAAATATAAAGATTTGGGATTTATTGTAGTTGATGAACAGCATCGTTTTGGTGTACATCAACGCTTAAGTTTATCTAACAAAGGCGACAGGGCTGATGTTTTGATTATGACAGCAACTCCTATCCCTCGTACATTGGTTTTAACCTCTTATGGTGATATGGAATATTCTAAAATTGATCAAATGCCTGAGGGACGCAAACCTGTCGACACTAGAGTATTGCCTGTAAGTAAATTGGGTGAAACTATAGCTGCGCTAAAACGAAAACTAGAAGAAGGGACCAGAGCTTATTGGGTGTGCCCATTGGTCGAAGAATCAGAAAAAATAGATTTGGCTGCTGCCGAAGCACGATATACTGATTTGCAAAAATTTTTTGGCGATAAAGTTGGGTTAGTCCATGGCAAAATGAAAGAAAAAGACAAAGATATTGTTATGGAACGTTTCAAAAAAGGTGAAATAAATCTTTTGGTTGCTACAACTGTAATTGAGGTTGGAGTTAATGTTCCTGAAGCAACTGTTATGGTTATTGAACATGCAGAACGTTTTGGTTTGGCACAGTTGCATCAATTAAGAGGGCGGGTAAAACGTGGAATTAATCCTGCTACATGCTTGTTGTTGTATTCTATGCCTTTGAGCGAAATTGCTCAAGAACGACTAAATATCATGAAACAAACTGAAGATGGTTTTTTGATTGCTGAAAAAGACCTAGAATTACGAGGTGGAGGCGAAATTTTGGGTACACGTCAAAGTGGATTTTGTTCATTTAGATTAGCTGATATGGATTATCACAAAAATCTGCTAGTAATTGCAAATCAAGATGCCAAGCTTATTTTGAACAAAGATCCAAATTTACAAAGTGAACGAGGACAGGCGCTGCGTACCCTACTCTATTTGTTTGAAAAAGATGATAGTATCAAAAATTATCGCGGATAAAATAATAGCTACGTTTG
>JAZSQL010000005.1:0-3302 GCA_045537965.1 Alphaproteobacteria bacterium
TTTTGTTTTACTTCTAAGGGTAGATCTTTTTCAACGTAATCACTACCTTTTTTTAATATTTTGGAAAGGTCAAATAAATCTATCATGCAGTCGCAATACTCTTTATTTGTTGGCATATCTTTTAAGAAAGAGTGGGCTTCACAAGAAAAGTTAGGATCGTTTCTATACTTTGAAGCACCAAAAAAACAACAAGAAAGATATTTTCCGTGAGTCACATTTGTTTCTTCCAAAAACCACCGTATGTTACTTGTAAAACGATCATCTATTAGCAAAAATTTAGGCGCAACTTTATTGCTATATTCGTTATATTTTGTTTTTGTTATAAATCTTTCGTCATTATTATTGCTAAGGTTAAAACGTGAATTAAATGAATAAAGATCATCTGCACTAAATCCATAGGTGTTGGTTACAACGTCACTTTTAGCTAACTTGTTTTCCGTCATATCACTAGTGACTATAGTATATAGTTTTGCAAAGTCTATAACGGGGTGCATAAAAATTAAATCTTCTTCAGGCTCGTAAACTTCACCAAAAAACCATAGCGCATCATTTTCTAAAAAAGATTTTACTTCTTCAAATGAGTGGAATTCTTTGCTATATTGTGCATAATCTATCCGTATACACCCAACTTGAAAAAGTGTTAATAATGATAAAATAATTGTTAAAAATTTAATTGCTAATTTTTTAAGTTTCATTTTTTTAAACCTCCTTAAAAAATAATTATTTGGTAAACGCTAAATCTACGGTTCGAGTTTTAGCATCCCAAGTGGATTTTTCTGCATATATTATATGAACGCACTCATTTAATATTTTTGCACTTAATTGCATTAATTTTTCTTCTGTATATACTTCGTTATATATTCTTTCTAACGCTGCGCGGAACTCTTCACCTTGTACGTTATTAAAATGAGTTCTTATTGCAGTGTTTATGCAGTTTTCAACTTCCAAAATATACTTTTCTTCTTCAAAGAAGCAAGAAGTGTGTTCTTCGTTATTCCAAAAATAGCCAAAAGTTCCATCTTCTTTTTGTTTTACTTCTAAGGGTAGATCTTTTTCAACGTAATCACTACCTTTTTTTAATATTTTGGAAAGGTCAAATAAATCTATCATGCAGTCGCAATAGTCTTTATCGGTTGGCATCTCTTTTAAAAAAGAATGCCCTTCACAAGAAAGGTTAGGATCGTTTCTATACTTTGAAACGCCAAAGAAATAACAACTTGTGTCGTAACTGCCATTAGCGTTAGCTGGCCCTTCAACGTTCCAGCCTGTTTTATTTTCTAAACAATCTTCTATTAGCAAAGTTTTAGGCGCAACTTTCCTTGCGTATCTATTAAATTTTGATTGTTTCATGCGCCCGTCACGCTCACTACTTGTTAGTTTAAACCAGGTATCTCCATCAGGATAATGAGGGTGCGAGTTTATCATATAGTAACAACTTGTGATTCTACTATTAACTAAGTTGTTTTCTGCCATATCATTGGTAACAATGCTATATAACTTCACAAAATCTATAACGGGGTGCATAAAGATTAAATCTTCTTCAGGCTCATTAACTTCACCAAAAAACCAAAGCGCATCATTTTCTAAAAATGATTTTACTTCTTCAAACGAGCGAAGATAATTATGATATAAAACATAAGGAGTCCACCCACACCCAACTTGAAAAAGTGTTAATAATGATAAAGCCATTGTTAAAAATTTAATTACTAATTTTTTAAGTTTCATGTTTTAAACCTCCTAAAATAATATATGAAGTTTTGGTTAAATAGCACATTGGTATTTACCTATCTTTTTTATTCTTTTGGTAATTTTATTATATCACGGTATATGCACGTTGTCAATACCAAAAAATAAAAAAATGTTTTTTTGTCATTCTGGAGCATACGAAAGTGGTGCATAAAAACTGGACAAAAAGTTGAATGACAAGTATAATATAAATACTTGGAGGAACAACTATGCAAAAACGTCCAGAAAGAAAATTTACTAAAGAATTTAAATTAAGTGCGGTATATCTAATGTTGAGTAAAACGATGCGTCCAGTTGATATTGCAAAAATGTTAGACGTGGATCGACAAACGATATACCGTTGGGTAAAAGAATTTAAACAAAACGGCGAATCAGCTTTTGATGAAAAAAGAGTAACGGATAAACAAGAATTACGTAAGTTACAAAAAGAATTAGCCGATTTAAAAATGGAGAACGAAATCTTAAAAAAAGCAACGGCATACTTTGCCAAACGCAATCAGAAAGACTAAACTTTGCGGTTAATGAATTAAAAAATTACCCCACAAGTAAAGTATGCCGAGCACTAAAGATTGCGAAATCTAGTTATCATTATCGGAAGAAACATCCTAAAAAACAAGGGTTTACCCACGAAGAATTATCAAACGTGTATGATATGTTTGTGTTTCACAATGGAAATTTTGGTAGAAGGATATTAAAGCGTGAACTTACAAAAAAAAACATACATTACACTGAATACAAAATATCAAAAATACTAAAATATCTTCAATTACAGTCTAAATATGGTCGAAAAAAGTTAAAAAACGTATATACAAGCAACAAAACTCAAAAATATATTCATGACAACATATACAAAACCTTAACTCAATACGAAAAAGAAAACTTAGAAATATGGAGCATGGATTTTACAGAGCAAAAAGTTAGGGGTAAAAGAATTTTTACTTGTGCCATAATATCTACAAACAGGAAGTTAATTGTCGGTTTTTCAATAGGAAAAAGTTGCACTACTGAATTAGCATATCAAGCATTAAAATCAGCTATCGAAAAATACGGTGCACCGTATTTAATTATGACCGATAGGGGTTCTGCCTTTACTAGTAAAATGTTTTTTGATATTCTTCATAATTACAATGTTAAACATAGTATGTCACGGCCACATACCCCAGCAGATAATGTTTTCATAGAGACATTTTGGAAATCTATGAAAACCGAAATAGGTAAACTTACCTTGCTGGATGAATATAAGTATGTAATGGTTGTATCCTACTATATGCATTATTACAACTTTCTTCGTCCACATAGTTCAATAGGCTATCTTACGCCTATTGAATACACTTGTAAAAAACTGTCATTCAATATTTAATTTTTTTGTCCAACTTTTTCAACCAATTTCTAGCAAAGCGAAGTGATAGCATCCCCTTGGGTTTTTTTGTCATGTTGAGCGTAGCGCAAGCGCAGTCGAAACATCCCCTTGAATTATTGACTTTTGCTTGTTATTTTAGGGGATTCTTCGACAGGCTCAGAATGACAAGGTGGAAAAATAATTCTTCATTTTGCAT
>JAZSQL010000041.1:0-23623 GCA_045537965.1 Alphaproteobacteria bacterium
TGCAGATGCTTTGGATGGACAGGTATATCACTATAGAGATAGAAATGATTTAGAGTGTGATGCTGTTGTTCATTTACGTAATGGCTCTTATGGATTAATTGAAATCAAACTCGGCGGTGACAGACTTATTGAAGAAGGGGCTACAACATTAAATAAGCTAGAAGCCAATATTGATACAACAAAAATGAAAGCTCCTTCATTCAAAATGGTTTTAACCGGAGTAGGAAATTATGCCTACCGTCGTAAAGATGGCGTTTTAATAGTGCCAATTGGTTCATTAAAGGATTAAGCTATCTTTATAATGTGCTTCTATCAAAGCAAGTGCTTCATCTATTGTAATCTCACCATCAATATTTCGTTTAGCAACATCTAATAAAAACTCTGATACGTGCAAACCATCTACCGCTTGTAAACCAATACCCACTTTCCAATTATTCGCAATTTCTTTTTTGCTAGGATCCAGATGTTTTAAATACTCATTGAATTCTTCTAACTTCATTCTCTTTAATCCATTTTCTAAAAAATTTCACAAACAATTTCAAATTGTTTGCACGATACCATGGTGTTATTTTTTCAATATCATCTTTATTTAATTTCATCAACTCATCTTCATCAATACGAAGATCATCAAATAAAAGAGCTCTAAGTTCGGTCAAATTCTTAACCGGAGGCAATGAATACAATTTATCACACAAAGCCTTTTCAGGAGTTGCTATTTGATATGAATAGCCATTTTCTTCATATAATAATACACCCAACGGATATGCATCAGCTGGAATATCTCGATAAGTAAAAGCGCCAAAATGATTATTATACTTTTTAGTTTTTCTTTTCTGAAAAGATGCTGATGTATACGTTTTATACACAGTCTCAGGTATTAAAGAATAAATATATAACGCATAATCAAATGATAAATAAGAAGGTCCACAAATTATGCTAGCTAGATATTTACCATCCGTTCTAGCATCCGTCTCGTACAAACCTCTAGCAATTTGTACCAAACAGCCAGATCGAACTTCTCGTCTAATTTTATTTTTAATATCTACATAGTCTTTATACTTTATAGCTAAATCATCAAAAGAACATATCATAATTTTCTCCAGTTGGTTTTACTACACACAACTTCGTGGAGAAAATCAAGCATTTTTTCATTAAATTAAATAAAAATCCCATAAACATCTAAATAAAATAAGAAAAAAGTTCACAGAAAAGTTCACAGAAAATTATTGATCTTAACTACCCAGAAAACTACCCAGAAAATATTGCAAATTTTAGGAAGTAATCCTAAGGCTACAAGGAAAGAACTATATTTTACATTACACAGATATATGTACGAGAGAAACATCTGATTACTTATTTTTAATCCCACAGTATATACTCATCATCTACTAACTTTAGAGTTTCTTTTTTACATTTAGGACAAATAAGAGAACTAGGCGATTCGGCTTGTTTCATTTCAGCCGAGCATTTGTGACATTTATACTTAATCTCAAAACACTCATTATCTCCCAATAATAATATATGATAGTCATTTATATAACGTTTACATTTTTCACAAACAAATATTTCATTAGATAGATCAATGTCAGCCTTAGGATTATCATTCAAAAATTTCTGCGCATCTTTTCCATAGAAACCTGATAAAATTTTATCTTTAACTTCCTCTACAACAGAAAAATAAAGCATACCAACACCTAGTGTAAATTGTTTTTCTAAACCGCATTCTTCACATTTATACAAGCTTACTGTTCCCATTTACACCTCCAATACACTTATATTACAAACGGATTGTAATCTTTACCACATTCCTTACAATGAAAAACGTGTTTTTCAGAAACTTTATTTTCATCAGCTAACAGAAAATCACCTTTTTCCAAATGATATTCTAACCATTTCTTATCAAAATCATCACCATAAAGGTATTCTGCTACATTTTTTGAACCGCATTTCAAGCAAGGTTTTAGATTACGTCTACTCAACCAGTTACCATTCGCCGTTATTATTATATTGTCATAATTTACCTTAAGAAACTTTTGGTTTCTCTTGTCAACATAATCATTAATACGTTGAAGAGTTACTGCATCTAACTCATCTTCATCTTTTTCAACGCATCTTATTAGTTTTTTTGTTTTAGAACAAAAAATATCTTCATCAAGTTTGTAATCTCTTACCGCACGAACTCGTCCTTTGTCATCACGAATAAAAAGATCATAATCGCACAATAAATTTTGAAGTTTATATATAATGCGCCAAGTTTTTTTAGTCTTTTTATCTAAATAAACATCACCAACATGAAAATGATGGCTTTTAATTGGCCCATGTTTAATTTCAAACTGCCACATCATATTACCTATGCGTTCATAAATTTTCCAGTACCACTTTTTAAGCATTTCTTACCACCGCTTGATAAAAATAGTATTCTGTATCATCTTGAGTACTAACAGTCACACCGCCTTGTAGTTGCCAACCTTCAGCAATCATCTGATTTACTTTTTTGATTAGTCCTTCAACAGAACTAGCATATACTACATCATATTCCATTTCGTATCTCCAAATTTTTAGTACAGAGCCACTTTCGGCCATCACTTAGCATAAGATATTCTTCATCATTAAAAACTAATTCTCCATTAAAAATTACAAGATGTAAACAAGCATCTTCTGTTTTCATTATTGAAATCATTTTTTGTAAACGTTCATCAGTCATAGGTTCTGACATCTCTAAAGTTGTATCAATAAACTTACCAAAGCATTTATTTCCTCTATCAGTCAGATCAAATTTATCCATAAACTGAGTAAGCTGTTTATTTTCTATAAACAAGCTCATATTATAATAATGTTTCATCTTAGAAAATCAGCCTTTCTATATTTATGTTCTCGTTCATGATTTGTAATATTCTATCATGAACCTCCTCAGTTGGAATAAAACCTCTTGAATCATGGCGATACCATTCTTTTAACTGATCATAAATATCGCTTATTATCATAAGCATATTATTGGCATTTTGAAAAAGAAATAATTCTTTATTATCTGAAGTATTCTCTTTATCTAAATCAAATTCATATATAACTTTCATTTAATCCTCTACTAATTACATCTTGTTACACCAAGAGAATTAGTTCGGCATCTTGTAGTTTTTCCATCTTGATCTGTATATGTAGTTACACCAAGAGAATTAGTGCGTGATTTAATGGTATTTCCTTTATTATCTTTATATGTGGTAACTCCTAATGAGTTTGTCCTTGCTGTACCCCTGTTTCCTTTATTATCAGTATAAGTAGTCGTACCAACAGAGTTCGTTCTAGCTTTTACTGTATTCCCTTGATTATCGCTATATGTCGTTACTCCTAAAGAATTTGTGCGCGACTTTATAACTCGCCCGTCACTATCCCTACAAGTTGTAACTCCAAGAGAATTGGTTGAACAACGCATACTAGCCTGAACAGGCATTGCAACAAACAAGCTTACTAATAACAGAACTCCCAAAATTTTCTTATTTTCCATTTTGTATCCTCTTTGCAAACCACCGCTTTGACTTTTCTTCTGAATTTACAGACCATAATTCTTCAAAACGATCTTTATATGCTTTTATGTTATCCGGCTCTTTTATTAAAAACAAGCAATTTTCACTATTTTTATCACTTGCGGCATTAGTCCAATTAAAAGAACCTGTTGAAACAACATTGCTATCAAAAATCGCAAATTTATTATGCTCTATCTTGTTTTTGGAATGAACACGGATATTTACTCCGTATTTGTATAATTCCATAACTTTAGAATATTTTCCGGTAGCTTGTAGTTTATCAGTAAGGATCCTGAGTTTAATTTTTCTATCATGAGCTAATTTTATTGCTTCTACGATATCCGTATTGTTTATTGAATAAACAGCAACATCTATTGAATTTTTACTATTATTTATAAGATTGACTATTTTATTTTCACATTCATCTGAAGGAGTAAATGCGATTTCAACTTCTGCTTTTAACGGCAGAAACCAGAAAATTCCAATCATTATAAATAATACTAATTCTTTTTTCATCATACTCACAAATAAAAAACCACCTTTTAGTTAAGGTGGCCGGAGAGTTAAGAAATCATCCTTATGAGTTGATCCTTTTAGCCTTCAAAGTCCGAGAACTCCTATTTTATACGCTAAAAGCTCCCCGACCATATTGCTATGTATCGGGGATATAGTCATAACTACACACATCTTGTATGTAGCAATTCTATCGGTGTATATCCATCACCGCATAAGGAAAAGGCTTCTTACGACCTCCGCACCACTTTTTTTGGTGCTAAGCTCAGATTAAAATCTGAACCTTTGACCACTATAGAATAATATTTTTAAAATTTCAACAAGGATTTCACTTCCGTACCACCCAAATACCATTTTTAGTAGCACCAATTCGTTGAAGTTTCTTTTCCTTAACCAATTGATATAATCGCCATTCAACTGATTTTGGACTAACTTCAAGAACCAAAGCTAATTCTTTCATTGTCATCTTAGGATGTTTTGAAAGAAGTTGCAGTATTTTTTTTCGTACTTCTTCCCTGTGTTTCTTTCCTGTTATTCGTTTATTCATAACAGTTTTCTTAAATCCTAAATAATCACGAATAAACTCATAATTATCTAAGAGTTTAAGTAAGTCATAGGCTTTTAATCCCGTATCCTTATAAAACCAGTTTCTTACAGTACAAAGGTTCATATCAAGGCTATGAGCAACTCGCTTAGATACATTACGTTTGTAGTGTTCCCGTAGCTGTTCAACTAATCCTTGAGACAAATCTTGGTTATCTGTAAAAACAATTATATCAAGTTTATTTTTACACCACTTCTGGTGTTCTTTACTATTAGACATTTGATTTCCTTTCATTAACAATTAGAAAGAAATGGTATAATGCCATTGGATAACTTTAATACAAAAGAGATCAGTAATGTTAATGACAGAAACGACTAAGGAGAAAATAAAAGCGGCGGCATATGTACGCATGTCAACGGAGCACCAAAAGTATTCTCCGGAAAACCAATTGGCTGCTATACGAGAGTATGCAGAAAAAAACAACTACGATATCATTGAAATATATTCAGATGAAGGCAAAAGCGGACTAAATATAGCTGGAAGAGCATCTCTGCAAAGAATGATACACGATGTAGAAAGCAGAACTAAGCAATATAAAGCTATTCTTGTTCTTGACGTAACACGTTGGGGACGTTTCCAAGATGCTGATGAAAGTGCTTATTATGAATTCATCTGTAAACGCGCCGGAGTTCGTGTTCAATATTGCGCAGAACAGTTTGCAAATGATGATAGCCCTATTTCAACCATTGTAAAAGGTGTAAAACGCACAATGGCCGCTGAATATAGTAGAGAACTGTCAGGAAAAGTATTTACAGGTCAATCTCGTCTTATAACATTAGGATACAAACAAGGTGGTCCAGCTGGCTTCGGTTTAAGAAGAATGCTGATTGACGAACATGGCAATCACAAAGGTGTATTAGCTCGAGGAGAACATAAAAGTATTGCAACAGACAGAGTTATCTTAGTTCCTGGACCTGAAGATGAACAAGAAACTGTAAGATGGATGTATAAATCTTTTGTATATGATGGAAAAAATGAAGTTCAAATTGCTGATGAGCTTAATAGACTGGGGATTAAAACAGATTTAGGAAAAGAATGGAATAGAAGTACAGTTAGAGAAGTTCTCAGTAATGAAAAATATATCGGCAACAATATTTTTAATCGTATTTCTTATAAGCTAAAGATTAGACGCGTTCGTAATCCAGAAGAAATGTGGATCAGAAAAAACAATGCTTTTGAAGGGATTGTTGATCCAAGCTTATTTTTTATGGCCAAAGGTATATTTGCCGCTCGCTGTAGAAAATTAAGCGATGAGGAGATGCTTGAGAAATTAAAGAAACTACAGAATAAAATCGGCTATTTATCTGCTATGGTTATTGATGAAGCCGAAGATATGCCATCAAGTGCTGCCTATTCCGGACGTTTTGGTGGATTAATCAGAGCATATCAACTCATTGGATTTGATCCTGGAAGAGATTATAAATACCTAGAAGTTAATAAATATTTGCGTGAATTACATCAGGATACAATACAGAATACAATTCAAAGTTTAATAGACTGTGGAGCAGAGATAAAATTAAACGAAGCTCAAAATCTATTAATGGTAAATGATATGTTCTCAGCATCTCTAGTTATTAGTAGATGCAATGCTCTAAACAATGGCAAATATAGATGGAAAGTTAGATTTGATACAATTCTTAATCCAGACATAACAATTGCTGTAAGAATGAAAGCTGATAACAAAATGGTACTAGATTACTATCTCCTACCAGCGCTTGATTTTAAAATTCCAAATATAAAACTAGATGAACAAAACACAGATCTGCTTGATTCCTACCGTTTTGAAAATCTTGATTACCTTTACGAAATGGCAAAATGTATATCTATCAGGGAGTTGCGCAGATGAGTACAGAAGTATGTGATGTTGAAATAAGTAAGATATTTATATTAAATCCACGTGAACGAAATAAGCAAATTGCAAGTGAAATAAGGCAAAACATAAAAGATGTTGGCCTAAAAAGACCAATAACTATATCTCGCAAAGAAGTTCCACAAGATGGGTTCGAGTATGATTTGGTATGCGGTCAAGGACGTTTAGAAGCTTATATGGCAAATAATCAGAAAACTATCCCAGCTATCATTATTGATGCAAGCGAAGAAGATTCGCTTATTATGAGCCTAGTTGAGAACATTGCTAGAAAGAACTACCAACCTTATGAACTATTCAAAAGTGTTAAACGTCTGTACGATTCAGGGTATTCAGCAGAGGATATTGCTGAAAAAATTGGCTTAGGTAAAGAATATATGAGACAAATTATCAAATTAATAAACAATGGCGAAGAACGTTTAGTTAATGCTGTTGCAGCTAACAAAATCCCTCTCAATGTTGCAATTCAAATTATTGAAACTCCTGACAGCGAAGTTCAACGAGTATTACAAGATGCTTATGAGCAAAATCTCATTAAAGGAAATAAAATAAATCAAATTAAAAAGATTATTGAAACAAGAAAGAAAAGTGGCAAAAACTTCCGTCCTGGTAGTAGAGCTTCACAAAAACCTCTATCTCCGGCCGACTTAAATAAAATATATGAACAAGAAATTAGCAAAAAAATGCTCCTAATTAGAAAAGCAGATAAAGTTGAAAGCACACTAATTTTCCTTATTGAAAGTTTTAGAAAATTATTATCTGAGCCAAATTTCACCACTCTTTTGAAAGCAGAAGCTCTAGAAAAGGTTCCTCAATTTATTTCAGAAAAGGTAAATATCGATGTTTGATGAAGTATTACATCCAGCTTTTGAAAAAGAGATAGTAAACATTGATGTCAAAAATATTGTATATTCCAAAGACATCAATGCTCACTTATTAAATAGTAGAAAATTTAAGGTCATTGTCAGCTCTATTGAAGAAATTGGCATAATTGAACCACCAGTTGTAACATGTAAAAATGGACGATATCTTTTATTAGATGGTCATCTTCGAGTTAGTGCTCTAAAAAAATTGAACATTCCTCAAGTAAAATGCCTTCTTTCAACAGATGACGAGGCTTTCACTTATAATAAACACGTTAATCGTCTAACAAATATTCAAGAACATAGAATGATTGTAAAGGCTATTGAACGTGGAGTTTCCGTAGATAGACTTGCAAAAGTACTTGATATGGAAGTGGAAAACATTATGCGTAAGAAAAATTTGCTTGATGGCATCGATCCTGAAGTTGTGGAACTTCTAAAAGATAAAGCTACTACGGAAGGAGTTTTTAGATATTTAAGAAAAATGAAACCTCAAAGACAAGTAGAAGCAGCAAATCTAATGAATGATATGAATAACTATGGTGCAAAATTTGCACGTTCCATTTGGCTTGCAAGCTCTGATAAACAACTTATTAATCCAATAAAGAGAGCTAACACTTTAGACGTTGAGAAACTTGGTCGTTTAGAAAATGAGGTATCAAAAGTTCAAGGAGAATATAAACTAATGGAGGATAAGTACGGAATTGATGTACTAAACCTCACTCTTGTAAAAGGATATATTAGGAAAATACTAGGTAATGAACGTGTTTGCAGTTACCTAAGAGGTAATGAATATGATATCTTCCAACAATTTGAAAGAATTGTTGAGCTTGACAGTATTAATACTACCAATGAAAGGCTTTTTTAATGTGTAGAGAACTTTTATCTGACTTATTAGGGGATATAGGAATTATTTACTCGAAACATAACCTTTATAACGTTAAGACATATATTGTAAATAAAAACGATAGGAGTGTAAAAACACAATGAAAATAAGAATTATTTCAGATTTACATATAGATGTTAATGTTGGTTATCCATTCCGATTAACGGATACGGATACTTTTACTGTTATTTGTGGAGATATAGGTGCATATTTTAATAAAACATCAAGATGGCTAAACAGATATATAAAAAATGGAGTATTTGTTGCTGGAAATCACATTGTATATAATGAAAGCAAACACTCTCTACAATATTTTTTACATCAATATGAAAAACATTATCCTCTAGATGCAAACCTTTCTTTTCTAAATAACAGCTATAAAGTTATTGATGATGTAGTTTTTGTAGGTGGAACTCTTTGGACAGACTATAAGGTTCTAGATAAAAACAATCCTGATTTGTACATGTGGTATGCAACGAGATCTCTTAATGATTATCGATTCGGTAAAATAAACACGAGCCTTTGCATAGAAAAAGAACGACCTGAAGATCTACGTCATTTACACCCTGAAGACTGTGTTGAGATGTTTAAGGAGACATTATCAACCATTGATAAAGTTTGCGCCCTATTTCCTAACAAAAAAATTGTAGTAGTTACACATCATGCACCAAGTGCAAAATCCGTACCTTTAATGTACCTGAATAGTGAATCAACACCTTGTTATGCTAGTAGCCTTGAAGATTTCATTTTAGATCGCCCAAATATAAAACTTTGGTGCCATGGCCACATTCATACTTTCTGCGACTATAACATCGGAGACTGCCGTATCATCTGCAATCCTAGAGGATATGCTAAATATAGTGAAAAAAGCGGTTTCAAGAAAGATTTTATAATAGATATTTAGAATAAAAAATAAAAATCAATGCAAAAATTATGGTTTAAAGCAAAAAAATATGCTATAACACATGTGCATATTCTTTATTATTAAGATAAGTATTTGAAACAAAAGAACTCTATGTTTTTTAATAAAAAAATATTGTAAATTAATAAAATAGCAAGAATAAAGCTCTAATATAAATTAAATTAAACGAATTTAACGAGGAATATAATGAACAAACAACAACTTGCTACAAAAATCTGGGAATCCGCAAATAAAATGCGCTCCAAAATCGAAGCTAATGAATATAAAGACTATATATTAGGTTTTATTTTTTATAAATACTTATCTGATCAAGAAATCAAGTTTTTGAAGAGCCAAGATTATACAGATGAAGATTTAGAAAGCATAGTTGAGGATGACGAGGAAACAGTAAGCTTTATTCAACAGAATATAGGTTATTTTATTTCGTATGAAAACTTATTTTCAACATGGCTAAAGAAAAAAAATGATTTTGATGTATCAAATGTTCGTGATGCTCTTTCTGCATTTAGTCGTTTAATAAACCCAACTCATAAAAAGGTATTTGAGAAAATTTTTGATACCCTCCAAACTGGGTTGAGTAAATTAGGAGATAGTTCTGGTGCTCAAACAAAGGCTATTGCTGGTTTGCTTGACTTGATAAAAGATATTCCTATGGATGGAAAACAAGACTACGATGTTCTGGGTTTTATTTATGAATATTTGATTAGTATGTTTGCAGCAAATGCCGGTAAAAAAGCGGGAGAGTTCTACACCCCTCATGAAGTATCCTTATTTATGTCAGAAATCGTAGCACATCACCTCAAAGATAAAAAAGAAATTCAAATTTATGACCCTACAAGTGGTTCCGGTTCATTATTAATTAATATAGGTCGTTCTGTGGCAAAACATATTGATGATGCAAACAATATTAAATACTTTGCTCAAGAACTAAAAGAAAATACTTATAACCTTACAAGAATGAACCTTGTTATGCGTGGAATTTTACCGGATAACATTGTTACTAGAAATGGTGACACATTAGAAGAAGATTGGCCTTATTTTGACGAAAGTGATCCTATTTCTACATATAATCCTCTTTATGTCGATGCTGTTGTATCAAATCCACCTTATTCTCAAAACTGGGATCCATCAAATAAAGAAAATAATCCTCGTTTTAAAGGATACGGTCTTGCTCCTAAAGGTAAGGCAGATTATGCATTTTTATTACATGATTTATACCACATTAAACCTGATGGAATTATGACAATTGTTTTACCTCATGGTGTTTTATTTAGAGGTGGAGAAGAAGCTGAAATTCGTAAAAACTTGATTGAAAAAAATAACATCGATGCAATTATCGGATTGCCAGCCAATATTTTCTTTGGAACAGGTATTCCAACGATAATTATGGTTTTACGTCAAAAACGTGAGCGTAATGATGTTTTAATTGTAGATGCATCAAAAGGATTTGTTAAGGTTGGAAAAAATAACAAACTCAGAGCTTCTGATATCAAAAAAATGGTTGATACCGTTGTAAACAGACTTGATGTTGATAAATACTCTAGGGTTGTAAGTCGTGACGAAATCAGAGCTAATGACTACAATTTGAATATTCCTCGCTATGTTGATTCTTCTGATGCTCCTGAAACATGGGATATATATGCTTCGATGTTTGGGGGTATTCCACCGCATGAAGTTTTAGAGTTAAATAAATACTGGAAGGCATTTCCTAGTTTACAAGAAAATATTTTTGCCCAAAACTCTAGTGGTTATTACTCTGTTTTACATCAAGACGTAAAATCTGTAATAAATGAAAATGTAGATATTGTAAGTTTTAAGAACAAATATAAGGAAGCTTTTTCTGATCTTAAAAACATATTAAAACAACATTTGATTAGTTGTATGGACACAGTAAATGTTGCAAAAGAAGAAAATGTATTGAGTGAAAATATTTTTTCTCGTTTACAAAATATTCCGCTGATTGATAAATATAATGCATATCAAATTTTGGATGATGAATGGTTTAAAATTGCTATCGACCTTGAAATTATTCAAACAGAAGGCTTCACATCTACTAAAAAAGTTGATCCCAACATTGTTATAAAGAAAAAGGATGGAAAAGAGCAAGAAGTTCAAGAAGGTTGGATTGGCAGAGTACTTCCATTTGATTTAATTCAACAAACTATCTTGAAAACAGAAACAGATGCTCTTGTCTCAAAAAATAATCGAGTAGCAGAAATATCATCTTTATATGAAGAAATCTTAGATTCATTATCTGAAGATGAAAAAGAAAATAGTATCGTAAATGATGACAAGGATGCATTTGTAGCGGCTGAAATTACTAAGGCTGTTAAACAAATCAAAGCAGAATATAAAGGTGTAAAATTTGAAGAAGATACATATGAATATAAAGTTCTTAAGGTAGCTGATCTAATCGCAGAAGAAAAAGATCTTAAATCAAAAATCAAAAAAGAAACTGCAGATCTTCAAATGAAAACAAAAGATACTATTGAGAATTTGACAGACGAGCAAGTTTTAGAATTGCTTGAAATAAAATGGATTAATCCGCTTGTTTCTGCTCTTGATAAACTTCCTGACAGTATTATTCATGAATTGTCTATAAAAATAAAAGCACTTGCAGAGAAATATGCCGTTACATTCTCAGAAGTAGAGGAAGAAATTGTTGATACTGAAGCGACCTTATCATCAATGATTGACGAACTTGTTGGTAATGAGTTCGATATGAAAGGTCTTGAAGAATTTAAATCTTTGTTGAAAGGTGCATAGAATGGACGAAAAATCACTAAAACCACAGCTTAGATTTAAGGGATTCTCTGACGCTTGGGAACAGCGTAAGTTGGGAAAAACTGTTTCTTTTTACAATGGTCTAACATATTCCCCAAACAATATAGTTCAAAATCCTGGAACTTTAGTTTTACGATCATCTAATGTAAAAGATGGAGAAATATCATTAGAAGATAATGTTTATGTAGATTCAAAAGTTGTAAATTCTGAAAATGTTCAAAAAGGTGATATAATTGTCGTTGTCAGGAATGGATCAAAAGCATTAATTGGAAAACACGCAAAAATTAAGCGAAATATGGGTAATACTGTCATTGGTGCATTTATGACCGGTGTTCGTTATCATAATTCAGATTTTTTGAATTCTTTGCTCAATACTGAAAAATTCAACTCAGAAATTAATAAAGATTTAGGTGCGACAATAAATCAAATCACAACTGGTTCTTTTAAGGAAATGGAATTTAAGTTTCCAATTCAAAATAGCGAACAACAAAAAATCGGTACATTTTTCTCCAACCTTGATAACCTTATCACTCTTCATCAGCGTAAGTTAGACAAATTAGGTAACATGAAAAAGGCTCTTTTGGAAAAGATGTTCCCTAAAAATGATTCAAATGTACCTGAAATCCGTTTTAAAGGATTTTCTGACGCTTGGGAACAGCGTAAGTTAGAAGATGTTGCCAACAGATATGATAATCTACGAATTCCCGTTGCAGCCTCTGAACGCATATCAGGAGAAACTCCGTACTATGGAGCGAATGGTATTCAGGACTATGTTCAAGGATATACTCATGATGGAGAATTTGTCCTTGTTGCAGAAGATGGAGCAAATGATTTAAAGAATTATCCAGTACAGTATGTAAGCGGAAAAATATGGGTAAACAACCATGCACACGTTCTTCAAGGAAAAAATTCAAACGATAACAAATTTCTAAAATATAATATCTCACAAACAAATATAGAGCCATTTCTTGTTGGTGGAGGTCGAGCAAAATTAAATGCTGAGGTAATGATGAAGATCGAAGTATCTTCTCCAAAAAACACTTCAGAACAACAAAAAATCGGTACATTTTTCTCCAACCTTGATAACCTTATCACTCTTCATCAGCGTAAGTTAGAAAAACTCAAAAATATCAAAAAATCTTGCTTGGAAAAGATGTTTGTGTAATTTTTTATGAAAGGAACTCAATAAAATGTCGTTTACAGAGGAAAATAAGTTTGAGGATGCATTAATTGAGATGCTTTCAACAAAAGGATGGGAAGCTGAAGTATTAAACTACCCCACTGAGGAAGATTTAATCCAAAATTGGGCTAATATTTTGTTTGAAAACAACAGAGATATTAATAGATTAAACGACCATCCTCTAACAAACGGAGAGATGCAACAACTTATTGAGCAAATTACGAATTTAAGAACCCCATTTAGATTAAATGAATTTATAAATGGAAAAACCGTATCTATCACTCGGGATAATCCTAATGATAAGTTGCATTTTGGAAAAGAAATCAGCTTAAAAATTTATGATAGAATGGAAATTGCTGCTGGACAAAGCCGGTATCAAATAGCTCGACAACCACAATTTAAGAGTAAATCAAAGGTTTTAAGAGACCGTCGAGGCGATTTGATGCTTCTTATAAATGGTATGCCGGTTTTTCATATTGAATTGAAACGCACAGGTGTTCCTGTTAGTCAAGCATGTTATCAGATAGAAAAATACGCTCATGAAGGAATATTTACCGGGTTATTTGCTCTTGTTCAGATATTTGTTGCAATGAACCCGGAAGAAACTGTTTATTTTTCTAATCCTGGACCAGATGGAAAATTCAAAAAAGAATTTTATTTCCATTGGGCTAACTTTAATAACGATCCAATAAATGACTGGAAGGACATTGCAGCCACATTGTTATCTATTCCTATGGCACATCAATTAATTGGTTTTTATACAGTAGCTGATGCGACAGATGGAATATTAAAAGTAATGCGAAGCTATCAATATTATGCTTCTTCAGCCATTTCTGATAAAGTTGCTAAGATGGATTGGACTGAAAACAATTTATTGGGTGGATACATATGGCATACAACCGGTTCCGGTAAAACCATGACCAGTTTTAAGTCCGCACAATTAATTGCTGATTCAGGCGATGCTGATAAAGTGGTTTTTCTTGTTGATAGAAAAGAACTCGGCACACAGTCCTTAAATGAATACAGAAACTTTGCAAGAGCCAACGAAAGTGTTCAAGCAACAGAAAATACTGGTGTTTTAGTTTCTAAATTAAAAAGCGACAAAACAACTGAAGTGCTAATTGTAACATCTATTCAAAAAATGAGCCGCATAAAAGAAGAAGGTGGTTTGAAAAGTAGCGATATAAGTAAAATAAACAATAAAAGATTAGTGTTTATTGTTGATGAGGCTCACCGCTCTACTTTTGGCGATATGCTGATTACAATTAAGGAAACATTCCCTCATTCTACATTCTTTGGTTTTACAGGAACGCCTATATTAGATGAAAATGAAAAGGATAAAAACACCACCGCAACTGTTTTTGGAAATGAACTCCATCGATATAGTATTGCTGATGGAATTCGTGATAAAAACGTTTTAGGTTTTGACCCTTATAAAATTTTAACACATCGAGATAGAGATTTAAGAGAAGCTGTTGCCTTAGAAAAAGCTAAAGCAAGTACTCCCGAGGAAGCCTTGAGTAATCCCGAGAAAAAAAACATTTTCAATAAATTTATGCATTTGCCAATGGTGGGACACGAAACTCCTGAAGGCAAATACATTAAAGGTATTGAGGATTATATTCCAACGTCTCAATACTCCCGTTTAGAGCATAAAGAAAAAGTTGTAAAAGATATAATCGATAATTGGACAATGCTTAGCTGCAATAAAAAATTCCACGCAATTTTTGCCACAAGCAGTATTATGGAAGCAATAAAATACTATAGACTGTTTAAGAAAGCAAATTCAGGATTAAAAATTACCGCTTTGTTTGATCCTAATGAAAACAATGAAAAAACAACAATTGAAAAACAGGATGGGTTGGCTGAAATCATTACCGATTATAATGAGTTATTTGATCAAAACTTTACCATTCCTACTCATGATAAATTCAAAAAAGATGTTGCTTCTAGGTTAGCTCATAAAGAACCTTATTTGATTATTGAGCGTTTTCCTGAACAACAGCTAGATTTATTAATTGTTGTAAATCAAATGTTAACAGGTTTTGACTCTAAATGGTTAAATACTTTATACTTGGATAAAGAAATTGAATACGAAAGCATAATTCAAGCATTTTCTAGAACAAATCGTGTTTTTGGTGCCGATAAACCGCATGGTACTATTCGTTATTATCGCTACCCCCACACAATGGAAAAAAACATCGAAAAAGCAATTAAATTGTATTCAGGAGATAAACCCTTTGGCTTATTTGTTGAACGACTTGAGTTCAATCTTAATAAAATGAATTCAATTTTTGATGATATTTCCTATCTTTTTGAGAGAGCCAATATTGAGAATTTTGAAAAATTGCCGGCGGACTTATCTGAATGTGCTAAATTTGCAAAACTTTTTAAGGAACTTAACGAATATTTAGATGCAGCACGTATTCAAGGGTTCAACTGGAAAAATTTAACTTATAATTTTGGAACTGGTAAATCAAAAACGACTGTGACTGTAAAATTTGATGAAACAACATACAAAATACTTGCATTACGTTACAAAGAATTACAAACAGGTCCTGGATCCGGAGGTGGTGGGTCTGCACCGTATGATATTGACACGCATTTAATTGAGATTGATACGGATACAATTGATGCTGATTATATGAACACTCGGTTTGAAAAATATCGTGAATCACTTAATCAAACAAATATAACCGCCGAAGAAAAAGAACAAATTTTAAATGAATTGCACAAATCATTTGCTACTCTTTCTCAGGAAGAACAAAAATATGCAAACATTTTCTTGCACGATATTCAAAGTGGTAAAATCACTATGGAAGAAGGAAAAAAGTTCAGAGATTATGTTACTGAATATATTTCTGCTGCCAAAAATGATCAAATTTCAAAAATTTCTCGAGCATTAGGATTAAATGAAAGTAAACTACGTACAATTATGTCTCTTAATGTAAATGAAACAAACTTAAATGAGTTTGGTCGTTTTGATGAATTGCTTGGAACAGTCGACAAACAAAAAGCTAAAGATTTTTTTGAAAAACTTGAAGATAAAAAAATCCCTCTGCCAAAAGTTAATATAAAAACGTATAATCTTTTAAGAGAATTCATCATAAAAGGTGGAGTAGATATTAATAACGAAATTTAACAATCTAAAAAGCCAAGTTAACTTGGCTTTTTTTGTGTTTGCTTTTACTAATTCTTGGGAACAGCGTAAGTATGAGGATTTAGGCGATTCGTCATCAGGAGGAAACCTTAATTATGATTGTTTGGATGAAAATGGTGAATATAAATGTGTTCTTTACGGGGAACTTTATACACGTTACGACTGTGTAATAAAGGATGTTTTTTATCGCACTAATAAAAAGGGAAATACGATATTTAAGAATGATATTCTCTTTCCTCAATCAACTACTGTTGATGCTTTGTCGTTAATTTCTCCGGCTTGTTTAAATGATGAAACCGCAGAAACCAGCGGTGTTTTTGTAGTTCGTCCCAAAAAAGATATTGATGGAAATTTTGTTGCTTATTATACAAAAGGTAATCCTAATCAAAGATCTAAGTTATCAAAAAAAGCACAAGGCCTTACAATTGTACATTTGTACTATCAATCAATAAAAGACGAACAAATTTGCATACCTTCTTACTCTGAACAAAAACAAATTTCTTCACTTTTTCTGAAACTTGATAACCTTATCACTCTTCATCAGCGTAAGTTTTATTGGTTAAAAAAGAAAAAAAATGCAAAAAATAAAATTAGCACTAATTCTTGGGAACAGCGTAACATTACAGAATTGGGTAAAATTTTTATTGGTCTTGTAACAACAATGACAAAACATTATACAACCAAAGGAACTTTATTAATTAGAAACTCCGATATTAAAGATAATAAATTCGAATTTGGTTCAAATCCAATTTACCTTGAAAAGCATTTTGCGGAGCTTAATGCATCAAGAATGCATGAAATAGGAGATGTAATAACTGTCCACACTGGCGATGTGGGGACATCTGCGGTTATCTCAAAAAAAGAAGACAAATCAATAGGTTTTGCTACGATAGTAACAAGACCTTATCAAGAAAAAATTCATTCTGAGTATTTATCTGCTTTTTTGAACACTGATAAGCATAAAAAATTTGCTGTTCAAATATCCACTGGAGATGGAAGGACTAATTACAATTTAGGAGACTATTACAATTTAAATGTTCCAGTTCCATCACTCGAAGAACAGGATAAAATTTCTGAATTTATTAAAAATATAAATAACCTTATCACTCTTCATCAGCGTAATAATTCTAAGACATTTTTAACGGAGATTTTACAATGCTAAATAAAATAAAAAAAAATGACCTTTTTTGTAACTATTACTATCAATGGATAAATGTTTATAAAAAGGATTCAATTAGAAAAATAACAATGGATAAATATTTAATGAGCCATAAATGGTTATTAAAATTAATTCCAAACTTAAAAATATATCAATTAAATAGAATTACATATCAGCAATTAATTAATGATTATGCAATTTATCATGAAAGACAAACAACTATGGATTTTCATCATCAATTAAAAGGAGCAATTCTCGATGCTGTTGACGAAGGGCTTATAGATCGAGATCCAACAAGAAAAGTAATAATAAAAGGAAAAATTCCTGCTCATAAAAAACCTAAATTTCTGAGTCAGTTTGAATTGCACACGCTATTAAGCAATTTAAGACTTGGTCCGGAATTGAATTGGGATTGGTTTATTCTGTTGGTTGCAAAAACTGGGATGCGATTTTCAGAGGCTCTTGCTCTTACACCAAAGGATTTTGATTTTACTCATCAGCAATTATCAATTTCAAAAACTTGGAACTATAAAGGCGATGGAGGTTTTTTACCGACTAAAAACAAATCATCATCTCGTAAAATTCAAATAGACTGGCAAACTGTTGTTCAGTTTTCTGAACTTTTGAAAGGTATACCTGATGATAAACCAATTTTTACAGATAGGAATGTATATAATTCTACAGTCAATAATATATTGCGAAGACGATGTTCTGCACTAAAAATACCGATAATTACAATTCATGGACTTCGACATACTCATGCTTCGTTGCTCCTATTTGCGGGCGTTTCTATTGCTAGTGTTGCACGTAGACTTGGACATGCAAGTATGACAACTACGCAAAAAACGTACTTACATATCATTCATGAATTAGAAAACAAAGACGTGGATATTGTCATGCGATCGCTTTCTGCACTTATGTAACCTATATTATTTACGCTGATGAAGAGTGATAAGGTTATCAAGGTTGGAGAAAAATGTACCGATTTTTGTTTGTTCAGCTTGATTTGTTATTTTTATTTCTGCATTTTTTATGTTGTCTGAATTTAATGATTCAAATGTTGAACCGCATGATAATTTTTTCCAAAATCCATTAGTGTCCATTTTACATAGTGTTTGAAACAAGAAATTATTTCCTTTAATTCCAGCTACTCCACGTCCAAGCACTACGTTATAGGCGGTTTTGCCCATTGCTCCAGCGGGTGCTCTCACACTCATAATCAAATCTCCAGCCTCTGCTTTTTTGGTCGCTTGTGTTGTCCAAATTCTTGGTTTCACCCAACCATTTTCCAGATCTGCATTCCCTTGTACTAAAATATATTCCGATGGCTTATCGGTATATGTTGATCCATCAGGGGACTGTCCCATTGTGATTTGTGTAAAATCTCCCAACTTACGCTGTTCCCAAGAATTAGTGCTAATTTTATTTTTTGCATTTTTTTTCTTTTTTAACCAATAAAACTTACGCTGATGAAGAGTGATAAGGTTATCAAGGTTGGAGAAAAATGTACCGATTTTTGTTTGTTCTACATGTGTAGGAAATGAAACATCTATATTTTTTAATTTTTCATAATAAAGATTTGTAACACTTCCACCTTCTACTCTTTTAGCAAATTCTTCTTGAAGTGTTGCATTAAACATTATTGCAGCAAAAAGAGGATTTTGGTTTGTATTATATACAGAAATCATTTCTCCAATGGCTACACCCCTTAGAGAGAGCCAAGTACAGTGGTTATAGTCCATAGGGTCTTCACCCACTCGAGGAATAAGAACTTCCGTTCCTTTGCTAAATACAAGTTTATCAGGAGAAATGTTTGTATATGAATAAATTGTATCAATTTTACATCCAAATTTTGTGTAGAGTTCTCCGTATCTAACACAAGGAGTTGGAGCATCTTCTGATACCGACCATTTTGGAGCACTTTTTCCATAATAGAACTCCCCATACTCTCCCAGCTTACGCTGTTCCCAAGAATTAGAAATTTTATATACTGACACACATTTCATCATAAACAGCATTGTTCCTATCTATCTGAATGATGGTTTCGGGAGTGTCATGCTCGTAATCAGCATAGATTGGCTCATAGATTAAGCAAAAATCACCGTTTATATTTGTTGTGCAAGCGCTTAATTCTGTCATCAGAAAGATTAGCGCGCACTTTTTTAGCAACTTTAACTGCATTGTTTTCTCCTTCCAATTGTTCTTTTATAGCTGTTTCTCTTGCTTGGCGATAACCAAACAGGTATAAAAATAAAGCGATGGCTCCAAAAACCACCGCTCTAAACTTCTTTAGAATTTCCATCATCTTTTTTTCTCCGATTCATTCCGATATCACGCACACCGCTGATACCAAGCATTATTCCAAGACTGGTCAACAATTGTTCCCAATCAACTAAATCCACCGCAAAATATGGTGCAATCACGCAGTTATGCAAAAATCCATAACACAAAATCCAACCGATTAGCGGTATCCAAGATCTTTTATTTAATCTAAACATAGGTCTATCCCTTGCTGAATTGTTGGATCTGAATATGGTTGAATACCATTTTCCATACGGATTATAGCTTTTATAAAAACAGTTAATACACCACGTTCTTCAATATCAATGATTGTATCCGGTACAACTCCAAGCTGTTTAGCCACAGATTGAATGTAAGCGGTGGTCTGATTTTCATTTGGTGGTGCATATCGATTGATAATTTGGCGCACAGTATTTAAGCCATGTATCTTTTTGTAATTAATTAAAACTTTAGCCAGCGCTCTAATTCCATAAACAGAGCTCGTAAATACACAAAAAGCAGGATCGATGTTCCTACTATTTGGGTTTAAGCCTTGCCAGTTAGAGCCATGTCGGATATTTCCGGGGTTATTATTTCTTATTCCTCGAGGTAGGTTCATGGTGCAAACTCCATATCATTTCACGTAAATCATCAAGTTTTGTTTCTAATCGGGCGATGTGCGTTTGAGTTGCATACTCTTTGGCCACCGCTACTTTAAATTCATTCAAATCTCTCTCTAAACTTTTAATCTCCTTTCGTTGCTCGCCTAGTTTATAAAAGAACCAACCAAAGGCTGGCACACAGATAATCTGCAAAAACTGTATCCAATCCATCAAAAATCCTTTCATATGTTAGGTCTTGTAAACCTCATCGCTTTCGTTAACACAAGATATCTCAACGGTATCACCTCGTGGTTTCACTCCAATAACTTTGGCATACATTGAAATTCTGCCCTTAATACCAAAAGCAAAATGTGTGCGCTCACGAGCAGTTCCTGTATAAATCTCGATATCAGGATTATTTATTAGAACTACCTCGTTATTAAGAGCACCTTGGGTTACCTGATATGGCTCACTCATAGAGCCATCACTTAATCGCAAACAGATAAAATGCTCCTCATTAGGCAGCCAAGTAAGGTTTTCTGATAGTTTTAAGGTATTGTTACTTACTGCAATGACTTCACCACCTTGTCCCCATTCGCAAAGGTCGTGGGTAATACTGATTAAATCACCATAGGTTGGGATTAAACCTTCAAGTTCGGTACTAAATGTTATGTATTTGCGCCGATAACGATTACAGGCACACATATAATAGCCTTCACGTTCTGCTTGAGCTTTGTCGGTACATCCAAACAAATCGACGTTTGCCGGATTTTCTTCTGAACTATCTTCCAGTTTTGTGATGACATCATCGTATTTCCAGTACTTACTTGAGAAATACTGAACCTTTACGCTATCTGCTGTATCTTCAGAAGGCATAATATATTCGATAGAAAAGCTATCCTTGAGAATGTTTCTCGGTGTAAACATAGCGGTTGGGATAGTTTTTTTATCGTCTCGGATAATTCTAATCATCCCTGATTGTAGGATTGGCAAAGCTCTTCCACATCTTGCGACCTTAGACATTGCCTCCCAAATTGTGGTCGTGCTATCAAAAATACCATCAAAATAATCACCTCGAGATGTCCAAACCTTGTCTAGCTGTTCTAATTCTTCAAGATGAATACGCTCATCCGGAAGTCTACCACCATATTGCGCTTGTAAAATATCGGTAATAGCCCAAGCAATAGAGCGGCTTTTTATGGGTTCACTCCAACCTGAAGTGCTACTCCAAGTCTTAACCTTACGATTAACAATGGCATTAATCTTACGACTTGAGTTAGATGACAGATTATTTGTCGCACGCATTTTTATAGCTAATAAGGTCATATTGCCAAAGCTAGATGGTGTTTCCATATAACCTTTAAGCGATTCCCAATAAATTGCATGAGCTGCACGAGCGCTGGTGTCTTTGGTATCCAAACGAGTAACTCTGACTTCATATCTCCCAAGAGCCACTGTATAAAAATAAGTAAGTCTGATAGGTGTATTTTTTGCCGCACTATAGCTTTCCGTTCCAAGAGTTGTCCAGTTTCCTAAAGGCTCGCCATAATCATCAATTAAACGAGCTTCAACTTGCCATTGAACAGTTTTAGATGATAAACCACCGCTATCATTTGCATAATACAAACCACCATTCATAACTACGTCAATGCCGATTTTATTAATTTTGGTATCTTCAGGATTTACTACAAAACCACCAGAATATGTATCTTTGAACAGTTCCACGCCGGATACTTCTGCCGCAACAACCACATTAGGATTAAACAAAGTTACATTTTTATTGGGTTCTATAATCTCATACTCAACTTCGGCAAATGAGCCTATTGGTGTATCATCAATGCGGATTTGTTCTACTTCACAATAACCTTGGGTTAGTACATGGAGTTGATACAAATATTGCTCATTATTGGCATATTCAGTATATGGCGTTGCTGCAAAATCAGGATAAATAATATGTCGACCATATAAAACAGGTATTACACCACCGAGTTTTGCTTGGTTTCCTTGAGCATTTAAGGAATAAGTCGGACTGGTTTCAAGCGATGAAGACGAATAAGATGATGTTAAACTGCTTGCCGGTGTCGGAATTACAGCATTTACAAGCATTGAACCACCAACTGAAACAGCTGTCGCAGCCACAGCTCCGGCAAGTTTTCCATATGCAGCGGCGGCCCAACCACCTGTATAGTATGCAGCAACCATAACAGCAACAGTTAAAACAATCTTCACAGGATTAGAACCTCCGCCACCACCACCGCCTTGAGGTAAACATAAAAATGCTACATGATCTGTGTCTCTAGGTTTCATATCCCAGTACTGACGGAGTAATGGTTCACCATTCAAAAAACAAATATATGGTAGATTTTGTGGGCTTACATTATATTCAACCACAATATCTTGTATTGATATTTGTTTAAGGCAACAAAAAACCTCGCTATCTGCGAGGTTAAATGGATTTTGTATTTTAACTATCTGAGGCATTTTTCCATATCTCCAAAATATGCCAACCGTTCATTTTTAAGTCAGGTAGTTTTTGAAAAATTACACCAACTCCTTGCATATTATGTAGCACACCACCACCATCAATATCAGCATAAATGCCAACGTGACAGGGATATTTGTTCTGTGTTAATACTGTTATGTGCTTATCTAATAGTTTATTATCCGAAGATAACTTATTGTAATTAGCTGATTTCTTAAACTCGCATAAAACTTCTCTTAAACTTGTTGCATCTGTAACAATCGGAGATAATTCCACACCTAGTTCGTTTTTGTAAACCTCTCTGACTAACCCCCAACAGTCATATTCACCATTAATCCATGGCTTACCAATATATTTTTCTGCCCAATGTTGCATTATGATACTAACCCCATAAATTTAGATAAACGATAGGTTTCATTAGGAAATGTTTTATTTCCAATGTCTGTCATACGAGCTTTTGCTGTGATTTTATAAACATCACCACTTACCTCTGTAACTGTTAAACTAATCGGAGGTATCATCTGAGGTGTACTTAAATCTGTCGATAGATATGGACGATAAATAAGCTCCGTTTTATGTTGCGAAGATGCCGCATTGTCTAAGTGTTTTATGATTTCTCGGCTTACATTATCAATCTCTATTGATATTTCAGGAACAGCAGAGGTATCAACCGGAGGAAGTTCAATATCAAAGCACATTGCTTGAAATGATACTTCTTCACCTGTTTCTAATGTCGCTGTTATCCCATGAAAGCCTTGAACAATACGAATTGTTGTAGGATTTCCATCATCATCGATAAA
>JAZSQL010000049.1:0-42816 GCA_045537965.1 Alphaproteobacteria bacterium
GTTTCTAAGGCTTTTGTAGCGTTTTGGGATGAGGTTTATAAATTAAAATATAAAGGAGATAAGGTTATGAAAAAATATTTGCTTTTAGGTACTAGTTTAATTGTAGCTTCTTCAGCTTATGCTGAATTTGATTGTACAAAAATACCAACTTGTGCAGATTTAGGTTATTTACAAACAGCCACAGATTGTGCTGGAAAAAATATGCTTAAATGTCCTTTTGAGACAGATAAAGTATTTTGTGAGAGCGAGAGTTCAGGAGGCAGCACAGGACAAGGTTGTGATGCAGTAGGTGCAATATTGTACAGTGATTTGAATTGTTATGATGAATCTTCTTTACCTAGCGGAAAAGTAATACCTATAGCCGTGGTGTTTGATACTGAAAATAGGTTGGCTATTGGATTAAAAGATGCAGGACCTATGTATTGGATGAAACCAAGTTTGTGTGGAACTTGGGGAACAGAATGTAATATTGAAGGGATAGACGAATTTGCATTAGATACAAGTTTTACAAATTATCATGAAGGTAAATGGTCTGGATCTCTTCCGATTGGAACTATATTAAATGCAACAGATAATGGTAAAAACAATACAAAAGCGGTTATAGATTTAGGAGGAGATTATGCTTCTAGTGATTATGCTCCAGGGTATTGCTATTATTCAACCGAAGGAGGACAAAAAGAAGGTAGTTGGTTCTTGCCTAGTGCTAAAGAAATCATGGGATTAATTGAAAACTCTGTTGATGTATATAATACATTAACCAATATAGATGGTGCTTTTTCAAGTAACTTGTATTACACATCTAGTGAAACATATGAATATGATGAGTTTAGAACAATAAATTATCGTACTGATGATAATTATATGAAAACGGGTATTGTTAGAAACTCTTATAAAGATGGGGTAGCTAGCTCACCATCATACTACGTTCGTTGTGCGATACAATATTAATAAAAATTTATAAATCAAAGAGTTAATTTATTTACTCTGTTGTAAAGAATATAGTGAAAGTGTTTATAAAAAAATATATAGATATTCCTTAGTAAACTCGGGGGTTCTATTATAGATACAAATCTTCGGTTTGACCACGCTCGTTGGCGTGGAGATGGTATCTAACGATACCTTTGCATTCAACCACCATTAAAATGAAGGTAGTCTGTAGGGTATTAATACAAACCTCCATTAGCTTATGCCAGTGGAGGTTTGTATTGTTTTAGTTATTAAATTTACAAATTAGCAATGCGTGATAATGCTGCTTCTACTTTGGCTTTGTTTTCTAAAGCTTCGGCTTGGCGTTTTTTCTCTTCTTCAACAACCTTTGTTGGAGCTCGTTCAACAAAGTTAGCATTGGATAGTTTAGCCGCATATCCTGCCAAATTTTTTTCTAATAATGATAATTCTTTTTGCAAGCGCTCACGTTCTTGAGAAAAATCTACTATTCCTTTTAATGGAAGCAATATTATTGTACCTTGACATACGGTTTGAACCATATCTGGAGTAATTTCTCCTTGCAAAAGTTCTATACTATCTAGACGAGCCAAAGAACAAATTATACTAGAAAAGTCTTTAGCGTATGACAAAATATCTGTTGAAGCTTCTTTTAGATAAGCTTTAAGTTTAGCGCCTGCAGGCAGATTCATCTCAGCACGAAGCGAACGAATTGTTGAAACAGCATCAATAACCCAATCAATAGCGGCTTTAGCTTGATTATCAACATTTTTATCTTTTGGCCATGAATGATGAATAAGCTTAACATCACGTTGTGCTAAACTATTCCAAAGTTGAGTTGTTATAAATGGCATAAATGGATGCAAAACAACCAATATTCTATCTAATACCCAAGCAAATGTTGCCCTCGTTTCCGCTTTAGAATTTTCATCTTCACCATATAAAATAGGCTTAATCATTTCGATATACCAATCGCAGAATGTACCCCAAATAAATTGATAAATACTATTAGCAGAATCCGAAAAGCGATAAGCTTCTATATTACGACTAACTTCAAAAGTAGCTTCTTTTGCTTTAGCCACAATCCATTTATTTACAGCCAAAGTAACATTGTCTGGATTAAAATTAGCAATTGGTTTGGCTTCATTCATTTCGCCAAAACGAGCAGCATTCCATAATTTGGTAGCAAAATTACGATAACCAGCAATACGAGCTTCACTCATATTAATATCACGACCTTGGGTTTCCATTGCGGCCATAAAGAAACGAAGAGCATCAGCTCCATATTTTTCTACTGTTTCCATAGGATCGACAGTATTGCCTTTAGATTTTGACATTTTTTGACCATGTTCATCACGAACAAGTCCATGGATATAGCATTTCTTAAATGGAACTTTTTTCATCATATACATGCTCATCATCATCATACGAGCAACCCAGAAGAAAATAATGTCAAAACCAGTAACCAAAACAGATGTTGGATAGAAAGTATCTAAAAACTCTGTTTTATCTGGCCAACCAAGTGTTGAAAAAGCCCACAATCCTGATGAAAACCACGTATCTAAAACATCGGTTTCTCGTGTTAATTTTTCGTGTTTACCATAAAACTTATCTGCCTCAGCCTGAGCTTCTTCTTCATTTTCTTCACAGAAAATGTGTCCATCTGGTCCATACCAAATCGGCATTTGATGTCCCCACCAAAGTTGGCGAGAAATACACCATGGTTGAATATTTCTCATCCATTCAAAATATGTTTTTTCATAAGATTTAGGAATAAATTCCATTTCACCTTGTTCAACAACACGCAAAGCTTCTTTTGCCAAAACAGGTGCATCTACAAACCATTGGTCTGTCATTAAAGGCTCAATCACAACACCTGAACGATCTCCGTAAGGAATAACCATAGGATGATCTTCAATTTTATCCATTAGACCAAGTTCGCTCAAGGTTTCAATGGTTTTTTGACGAGCTTCTTGCGTTGTCATTCCTGAATATGGAGTATTTTCATTCAAAGTTGCATCAGGGTTTAAAACATTTATCAATGGCAAATTATGGCGTTTTCCAACTTCAAAGTCATTAAAATCATGTGCTGGAGTAATTTTAACAGCTCCAGTTCCTTTTTCAGGGTCGGCATGATCATCGGCAATAATAGGAATCGACCTATTGATAATCGGAATAATACAATTTTTGCCGATAAGATGTTTTAATTTTTCGTTGTCTTTAGAAATGGCTACAGCTGTATCGCCAAACATTGTTTCTGGACGAGTTGTAGCAATATGAACATATTGACCATCTTCTCCTTCAATAGGATAACGATAATAATACATTTTGCCAATGCATTCCTTTTGAATAACTTCCAAATCAGAAACTGCGGTCATAAATTTGGAATCCCAGTTTACCAATTTTTTAGCTTTATAAATAAGTCCATCTTTATACAAGTTTACAAATATTTTGCGAACAGCACGGCTCAAACCTTCATCCATAGTAAAGCGTTCTCTAGACCAATCACAAGATGCACCTAAACGGCGAAGTTGTTTACAAATACTACCACCAGATTGCTCTTTCCACTTCCATACTGTTTCAATAAATTTTTCACGTCCTAAATCATGGCGAGTCAATCCTTGTTGCGCCAAATTACGTTCAACCACCATCTGAGTTGCAATGCCCGCATGGTCTGTTCCTGGTTGCCACAAAACATTTTTGCCAAGCATACGATTATAACGAATCAATATATCCTGCAATGTATAGTCTAAAGCATGTCCCATGTGTAAAACGCCAGTAACATTTGGCGGTGGAATTACAATACAAAAAGAATCTTTATCATCTTTGGCGTTGGCTTTAAAATCGCAATCATTTTCCCATTGGGCATAAATTTTTTCTTCGAAATCTTTGGGGTTATAATTTTTTTCTAACATTTTTTCATCCTACAAATTTTGAGTGATATTACTAAACGCTATGCCCAAAAAGCTTTCGCACTTTATGGGCATTGAACAATGAGGTCGGTTCAGGCAATAGAAGCTTTTTTAAGAACCAACCTTTGCAATCACTCGTTGAATTTCTTGTTTGATAATGTTTTCAACCATTGATGGAAGGTTTTCATTGACCCAAGCACTTATTTGACGATTTATTTCTGCTTCAGCATAAGTACGAAAATCTTCACCTTTGTTCCATTTATAGCTAATTTCGTTACCGATAACTTTGGTAATTGCTTCCAAAACAAATTCTTCTAAAGTTTTTTGAGCATTACCTACAGCGATAATGTTTTCGGTCGTTGCTACTTTTTCTTCAACAGTTGCTTCTTCACGAGAAAACATTTTGGCAAAGCTACTTATTAATTTAGAAGACGCATCACTTTTTTGGGTTTCTGTTTTCTCAACAACAGGAGTTTCTTTAATTGCTATAGGTTTATCAATAACTTCAGCATTTTCAATTATTGCAGGGGCATCAGCAACAATCGCATTTTCAACAAGCTCTATTTGTTCAGGCATTATAGGTTCGTCAACAATTGCAGGAGCTTGACCTATTTCTTCAAATTGATCAACAACAATATCGTCAACCTTGTTATCTGACAAATTTTCAAAAGACAATTCTTCTGGCAAAGTTGTTTCAAAATTAGTATTAGGACGGTCTTCTATGATATTGTCTACATACTGATTATTGTTATCTTCTGCAAGAATGTCTTCTATTGGTGTAATATCGTCAATGAAGCTATCATCGTTTGTTTGTAAAACTTCATCTTGGTCATTGGCTAAAGGCAAATGCTCGTCATTAACAACAACCTCTGGAATATCATCTATTGTGCCAACAGGTTCATCAATAACAAATTCTGGTTCTGTAGTGTTGTTATTTGGCAAATCAATATCGGCAAAAACATCTATCTCAGGAGCATTATCATTTTGCAATTCTGCGTTAACTTCTGCTTTTTCCTCAATACGCATATCAGGAGAAAGCTCTAAAATATCATCCACATCATCAGTTGCATCAGCAAGAACATCATCCAAAACATCAATGGTATTCTGATTTTTTTGACGTCGTTCATCTTCTTCTAAAATATTTTTTATTGAAGATAGGATATCTTCCATTTCGCTATTTTGATTATCTTCAGCCATAGGTATAACTTCCATTTTTATTTTATCTGCCTGTTATGTTATATAAAAAATTTCCTTTAATCAAGCATCTTTATCACTAATTAAGAGAAAGCCACTTACCTTTGGTATCTTTATAATATTTTTCAGCATCATAAAGTTCGACATCAAGTTTTAATTCTTTGGCTGTCATTTTACCCATAGAAGCAAGTAAATTCATTGCTGAAACATAATATGTACGGCGAGCTTTTACATCATTTACTTTGGAATTTAGCAATTCCTGATAAGCATCTAAAACATCTAAAATTGTACGATTACCTAAAGCTTCTTCTTTTTGTACACCTTCTAGGGCAATAGCATTAGCATTAATTTGTGCTTCGATAGCTTTGAGTTGAGATTCATTTGACTTCATATATTCCCAAGCACTTTGAACCGATGCCTTTACTGCACGTTTAGCTTCTAAAACGCCTTCTTGAGCTTGCCATTTCAAATATTTGCTTTGACGTATTTTAGCTCTGGTAGCGCCACCAGCATAAAGAGGAATACTTAAATTAATTCCCCATTCAGCATTGTCGGTTGTTGTGTCAAACGCCTCTTGTTCTGATTTGCTGCGACTTAGTGAACCATCAAGGCTTAAGGTTGGAAACAAAGCTCCTGTATTTGCATAAACCTCATATCCTCTAGCAGCATACAAATGCTGAGCTTGTTTTATTGTATAGTTATTTTTTAGGGCAATATCTAATGCGTTATCATAGCTTGTTGGAACAAGGTTTTTAATTTGTGTTGGTTCAATTAAGTCTGTTGGTTCTGCACCAATGAGTTCAACATAAGCTGCAATAGATGCTTGTAATGTTCCTTCTGATGCAATGCGATCGGAAACGGCCTGTGAATGACGGGCTTGAGCTTGAGAAACATCTGTACGGGTAACCTCGCCAACTTTGAAACGTTCTAATGTTTCATCAAGTTTCTTTAACAAGAGCTCCTCATTGTTTTTTTGCAATTCGACAATTGCTCTGTTTTGGGCAACATCTAAATAAGCTGTTGAAGCGCTGAGCAAAATATTTTGTTCAATATTAGCAAGGTTATTTTGAGCTGCTTTAACATTACGGTCTGCCGCTTTAACCGAATTTACTGTCGAAAAACCACTAAATACAGGTTGAGACACAACGGCAGCTCCACTTAAATTGTTATATTCTCCGCCATTGCCAACACCTTTTTTTATTTTATTTTCGCCATCTCGATAACCTCCTTGAAGACTTAAGCTTGGACGATATCCAGATTTAGCTAAAGCAACATTTTCATCAACCGAACGAAGATATGCACGTTCTGCTTGCAATGTTGGATTAGAAGCATAGGTCTGTGCCAAAACGGTAAATATGTCATCAGCATGAGCTAATGTTGAAAAGCCTAAAGACGTAGAAATTAATAATCCTGTTAAAAGTGTTTTTTTCATTTTGTTTCCTCAAAATACTGATACTTAATTTATTGCCAACATTACAACATTGATTTGAAAATTTCAAATGCTTAATTAATTTTTTTTGAAAATTTAATAAAGTTACACTAAAAAAGGCTTATATTATTAACTATATTTCAAACAATTAATTTTAGACTTGGGATAACTTGGTATCTTCAATATTATTTAAAATAGGGAAGATGGCTGGACATTTTCTTGCGAAAACGAGCCATGACAATATGAAGATATTGAAGATGCTTCTACCAAACCTTGCGGTTTGGAGGCATGACATTGGTGGGTGTTATTAAGTAATTTATTGAACAAAAGGAGTATCGCTGTGAAACAAAATTCCACAATTATCAATGAAATTGATAAAGCTAGACTGAAGTTTTCAATTGAACATTATATTCAATATTTTATTGGTAAACGTGTTTGCGAAGTTACTAAAGATGAGGCTTTGGAGGCTATTGCCTTAGCTGTTAGAGAATTTGCAATGGATAAAATGTATAAATCGATTGCTCGTTATAATAAATGCAATTCTAAAAGAGTTTATTATCTTTCAATTGAATATTTGCTGGGACGTTCACTAGAAAACAATCTTCATTCATTGGGATTATTTGATATTTTGCAGGATATTAAAATTGAAGGGTTTCCTTATAATAATTTACAAGAAATATTTGATGCAGAATATGACCCTGCCCTTGGTAATGGTGGTTTAGGACGTTTGGCAGCATGCTATCTTGACTCAATGGCATCGCTTGGTTTGGCTGGTTTTGGCTATGGTATAAACTATAAATTTGGTTTATTTAAACAAAAATTTGAAAATGGTTATCAGATAGAACAAGCTGACTCTTGGCAAGGTGAAGAATCTCCTTGGCAATTTGCAAGACGTGATCGTATTGTTAAAATTCCAATTTATGGCAATGTAGAAGTTTTGGATAATCCTGATGGCTCAAAGGACTTTTTATGGCTTAACACCAAAAATATTTATGGAATCCCTTTTGATTTTCCGATTGTTGGTTATAATGGTAAATCTGTCAACTATTTACGCTTATTTTCAGCCAAAACTGACGATGAATTAGATATAAATGTCTTTAATGAAGGCGGTTATATTGAGGCAATGAAAGAAAAAATTGAAACAGAAACAATTTCAAAGGTTTTGTACCCTTCTGATGCTGTAGAATCAGGTAAAGAATTGCGCCTAAAACAACAATATTTCTTTGTTTCTTGTGCAATACAAGATATTATTCGCCGTTTTTTAGAAAAGAGTGATGATTTTCACAAACTTCCAGAAAAAGTAGTTATTCAACTAAATGACACTCACCCTGCTATAGCTATTGCCGAGATGATGAGAATATTAATTGATATTCATGGACAAGAATGGGATGATGCTTGGGATATAACTACAAAATGTTTTGCTTATACCAATCATACGTTGTTACCAGAAGCACTAGAAACTTGGCCAGCACGTATAATTGGTAAAATGTTGCCTCGTCATTTGCAAATTATCTATGAAATAAATCGTCGTTTTATGGAATTTGCTCGTTCTAAATTTGGCGAAAACGAGGCTAAGTTGAGCAAAGTTTCTATTGTTTCTGGTGAGGGTGATAATCAAATTATCCGAATGGCAAACTTGTCAATCGTTGGTTCTTTTTCAGTCAATGGTGTTGCTCAAATTCACTCTAATTTGATTACATCTAAATTAGTTCCAGAATTTTATGAACTATGGCCAGAAAAATTTACTAATGTAACTAATGGTATTACCCCAAGACGTTGGTTATTACATGCTAATACAGCTTTAGCATCGTTGATTGATTCAAAAATTGGTGATGGTTGGGTTACTGATTTAGAAGAACTAAAAGGGTTAGAAGAATTTGTTAAAGACAAGAATTTTATTAAAGCTTTTAATGATGTTAAGGTTGAAAACAAACAACGTTTAACCAAAATAATTCATAAAATGACAGGTGTTTTGGTTAATCCTGAAAGTATGTTTATTGTTCATGCTAAACGTATTCATGAATATAAACGACAATTAATGACTATTTTGCAAGTTATTGGTGATTATTTGGATATAATCAAAGACAATCGCAAACCAGCTGTAGCTAAAACCTATATTTTTGCAGGAAAGGCAGCTCCATCGTATAATTTTGCTAAATTGATAATTAAGCTGATTAATAATGTTGCTAACGTTGTTAATAATGACCCTAGAGTTAATGATATGCTTAAAGTAGTATTTATGCCTGATTATAAAGTATCGTTAGCCGAGGTTTTGATTCCAGCTGCAGATTTGAGTATTCAGTCTTCAACTGCTGGTTTTGAAGCTTCTGGTACAGGCAATATGAAATTTGCCTTGAATGGCGCTTTAACATTAGGAACTTTGGACGGCGCAAATATTGAAATTAGAGAAGAAGTAGGCGAAGAAAACTTCTATCTGTTTGGTTTAACCGAGGCAGAAGTACAAGCCAAACGTTCAACCTATAATCCGCGAGAAATATATGAAAACAACAATTATATTAAACGTATTTTGAATGCAATAAATTCAAATATGTTCTGTGAAAAAGATTATGTTTTGTTGTTTAAGCCTATTTTTGAAGAACTAATAAATCGAGATTATTACTTTGTTTTGGCTGATTTAGAATCGTTTGATAAGAAAATGGAAGAAGTTGAAAAAGATTTTCTTGATCGAGATGTTTGGAATAAAAAGGCTTTACTCAATGTAGCAAGAATTGGCAAATTTACATCTGATAGATCTATTAAAGAATATGCTAAAAATATTTGGAATATTAAACCATGTTAGAATGAATTATTTTAAGAGATTAGAAGGAAAAAATCACCTTTGTATAAATTAATTGTTTTTTCATTTTTTTTGTGGTATAATAGGGGTAGTTGTAGCATTTATGTTTACTCATAAATGTTGGTTTGGGGTAAGTTAAAAAAGGAATAGAACGATGTCGACATTATTAAAAAAAATAGCTGTTGTTACTTTTATTGCTTCTGTAGCGCCAACCATAGCAATGGCTAAAATTAGTATATTGCAAGATTATATAGCTCGTATTGGATTTTTTAAGCAACAAAATCCTGAGGATAGTGTGGTTTGTGATGCGGGTGATTCTGTAACTAAACCTAGTTGTAATTCCGACCTGTATAGTTGTACCGAATATACAAAAGGAACTAAGACATGCTATAAATGCACAGTTAATAGGGATAAACTTCCTTTTGAAGGAGGGTGTCCTTCAGAGCTTACTTCTGATGCTAGTTGTACTGTAGGTAATAAAACTTATCATAAATGCGGATGTCCTAATAGGGCTGGAGAGTTATATGAAGAGGGTAAGCTTTATTTTAATGAAAATGTTTTCGATAATGTTGAACCTTCTGAATTTGAAGATGGTCTCGGTGGTAGAGTAGTTTGTTATGACAAAAGTGCGTGGACGTGTAAAACAGGATATGAGAAGAAAGATTTTAGAGATCTTGGATTAAGCACATATGAAAATGTAAAAGAAGAATTTAATTTTTCGTCTGCATTGAATGACCTAGCAGCTGATTATATTGTTTATCGTGCTTTTTCGAATATTAAAAATGATGCTGATGTTATTGGTAGTATTGTATGTATTGATAAAGATTATATTGAAGTTAAAGAACCTCTATGGAAAGCTGATTCAAGTGGAAATTGCTCTAATAGTATAACTTGTGCTAGCGTTGGAACCCAATCTGCTGCTCTTACAGGTATTCCATATTGTTTTTATATGGATTGTGTGAGAGATAGTGGTAATTGTGTTTCAGATTTGGGTGATTGTGGTTTAGGTAGTGAAAATGCAATAACAACGCTAAGAAATCAAACTATGACTTGTAAAGAAATTACAGGATGTGCTGTGGGTAAGAAAGAAAATGGTACTGTTTGTTATGGTGATGAAGGAAAAGCTAATATTTTAGTAGCATCTTATGACGGTGGCACAGGTAAAAATGTAATAGCATCTAAAAGCTTTGGAGAAGTTAAGACTGCTTTTGGTGGAGTTGAAACAGATAATATTGGAAGATACACTTGTGTGGAGTTTAAAGGATGTGGATCTAGCTACGAGGAATTTGTTCCTACTTATAGTCCTGGACAGAATGTTACTCCAGGGGTATTTATTTCAGGTGTGGATGACCCCAAGGTAGTTTATGGCGAGATTATGATGGCTTATGATTATAACTCATGTCCATTGGATGGAAGTACTAACTTCCCAACTTGTTCGGCAACAAATAATGCCTATTCTTACCAAGTTTGTCGTAAAGCAACGGGTTGTAAAGTAACAGATGGATATTATGACACAAGTTGCGATGGTAGTTGTGGCTGGTTGAAATATTTTATGCCTTAAAAAATAATTTAATTAACTATTCATAATATCTAAAGCCCCGCAGTTTGTGGGGCTTTGCTTTAGAATAGCGGATTATAAGCCCATTGTAACAAAGCTTGGCGTTGGCGTTTGCGACAATTGATATCAAAAATGGTACAATTTTGTTCAATCTGTGCTTTGTGTCGCTTAAAAGAACGCCAACGTTTTATTTGTATTTTGTCAACATTTACAATCCTTCTTCCCATATAATAACGACAATACCACTGAAACCAGCCTCTTGGATCAGGCATAATTATCCAGCCTTTTTTTTGCCAGACCGATAACGGTTGGCGTGATTTTAGCCCAAACATATTGCAAGAAATATCTGGTTTAATAGGAGATATTTTAGCATTTTCAAACCAATCAATAGGAAATTCGTTTTGACAATCATTAAGATAGTGTCCTTCAAAAATACCCATTGCTAACATTTGTTTTGGAGTAAGTTCTGGATTGAAATCTGGGGAAAAATTTTTACCCATTGGTTCAACAAGTTCGTAACTATAGTTTTTTTGCATTTTATCATTAACTACTATCATTGTTATTTTCCTGTTTTTTAGAATTAAGTAAACATAAAATATTGTATTTCAATATATAAAAAAGTGCTTGATTTTTAAAGTAAAGGGCTGTATAAGGCTTGTTGAACCGAGTGGGCGGGCTGTTTGGTATGCCTGTTGGCTCTTAAATATAATCCAAGTAATTGAAAGGGATTTAAAATGCCAAAAATGAAAACTAAAAGTGCAGTAAAAAAACGCTTCAGCGTTACTGGCACTGGCAAATTGAAAAGAAATTTTGCTTATAAGAGACACTGCCTCTTCTGCAAAACTCAGAAAATGAAAAGACAAGCTCGTGGCACAACATTGGTTTCTGATGTTGATGTTAAGATTGTTAAACAATTTTTACCTTATTTGTAGGAGTGAAGAAAGATGTCTCGTGTTAAAAGAGGTATGACAGCTCATGCTCGTCACAAAAAAGTGTTGTCGATGGCTAAAGGTTATCGCGGCCGTAATAAGAACGTTTTCCGTGTAGCAGTTGAAAAAGTTGAAAAGGCTTTACAATATGCTTATCGTGATAGACGTACAAAGAAAAGAAATTTCCGTAGCTTGTGGATTCAACGTATTAACGCAGCTACTCGTTTGCACGATATGACCTATTCTCGATTTATGAACGGGCTCACCAAGGCTGGTATTGAGCTTGATCGTAAAGTATTGGCTGATATCGCTGTTAAGGAGCCCGAAACTTTTGCAAAACTTGTTGATCAAGTTAAGGCTTCTTTGAGCAAATAATTTTTAGATTGTAAAAATGTTAAGAAGAGTCCTACTTGTGAAAACAAGTAAGGCTCTTTTTAGTTTTTTAAATATTAAATGGTGGAACAATGGAAGATATTGAAAATTTGAAATTAAATGCCTTAAAACAAATTGCTGAAGCAGTAGATGTAAAGGCTTTGGACGAAGTTAGAGTGTCAATATTAGGTAAAAAAGGTAGTTTAACTGAACATATGAAATGTTTAGGGCAGCTTTCGATTGAAGAAAAAAAGCAGATGGGACAAAAGCTTAATTTGGTAAAAACTGAAATTGAGCAGGCTATGGAAGCAAGACGTGAAGAGTTAAGTGTTAAAGAGTTGAATGATAAACTTTTGCGTGAAACTATAGACGTTACACTACCTATTAAAGATGAAAATATCGGTAGAATTCATCCTGTATCAAAAATTTATGAAGAAGTTGTTGCTATTTTTGGAGAAATGGGTTTTGAAGTTGCTGATGGTCCTGATATTGAAGATCAATTTCATAACTTTAATGCTTTGAATACCCCAGCTAATCACCCTGCTCGACAAATGCAAGATACTTTTTATATCTCTAATCCAGATAGTGAAAATTTTGATGATAGTTATGTCGTACGTACACAAACATCGGCTGTTCAGATTAGAACAATGGAGAAAAAACAGCCTCCAATAAGAATAATTGCTCCAGGAAGAACTTATCGTTCAGATTATGATGCAACCCATACACCTATGTTCCACCAAGTAGAAGGGCTAGTCATTGATAAAAAAACTTCTTTTGCTAATTTGAAAGGATGTTTGTACGATTTTGTAAAAGCATTTTTTGAACTTGATGATATTCCTGTTAGATATCGTCCTTCGTATTTTCCATTTACGGAACCTTCTGCAGAAATGGATATTGGCTGTAAAAAAAGCAAAACAGAACTTAAAATTGGTGCTGGAGATGATTGGCTTGAAATTTTGGGTTGTGGTATGGTGCATCCAAATGTTTTGAAAGCTTGTGGAATTAATCCTGAAGAATATCAAGGTTTTGCCTTTGGTTTGGGATTAGACAGATTAGCTATGCTAAAATATGGTATTCCTGATTTGCGCACCTTCTTTGAATCTGATGTTAGATGGTTGAAACATTACGGCTTTATGCCATTAGATGAAGCATCTATGACAGGTGGTTTAAGTAATAATGGTGGTTCGGCAAGATAGGGAGAGAAAAATATGAAATTTACATTGTCTTGGTTAAAAGAACATTTGGATACTCAAGCAACTGTTGATGAAATAGCTGAAACATTAACCAAAATTGGTCTTGAAGTTGAAGAAGTTGTTAATCCTTTTGATAATATGGAAGGTTTTGTAACAGCCAGAATAGAGGAAGTTGAAGAACATCCAGATTCTGATCATTTACACGTTTTGAAGGTTAATGATGGTAATGAAATATTGCAAATTGTTTGCGGTGCACCGAATGTTAAAAAAGGTATGATGGGAGTATTAGCCCATGTTGGTGCGTATATTCCATTGTTTAATGAAAAAATTAAAGTTGGTAAAGTTAGAGGTGTTGAAAGTTTTGGTATGATGTGTGCTGAAGATGAAATTGGTGTCGGCTCAGATCATAATGGAATTATTGAATTGCCTGAAACTGCTCCAATAGGTTTGACTTTGGCAGAGGTTTATAAAGCAGATCCTGTTTTTGATATTGCTATTACACCAAATAGGGCTGAATGTTTAGGTGTTAGAGGAGTTGCTAGAGATTTGGCTGCAGCAGGTATTGGCAAATTAAAACCTTTAAACATAACAAGCAAAAATAGCAACTTCAAATCACCAATTAAAGTAAAAATTGAAGATTTTGATGCCTGCCCAGTATATGTTGGACGTTATATCAAGGGTGTTAATAATAAAGCTGAAACTCCCAAATGGATGAAAGACAGATTAACAGCTATTGGGCTTCGTTCTATTTCGCCTTTGGTAGATATTACTAATTATATTAATTATGATTTGGCTCGTCCATTGCATGTATTTGATGCTGATAAACTAAAAGGCAATATTTGTGTGCGTATGGCTAAAGAAAACGAAGGTTTTATAGCGTTAGATGAGAAAGTATATAATTTAGATGATAAATCTTTAGGAATTTGCGATGACGAAGGTATCCAATGTCTTGGCGGTATAATGGGAGGAAATTCTAAAGGATGTTCAGAAGATACCGTTAATGTGTTTTTAGAAAGTGCATTATTTAATCCAATTTGTATTGCTAGAACTGGACGCAAATTTCAGATTGATTCGGATTCACGTTATCGTTATGAACGTTGGGTTGATCCAAAATCGAATGTATTGGGTTCTGAATATGCTACAAAACTTATTTTAGATATATGTGGTGGAGAAGCTTCAGAACTTGAAATTGCAGGCGAAGAAAATTATCAACCAGTAACTACATTTATTCGTCCTTCTCGTCTTAAAGACTTTATAGGTATTGAAATTGGCACTGCGAAGGTTGTAGAAATATTGCAAGGTCTTGGTTTTGAAACTAAAGAAGATGGCGATAAAATTTGGGCTACTTCGCCAACTTGGCGTGGAGATATTGAAGGTGAACATGACTTAATAGAAGAAGTTGTACGAATGATTGGTTTGGATAATATTCCAGCAGAATCGATGCCTAGATCATATTTTCCAGCTCAAACATTATCCCCTGTTCAACGTCGTAATGTTACTGTTAAGCATGAATTAGCTTCTAGAGGGCTTTTAGAAACAGTTACTTGGAGCTTTACAGATTCAAAAATGGCAAAAGATTTTCGTAGAGGAAATGAGGCTGTTTTGCTTTGCAATCCGATAACAGCTGAACTTGATGAAATGCGTCCATCAATAGTGATTAATCTATTGCTTGGAGTAAAGAATAATATTGCAAGAGGATATAGCAATGTTAGTTTGTTTGAGGTTGGACCTGAATTTTATGGTCGCAAACCTGGAGAACAACGTTTGGTTGCTGGTGGTGTTCGTTGTGGAATGACTGGTAAAAAACATTGGTCTGGTAATGAGCGAGCTTTTGATGTCTTTGATGTTAAAGCAGATGCTTTAGCTGCGATTGCTGCAGCTAATGGTCCTTTTGATAGTGCTAGAATTTCAACTGATGCACCTGAATATTATCACCCAGGGCGTAGTGGAGCATTGCGTTTGGGAGCAAATATTATAGCATATTTTGGCGAAATACATCCATTGATATTGAAAAAATTTGGTATTAAACAAAGGGTGGTTGCATTTGAGGTGTTGTTAGATAATATACCTCTTCCTAGAGTTGCTCAAGGCAAAGCTAAGAAAAAGTTAGAGCTTTCACAGTTTCAACCTGTAGATAAGGATATGGCTTTTATTGTTGATTCAAGTGTTAAAGCTGATGATCTTATTGCTGCGGCAAAAAATGCTGATAGACGTTATATTACTGATGTTAGAATATTTGATGTCTATGAAGGGGAAAATCTTCCTTCGGGTAAAAAATCGATAGCTTTGGCTTTAACTTTTCAGCCAATAGAAACAACATTTAGTGATCAAGACATTGAAACACTAATGAATAAGGTTGAGGTGGAAGTTAAAAAGAAAATAGCTTCAGCACAACTTAGAGATGCTTAGCAAATATCCTAAAATATAAAACGTACCACAAAAAGATGAATACTTCTTTTTGTGGTACGTTTTGATGAACCTGAAATTATTTTTTAGTAAAAATATATAAAAATCAAATATATCTCTTATCAAAGCGAGGATTTTTGCCAAGTCTTGACATTATTTCATAAGAAATTGTACCTGCATCTAGTGCGACATCGTCTAATGTGTAGAAATCATCAGCCAAATAAGCTATATCACCACATTGAAGACCATCGACATTAGTAACATCACAAATAATATTATCCATGGAAACTCTACCGATTATTCTGGTTTCGATTATTTTGCCATCTTTTTTGAAAAATACTTTACCAATATTGGAAAGTGAACGAGGTAAACCATCTCCATAACCTATGGAAACAATAGCAATTTTACGGTCTGAACTTGCACGATATGTAGCAGAATAGCCAACAAAATCTCCCTTTGGTAAATGAGCTATTTGTAATACTGGAGCTTTAACTGTAACTACATTTTTCATTTGGTTGGGGCGATATGGTGCTGTGTTAATACCATAAAGGGCTGCCCCTAGTCTAACTAAATCTTGATGAAAATTTTCACCTAAAAAAACACCATCAGAAGCTGACAGACTTGCTGGAGTTTTAGGAAAATATGTTTTTTTAATATATTCAAAAGTTTCAATCTGATGAGCATTCATAAAATGGTCTTTTTCATCACCACAGGCTAGATGCGACATTACTAAACAAAACATTTCTCGCTCTTGAGGTGTTAGTTTTTTTAACTCATCTTCACGAAAGCCCAATCGATTAAGCCCCGTTTCCACTTGAATTACAGGCTTAACGCCACTAATAGCATTATCTTGCCAAAATTTTAGCATTTGAGGCGAACTAATTACAGGAACTAGCTGAGGTATTTTTTTGAACAAAGCTATAGAATCATCGCCTATTCCTTGCAGTACAAAAAACTTGGCATCAGGAGCCAGAGAAGCTAGCTTTTCACCTTCGACAGCATGGGCTATAAAAAAATTACGACAGTTGGCTTGTTCATACAATGCTTGTACAACAATTGCACTTCCAACCCCATAAGAATCGTCTTTCACAACAGCAGCAGGTGTTGCTGGACTGGCAATCTTTGCCAATACATTATAATTATCAAGCAGATTATTTAAATTAAATTCTAAAATCGGTCTTGTCAAAATATTCATAATTCTTTACTATCTTTCTAGTTGTTAGCCTGGAGAGTTTCAATATAAGATGCAATTTACTGATTCTCATATTCATTTGCAAGACTATAAATTAAGTAATACTCAGCAAATTATTGCCGAAATGAAACATTTGGGTTTTGCTAAAGTTGTTTGTGTTTCGGCTCGTCCTGATGAATGGGATAAAGTAGCGTTATTAGCTGAGGAATATTCTGATTTTATAATTCCAGCCTTTGGATTGCACCCATGGTACGTTGCAGAAGCTGATGAAAATTGGGAAAAAAAATTAACTGATTATCTGCAAAATTTTCCAAATTCCTGGGTTGGTGAATGTGGTTTAGACAGGCTTAAAGCTCCTAGTGAAGATAATCAGTTATTGATATTTCAAAAGCAAATTGAACTTGCAAAAAAATTTAATCGTCCAATGAATATTCATGCCCTTAGAGCTGATGAGTTATTTAATAATTTATGGCAAGAGATGCCTAAGCGTTTTATAATGCATTCTTTTGGTGGTAGTGTAGAATTTATGAAGCAAGTTTTAAAATTTGGAGGATATATATCGCTTTCGGCATCAGTCTTGAAACGGAAAAATTATGTAGACATAATTAAAAACTTACCACTTGAGCACTTACTTTTAGAAAGTGATTTTCCATATTTATCAAACTACAATCAAATACCTTACTTAGCAAATACGATTGCAGAAATCAAAAAAATAAGCCAAGAAGATGTAGTTTTGAGTGTTTATAGCAATTTTGAGGAACTATGTAATGACAAATAATCGCTTTGTTAGAACACAAATGTTGCTTGGGAAACAAGCAATGAAAAACTTGGCCAAAACAAAAATTATGCTGATTGGACTTGGTGCTGTTGGAGGCTATGTTTTGGAAGGATTAGCACGAGCTGGTGTGGGGAATTTTGTATTAGTTGATTTTGATTCATTTGAAGAAAGCAATATAAATCGTCAGATTTTAGCAACTACTGAAACTTTGGGACAGAAAAAAATTGAAGTTGCAAAAAATAGAGTACTTAGTATTAATCCAAAAGCAAATGTTGAAACTAGAGATATTTTTGTTAATGCCGAAACAATAGAAGACCTCTTAGCTTGTAAACCTGATTTTGTGATAGATGCTATTGATGCGCTTAATCCTAAATGTGATTTAATACAAGCTCTCTATATTAAGCAACTTCCTTTTATATCATCGATGGGGGCTGCACTAAAAACTGATGTGAGCAAAATTAGGTATGGTAACCTTAGTAATAGCAAAAATTGTTCTTTAGCTAAATTTGTTCGCAAACGCTTACGTAAAAGGGGGATTGATATTGCGAAAATAAAATGTGTTTGGTCTGATGAACTGGTAGATTTGCCTGATACAGCTTTAGATATGCCTGTAAATGTATCTGAAATGGGACGGGTTCGTCATAGTTTGGGGTCTTTACCAACTATTACAGCAATTTTTGGTTTAGTTATTGCAAACCAAACAATTTTAGAGCTTTCAAGTAGTAAAAATTAGATTTTTTTAACTTGTTTTTAAGGTTAAGTATTTTATAATTGGCAAAAAATAAAGCTTTGTTAGATAATTGTGTTAAGAAGTAAGGAAGATGCCTTAACCCAAGCTTGTTATACTTGCTTAATACTATGATATTATGAAAGCCTTTTATTTGTTAAACTAAGGATTTTTTACTAATGAAAATGATAAAACCAATTGTAAATATTTCGAAAATAGCTGATGACTATGATACTTTTGTCTTCGGCTTTAATGGGGTTTTGTCTGATGGCAAAAATATTTTACCGGAAGTTGTTGGATGCTTGAATAAACTAGCCGCAATGGGTAAGAAGATTGTAGTAGTGAGTAACTCGCATCGTCGTGTGATAGATATTGTAAAAGATTTTAGAAAAGCTGGCGTTCCTGTAGAGGTTTTTAGCAATATTGTATCAGCAGGAGAAATATTGCATTACAAGTTAAAAAATCCACAAAATGAATATAAAGCTATTGGAAATTGCTATTATCATATTGGTTCTAAAACTGATAAAGGAGTTTTTTCAGGACTTGATTTTGAACCAACGAACCAAATAGAAAAAGCGCATTTTTTGTATATGAGTGAAGTTTCTTCGGGAGAAGATTTAATAGACCAATATCGTCCCCTACTTGAACAAGCAGTTAGCTTTGGTCTACCATTTTTGTGTGCTGGTAACGATACTTCTTGTTTTATGAATGGTAAATTATGCTTAGCTCCTGCAGCTGTTGCTGAAGCTTATGCAATTTTAGGGGGACGGATTATAACGTTTGGCAAGCCAGATGTACGTATTGTACGATATGCCTTAGAAGGCTTAGGAGATACTGGAAAAGTTGTAATAATCGGCGATAATGTTGCAACAGATATAAAGGTAGCTACACTGTTAAATGTTGACTCAGTTTTGGTTTCTAAAGGAAGACATGTGAATTTCCTTGGTGAAGGATATATCCCAGATGTTGCTAAAACTAGGGAACTTTCAAATAGTTATGATGTTTCGCCAAATTGTGTTATATCAACTATAAGGTGGTGATATATGGGACGTTTATCTAAATTAATAATTTTAATAATTATTTTTTATGGGGTTTGGGAGTTATTATCAATACCTCTTAGCAAAGTGCGAAGTGGTATAATTTATTCAATTCCTCCTACTGAAGATCATAAAATTGATGCTAAAGAACTTAATTCTTTTTTGGATTTATGGTCGCGTATGATGCAAAGTGATTTAAAATCAAAATTGACACAAGTATCTCTTAGAACTAGTGATAATAAGTACCCAAAAGAATTGATTAGGTGGTTGGAATTGCAAAATTGGAATGTTGAACGTTTTTTCTATAATGAACAACGACTTGCTGAAATCGTTAATTGTATTAATTTACGCAATGCTTATGAGAGTAATATGAAATTAGCACAACTATCATCTCTTGATGGAATTGTTAAAGATCTTAAACAGAAACTAGTGACCTGTTCTCATGATAGCGATGAGGTGGCTCTTATAGAGGCAAATTTGTATCAAATAACCGAAATTTTTGCAGGACATGCTGTTCTTGGCAAAAGTAATGATTAGGAGTTAAATTATGGCAACCATTACTGATACTAAATTTTCTGATATTTATATTATGGCTGGAGAACGAAAAGCCTATATTCCAGATAGGCGCACTTTTAATGCTCTAATGCCATTTGAACCAGATGATTTTGATGCATTTTTTAAGTTGTTAGAAGAAACATGGGATGGTAACAACCCTAGTTATTCTGTGCGTTATGATGGAATTTTTTATCGTGTTGAACGTAGCGAAGCAATATCTGGAATTCAATATTGTGCACGTAAAATGCCTTCTACTGTTCTATCAATTAAAGTTTTGGGATACCCAATGGAGTTAGTAAGCTATTTATTAAGTTTACGTCGTTCTTCTGGGTTAATTCTAGTTTCTGGACCAACAGGTGCAGGTAAAACCACAACAATATCTAGTTTATTGAAAGAATATTTAACCAAAGAAGGTGGTTTTGCATATACAATTGAAGATCCTACCGAACAACCTCTAGATGGAATTTATAATGTTGAAAATGGTGGTTTGGGACTTTGTAAACAAACTTTTCCGATAAAAGGAAGTTGGGGTGAAAGCTTAAGATCTGCTTTGCGCTCCAAACCACGTTATATAATGGTGGGCGAGATTCGTACTCCTGATGCAGCTTCTGAGTGTTTGCGTGCGGCAACTTCAGGACATTTGGTATTATCAACTATTCACGCCAATAATATAACTGATGCGATTAACTCAGTGGTAAAATACGCTTCGGCTGGTGAAATGAGTGAAGATCTCGCTTATGACTTGTTTTCTCGTGGAATGTTAGGTGTGATACACCAAAACCTTGTTGGAAAAGGTATTCGCAAGCCACAGATTTCGTTCTTGTTTGCTAATCCAGATACTTCAAAAGGTGATCAGGTACGAGGAATTATTAAGACTGGCAAACTAAATTTAGGTACGTCTATTGAAACGCAAATGATACGTATGTCTAAAGGGATTAATATGTTTCCTGAAAATGATTAATTATTTAGTTCTTCAGACAAAATCTCAAGTTCTAACCAAGCCTCTTCTTTAGAGGCTTTTTCTTTTTGTTTTTGTTCTAACAATTTTGATGCCTCGTCAAAACGTTGAGGATTGCTTTGATACAAGTTAGGATTAGAAAGCTCTTCGGTTAGTAAATTTATTTCGTTATCAAGTTTGGTTATTTCTTGAGGTAATATCTCTAACAAGCGTTTTTGGTTATAGCTAAGTTTTTTAACAGTTTTTGGTGTAGAAACTTCGGTTGATGACTTGCTATTTGCTTTTGGATTAGCTTTATTAACTGAAGTGCTTTGTTGTTTAACTTTTTCTAAAAGCTCGCTATAGCTTCCAGCGTGTTCATAAGCCGAACCATCGCCTTTGAGATAAATTATAGAACTTGCAACACGGTCAAGAAAATCACGATCGTGACTTACTATTAAAATTGTGCCCGCATATTCGTCTAGAACCTCTTGCAAAAGGTCAAGTGTATCCATGTCCAAATCATTGGTTGGCTCATCCAAAACTAAAAAATTTGATGCTTGAGCCAGTGATTTTGCTAGCATTAGGCGATTTTTTTCGCCACCAGAAAGTGCTGCAACAGGGGTATGAGCTTGGGCAGGTTTGAATAAAAAGTCTTTTAAGTATGCTACAACGTGTCGCCAATGTCCTTGAACCATTATGTGATCCCCTTTGTCGCACAAAGTTTGCCACAAAGTTTTTTTAGGGTCTAAGGTTAGGCGATTTTGGTCAAAATAGGCTTCTTCAAGATTTTTGCCAATACGAACAAAACCACTATCTGTTTCAAGCCTTTTAGTAAGTAGTTTAATAAGGGTTGTTTTGCCTGCACCATTTGGACCAACAATACCTATTTTGTTGCCACGAATTATACGAGTTGAAAAATCTTTTATGATTGGACGCTCACCAAAAGATTTGCAAATATTTTTGGCCTCAATAACCAATTTGGAACGAAAATCGCCTTCATCAACACTAAGGTTGATGTTGCCAATTTGCTTGATTTGCTCCCTTCTTTCGCGCCGAAGTTCAATTAACCTACGCAAGCGCCCCATATTACGACGACGACGTGCTGTTACTCCTTTGTGCAACCATTCGGTTTCTTCTTCAATTTTTTTGTTTAGGTTATTTTGGGCAATAATTTCTTGATTAATTATTTGTTCTTGCCATTCTTCAAAATTAGCAAAACCTTTATTATTGATATGCATACGTCCACGATCTAGCCAAAATGTTGATTTAGATATGTGGTTTAGAAACATTCTGTCGTGAGAAATAACAATTATAGCTCCGCGAAATTCATTAATAATTTCTTCTAGGGTTTCGATTGTTGCAATATCTAGGTGGTTGGTGGGTTCATCAAGAAGTAAAATGTCAGGCTCTTTAATTAGGGCTTGAGCCAGAGCAGCTTTGCGGCATTCGCCACCAGATGCTTTTTTGGGGTCTAGTTTGCCGTCTATTTTAAGACGTTCGAGCCAAATATCAGCTAAATAACTATTGCCTTGTTGATCTTGAGGAAGCCCCGCCAAAACAGCCTCTTTAAGCGAGGAAAAAGATGACAAGTTTGGTTCTTGAGGCATATAGGCAATTTGGGTTCCTGGTTGAATAAAAACATCGCCTCCATCGGGTTCGATTACGCCAGCAATAACTTTGAGCAAAGTTGATTTGCCTGAACCATTGCGCCCAACAAGGCATATTTTGTCGCCTTTATTAATATAAAGCTCAACATTTTCAAATAGCTGATTGTCGCCAAATGCTAAATGAATGTTTTTTAATGTATAAATAGGTGCTTCGGCCATTGTTTTGTTCAACCCCTTGTTTTGCGAGTCGCATTTTGGTTTTCTTATATTATATTTGTGAACAAGATACAATTACTATTTACATTTTGCTAAAAATTAATATACTAGTTTTAGTATTGGCAGCTTACAGGAGGTTAATATGCCATTGAAGATAGAATTAAAACCGCGTGAAAGCATTATTATTGGCGATGCTTTGATTACTAATGACAACGATCGTATTCGTTTTTATATTGATGGTAATGTGCCAATTTTGCGCGAGAAGTTTATTTTGCGAGAAAAAGACGCAAACACTCCAGCTAAGCGAGTTTATTTTATTGTTCAGCAGATGTATTTATCTAAGGGAAGCAAACAGTTGCAAGAATTGTTTGTTGAATATATTCGTGATTTGAAGTCTGCTGCGCCAAGCTTGCATCCTTTTATTGCTCCTGTTGCTGAAGCTATGATTGTGGGCGACTATTATGCTGCAATTAAAGATGCTGCTAAGTTGGTTGAACAGGAAGATAAGGTTTTTGGTGCTGCTCTAAAAGGTGAGTAGTGCAACTAAAGTATTATTGTATTTCAAAGATTGTACAAATAATTTTGTTAAGAGAATAAAACATTGTTGCTTTTTTATATTGAAGATTGCTGACCTCGCTCACTAACGTTCACTCAGGCGATGACATTTGGGAGCTCATTAACGTTCGCTCAGGGCATGACGATAAAGGACTCGCTCATTGGCGTTTGCTCAGGTGGTATCGTTAGTAAGAGTCGATGAAAAAAAATGATGTTTTATTTTTCTTGCAAAAATATTTGATAGAAATTAGTGAAAAATTTATATCAAAAATAAATATTTTTACTAGTTTTGCCTTGTAAGCATGTTTTGTTTAATAAATATTAACCATTAAACAGGATAATGGTAACAGCTTAATAGTATTTTAGGCTAAAAGTAATTTAAAATTGGGAGAAAAGAAATGGCTCAGACCAGTATTACATTGACCGCAAGTATGCGTTCTAACCTTTCATCTTTGAAGTCTATCCAAAAACAAATGGATACAACTCAAGAAAAGCTTTCTACAGGTAAAAAAGTAAACTCTGCTATTGATAATGCATCTTCTTATTATCAAGCTCGTGCTTTGACAAACCGCGCTGCTGACTTAGATTCTTTGTTGGATAGCATGGGGCAAGGCATTCAAACAATTCAAGCTGCTAACGAAGGTATTGAAGCAATTACATCTTATGTTGAGCAATTGAAATCTGTTGCTACATCTGCTTTTGCTTTAGACTCGACCTCTAAAACTTATAAAACAGAATTACAAGCTTATCAAGATCAGTATAATGCTATTTTGAAAGAAATTGGTACTTTGGCAAAAGACTCTTCTTATCAAGGTGTTAACTTGCTTAAAGATAGTAACTTAACAGTTATGTTCAACGAAACGCGTACTCACTCTTTGACTATTGACGGTGACAACGTTACCGCTGAAATGGCAAATAAAGGTGCTGCTGGTTTTGCTTGGGAAAGAGCTGCTGATACCAACGATGTTGGTAATGGTACTATTGATTGGGTTGGTCAAGTGGTTGAGGAAGAAACATCAACAACTGAATACACAGTTAATAAGATGACAGCTGTAGCTGGTGATAACACAACTGAAGCTGGTGCAGGTACACACTATACAAAAGCAGACGATACTTATACTGTTGTTACTGAAGGTACTATATTAGCTACTGGTACTACATACTATACAAAAGGTGCTGATGAGACCATTACTTCAACTGAGACATATACTGCAGGTGCTGCTGTTAATGGCGATTATATGGTTAAAGAAGTTGGAGATACAACAACAAAATCAGTAGTGACAACATCTGCAGCTAGTGTAATTGATAACGCTTTGACTGCTATTACTAATGTCAATACTTACTTACGTTCTTATGCTACAGAACTTGGTAACAACTTCTCTATTATCGAAACACGTCAAAACTTTACAGATGCTTTGGTTGATGTATTAGAGACTGGTTCTGACAACCTTGTATTGGCTGACATGAACGAAGAATCAGCTAACTACTTGGCATTGCAAACACGTCAGCAATTGGCTATTAACTCTTTGTCATTAGCTTCTCAATCTGCACAATCAGTATTGAGCTTGTTCTAATCGCTAAGATAAACATAGCTTATGTTTTAAGGTGGCGACTTTATTGGTCGCCACTTTTTTATATATTTAATTTGCGCTTCGCAAAGACAAGATTCCTTGACGAAGTGGTGCACAGCACTCTTCGATAGCCTCCACGTCACACCATGAACGAATGAAATGAGTGAGTTTAGGTGTCTTCAATATTTAAAAAACAAGGGAGATGCCTTACCTCGCTCACTTACGTTCGCTCAGGACATGACAGTAAGGGGGCTCTGAATGACGTCAAAAAAAAGAAAGCTTTGGATAACGTAAAAGAAAATTATTTATTCAATATCTCGCAATTCGAAAAATGATTTATCAACACCACAAATTGGACAGATATAATCATCATCTAATTTTTCAAAAGGAACATCGCCATCATAAACATAGTTGCAAACAGTACATACCCATTGTTTAGCCATTTTCTTCTCCTCATTAATGTTTTTAAATGATTGCAATACTTTGTCTTTAAATTCCCCACGATAATCTTGATATAGTAATGGTTCAACCTCACGATTATGTTTGGTATCAGTAATTTCGGCAATAAAGATTGTATTGCTATCCATTGCATATTGATGAACAACTCTAGCGGAAATATAGGCAATAGCATTGTCAAGAACTGGTAAATCAGCAAAATTAGAAGATTTGACTAAATCCCATTTGTTTGTATTTTTGCTTGAACGAAATCCAAAATTAGCTATAACTTCAGGGGCAATATCTTTTGGTAATACCGATAAAACAAAATTCTTATTTTTCTCAATGCATTGTTTGGTAAAACTGGCATTGTTACACGATATTGCTAATGCACAAGGTTTATTGGCGGCAACCATCACAGCATCAATAATACAACCAACAGGTCTATCGTTGTCTTTTGCGCCCAAAACATATAAGCCTAAACTTATTTTATAAAGAACGTTCCAATCAATCACAATATATCTCCTACTAGATTTAACACATATAATATCGAAAACAGCTAATGCAAGGGTTAGTAATGAGGGGGTGGTGTTTCTTCGCTCAAGGGTTTTACTGTATCTTTATCAACTAGGTCTAATAAATATTTGTTAAGTTTTAGCAGTTGATCAATCTTTTTTCCTTGTTCGAAAACTACATTACTAAGTTCTTCAATTGTTTTTTCGTGATTGGCTAATGTTGTTTCTATATCAATTAATCGTTCATCGTTAGTCATTATGTATTTTCCTTTTGTTAGATGTTTGATTCTTTGGCTAGAAGCCTTTGGATGATGTTGGTTGATATCGTGTTTTTTGTATTTGAGATGAGCATTGTATTAATTAATAATTGATATCAAAGCAATTTTTTTAGCTCATAGAGTTTTTCTAGGGCTTCACGGGGGCTTAAATCATCTGGATTGATAGATTGCAATTCTTCTAATGCTGGTGATGATATTTTTTCTTCAACCTTTTCTTTAAAACAAGCAAAAAGAGGTAAATCTTGTGCAATGTCTTTGGCTGATAAACCTTTGTCTTGCCTTTCTAAGTTGTGCAATACTTGATCGGCTCGCTTGATTAGAGATTTGGGAAGACCTGCTAATTTGGCAACGTGAATTCCATAGCTTCTATCAGCTGCACCATCCATAACTTCGTGCAAAAATATAACTTCGTCATTAAATTCTTTGATTTTCATACAGTGCAAACTTAAGCGGCTAAGCTTGCTACTTAAAGATGTTAACTCGTGATAGTGGGTTGCAAAAAGTGTGCGACAACGATTAATTTCGTGCAAATATTCTACTACAGCCCAAGCAATGGAAAGACCGTCAAAAGTTGCTGTGCCACGCCCTATTTCATCAAGAATAACAAAAGAACGTTCATCTGCCTGATTTAATATTCCTGCGGTTTCAACCATTTCGACCATAAAGGTTGAGCGCCCTTTGGCGAGGTCATCAGAAGCTCCTACTCTAGAAAAAATCTTGTTTATAATACCAATACGGGCACTTTGACAAGGAACATAAGACCCCATTTGTGCCATAATGGCAATAATTGCGTTTTGCCTTAAATAAGTTGATTTACCAGCCATATTGGGACCAGTAAGCAACCATAAGTTGCTTTTTTTGTCATCCATAAAGCAATCATTGCCAACAAATGGACCAGAATTTTCTTTGCGCAATGATTGTTCAACAACTGGATGACGCCCCTCTTTGATGTCAAAACAATAACTATCATCTATAATTGGACGACAATAATTATATTCAACAGCTAAATCAGCTAAAGATGTGGCCACATCAATTTCTGCTAGCGCATTAGCGCATTTTATGATGTTATCTGAATTGGTTATGATTGTTTCAACAAGTTCATCATAAAGTTGTAGCTCCATAGCTAAAGATTTGTCTGCTGCTCCACGAATTTTGTCTTCTAATTCGGTAAGTTCAACTGTTGTAAAACGTGAAGCATTTAATACAGATTGACGAAAGATAAAACTTTTATCATCCATTATTTGAGTTGCATATTTGGCGGGCACCTCAATAAAATAGCCAATAACATTATTAAATTTTAATTTTAGGTGAGAAATTCCTGTTGTCTCAATGTATTTGCTTTGAAGCTCGATAATTGTTTTGTGGCTGTTGTCTTTAAGATTGCGCAATTCATCTAAGACTGGCGAATAGCCCTGACGAATAAAACCTCCATCACGACTTAGAAGCGGTAAATCTTTTTCTAAAAGAGCATCGCTTAGTTTAGTGACTAGAGGGGTATGCTCGCCTAAATCAGCTAAAATATTTTTTAACGATGAAGGTATTGATGATACCATTTGCGAAGAACTGTCACTTTGAAAATGAATTAAATTACGCAAATGAGGTATTATACCTAGGGTATTTTTGATATTGTCTAAATCACGAGGACCACCACGGCCAACACAAAGACGTGATATGGCTCGCCCAATGTCAGCTGATGATTTTAGAAGTTGGCGCAATTCATCACGTAAACCTTGGCGATTAGTAAAAAATTCGACAACATCTAGGCGGTTGTTAATTGTAACGATATCACGCAATGGATTGGATATGCGTGAAGTTAATAAGCGACCTCCTGATGCTGTAACTGTGCGGTCTATCGCCTTGAGTAAGGTACTTGTTTTGTCACCAGAAATTGATTCGACTAATTCTAAAGAACGTCTGGTTGCAGAATCTATTTCAACAATTTGATCATCAACTATTTTTTTTGGATAAAGTAAAAGCGGTATTTTGCCTTTTTGAGATGTTTCAACATAGTCAACCAAAACTCCAGCAGCACTTATTTCTGCCCTAGAAAAGTTACCAAAAGCATCTAAATTGTTTACCTTGAAGATATCTTGCAAATGTTTGTTAGCATTGTCGCTATTAAAACGTTCATTAGGCCAAACACTTAGTTGTTCTTTGTAGTTTTTGATTACATCATAAATATTGGAGTTGTGCAAATAGTTGTCTGATACAATCAATTCAGTTGGAAGCATTCGTGTTAAGATAGATGACAAAGCAATATCTTCAGCCTTGTTATTTAAGTCAATTTCTTGAGTGAAAAATTCGCCAGTAGAAATATCAAGCCACGCAACTCCCATAGTATAAGCAATTCGAGAAACAGCCATCAAAAAATTGTTGCGTTTGGCATCTAGCAAAGGGTCTTCTGTTAGCGTACCTGCTGTTACTAGACGTATTACTTCACGTTTAACTACAGATTTAGCCCCTCTTTTTTTGGCTTCTTTAGGGTCTTCAGTTTGCTCGCAAATAGCAACTTTGTAGCCTTGACGAATAAGTTTAGCTAGGTAGCTTTCGTAAGCATGAAAAGGTACACCGCACATGGGAATATCTACACCTTCTATTTTTCCACGCTTGGTCAACGTAATGTCTAGTGCTTGAGATGCTTTGATTGCATCATCTAAAAAAAGCTCATAAAAATCGCCCATACGATAAAATAGCAAATAGTCTTGATGTTCTTGCTTTATTTGGATGTATTGTGCCATCATTGGTGTGAGTGAGGCTAGCTTTTCTAATTCAATATTCATCGATGTACTCTATAAGATATTTAGTATTTTTAAACTTGTTGTATATTAGAATATTAATGAGGTTTGGTCTAGACCATTTTTTGACAAGGTGGAATAATATTATGTTTGAAAAATCTAGAAAATCGTTGGGTTTTGAAAAAAATACGCAATTTGTTGAGAGAATTTTGTTTTTAAGTTTTCCAACTGCGTTAGTTTTTGTTGTGTTAGCAGCATTCAAAATGGTTGATCCCGTACTTGCTGTTATATCTTTGGCTGCTGTGGTTGCCTTCAATATTGTGTTGTTATTTCCGCTTACATTTGAATTGCAACAAATTAAAAGATATGTGGCTAAAATTGCTAGTGAGGGTGTATCAGATGAAGATTTGATTGCCTTGTCTGAAGAAGAAACTAAAGAGTTAATTGCAGCAATTAATAATATGCATCATTTTTGGGCGCAAAAAGCTGATGTTTTAGAGGCTCAGACAATTTCTGATACTGCAGTATTGGATAGCTTGCCTGATCCTATTATGGTAATTGATAGAGCTGGAAATATCTTAGGAGCTAATTTGGCGGCTAGAAATTCTTTTGGTGAAAAAATAACCGATAAGAATATTGATAAAGTTTTTCCTTCTCATAGCTTTGTTAAAGCAGTATCTAGAGTTTTGAAAAAAGAAAGTGTTTCAGAAAATTTGATATTTTATGTAGAAGAACCTATTGATCAAAAATTGTATGCTCATATCAAACAGTTGCCTTGGATATCTAAGGGAAAAGCTGTGGCTGTAATTTCAATTTATGATTTAACTAAGTCATTAAAAATTGAAAAAATGCAATCTGATTTTGTGGCAAATGCTAGCCACGAATTAAGGACTCCTTTGTCGGTTATTTCTGGATTTGTAGAAACATTGCAAACTTCGGCTAAAGATGATGAAGATGCCAGAGAAAGTTTTTTGAAAATTATTGCTGAACAAACGGAATATATGTCAAATTTGATTGAAAACTTGTTATCTTTATCAAGAATTGAGCTTAATCAAAACGAACATCCTCAAGATGAAGTAAATGCTGTTGATATTGTTGAAAATGTAGCAAAATCAATGAAAATAAAAGCTCAAAATAATAATATGAAAATTCGTGTTCATAAGGATAAAAATGTTGCAACAATCCGAGCTGATGCTCAACAAATTAAACAAATTGTTCAAAACCTTACTGATAATGCTATAAAATATGGTACAACAGGAACAGAGGTAACTTTGCGGGTTGATAATGTAGAAAAAATTCCAACCTCAACAACTATGAAAATAGCCGATGGTCCTGCTGTAGCTATATCGGTAAATAATAAAGGTCCTAAAATAAGTCCTGAAAAGCTTGCTCGTCTAACTGAACGTTTTTATCGCTTACAAGAACATAAAGATCAGAATATTAAAGGTACTGGTCTTGGTTTGGCTATTGCTAAACATATTATAATTAGACACCAAGGAAATATAACCGTTAACTCTAATGGATATAACGGAACAACATTTACAATTTATTTGCCTGTATTTACTAAAGAAAATAACTAATTAGCGCTTGATTCTTTGTAAAAGTGAAAAAATACTACAGGTTTGATATCTGTAGCTTTTAGTATTTGCTTGCGAATACGAGCTGCTAAATATTCGTTTATTTGTTTTTCGTTGTAGTTAAGTTTTATGATGTTGGCTGATATATCTTCTTTGATATCGGCAATTATTTTGTCGCGAAGTTCAGCAAAATCTTTTTCTTCTAAAATATCTATAGAGCTTATTTGTAAATCCTTAAGTCGCCAATCAGCTCCAAATACAACAGAAATAAATACTGAACAGTTGAAAGCTATACGCTTGCGATTTTTAACCAGTTGAGAATCAAGTGGAGTTAAATTTTTGCGATCAACACCTAATTTGCTAGTAAAAACTTCTGAAACAATTTCAGCCTTGTTATCTTTAATTAAAACAACCTCACCATTGCGTGCTATTAAAACATTACCAACGCCATTTTCTTGAGCTAATTTTCGTTGTTTTCTGATATTGTGTTTATCGCCATGAACGGGAATTACTGTTTGAGGTTTTAGTAAGCGATACATTTCTAATATTTGATTTGGAGTTGCATGACCAGAAGCATGAACATGATAATCTTCCGTTGATATAACCTTTACTCCTGCATCACGTAAACGTTCTTGCATACGCTCAATCTTTTCTTCATTCCCTGGTATGATTTTTGAGGAAAATATGATATTATCTCCTTTACTGAGGGTAATATCTTTGCTTTCGCCTTTGGCTATTCTACTTAAAGCAGAGCGATAATCTCCTTGAGATCCCGCACAGATAAAAAGTATTTTATCTTGTGGAATATCTTTAGCGTCTTTAATATCATAAGCTTGAGGACAATTTTGTAAATAGCCACATTCCTTAGCTATTTTGTAGTTTTGATTAAGTGAATAACCTGAAATTACAGCCGTTCTATTGGCAGCATCTGCAGCAAGAATAAGACTTTCTAGACGCATAATATTAGATGCAAAACAGGTGGCAACTATTGTGTTTTCTAAAGTGGGAATTAATTTAATTAAGTTCTCTCTTACTTCATGCTCAGTCGGCTCATCATAATGAGAGCTCATATTGGTAGAATCTCCAACATATAGAGCCACGCCTTCTTTGGCTAAGCTTTGTAATTTGTCTATATCTGTTGGTAAAATTGATGTTTTTCCATCATCAAAACGCCAATCAGTTGCGTGTAAAATATTACCATAGGGAGTGCGAATTATTAGACCTGAACTTTGAGGAACAGAATGAACTAAAGAAACGTATTCAACAGAACAATGGCTTAAATTAACTATTGGATTATTACTGACGGAATTTAACTCGTAAAAATCTTCTAAATGATATTCTTTTAGGCGTGCTCTGATGTGTCCAAGGGCAAAATCTGTAGCATAAACAGGGCAATTTAATTTTGGTAAAATATGACCTATAGCCCCAAAATGATCTTCATGACCATGAGTTATGAAAAGAGCTTCAATGTCATTGCAGTATGCTTCTAAAAAAGAGGCATCAGCAAGCCCCATTTCCATACCAGGAAAATCATCTTGTAAAAAACCATAACCTGTATCAACAACAATTATTTTGCCATTTATAATATAGGCAAACATATTATAGCCAACCTCTTCTGCTCCGCCAAGAGCGACAAAATAAATTCCTTCTTTATTAAATTCTTGTATCATACCTACCTTCTTTTATAAAAAGACATCGCCTGCTGCAATTTTTTTTATTGAACTATTTGTTTCTAGCAACAATAAACCTTGTTCGTCAATACCTTTAAATATTCCCTCTTCTACAATATCTTTTAAGCTTACTTTAATCAAGCTGTTTATGTATAAAGCATGTTCTAACCATTTTTGCCTAATTAAAGCAAAGTCTTGTTGGCAAATATTCATATTGTTATCAAATTTGCTTAGGTAATTTTGCAAAAAATCTTTGCACGATATTGAAAAACCTAAACTAGCTAGATCAGTAGTTGGATAAATTATATCTCTATTATCAGGATGTGATTTTAAATTAACACCAACACCAATTATTACATTACCATTATCCGCTTGTTCAATTAAAATTCCACATATTTTCTTATTGTTTACTAAAACATCGTTTGGCCATTTGATACCTATAGTCAAGCCATTGGTTAAGTCAGATAATGTTTCAGCTATGCTAACCGATGTTACAAATGTTAGCTTGGAAATATCTATATCTGTAGAAATTAGTTGACTAAAAAATAAATTTCCAGTGTGCGAAATCCATTGTCTTCCTCTACGACCGCGTCCTGCTGTTTGCCTTTTTGCTGTAATTATTAATGCTTTTGCTTCTGGTGGTATATTATGATTTTTTGCAAGATCGTTTGTTGATGTGGTTTCTTCAACATTTAGCCATTGCCATGAATTATTTAATATCATCTGATTAAGAAATTCCTCCTAATATTACAAGAGCATCATGAAGCAACCATGCTGGATTAATTAAAGATATTAATATAAATAATACATTGATAAATAAGCAAATGTAAATTGATTTATCTGAGCGATCAAACTTTGTTGTTGGAGATTCAAAATAGATAATTCTTACAATTTGCAAGCAAGCTCCTGCAACAAATAATAAACTTCCTAGCAATAATGTGACCCTAAACCACTCATTGCTAGAAACTAAATTGTTAATCACGGAAAGATAGCCAAAAAAACCTAAGGTTGGCGCAAGTCCAATAAGTGAAAACATAAAAACTAAAAGTGCGGCAGACATATATGGTCGCATGGTGTAAAAACCACTTATTGAATTTACTTCACTTAAATAATCTCCTCGTGATTTTAGGCTTAAAAATATAGTATATACACCTGTTAATGATAGAATAGCTATGGTAATATATGCAAATGAGGCGATAATAGATTTGTCAGAAAAATTTTGTAATCCTATTATGGCAAAGCTCAAACAATAAATACTCAGGTAACCAAAAAGACGGCGAATATTAGTCTCGCGATTGGATGATAATGCCCCTATGATAATAGATAACGTAGCAAAAATACTTATTAGTGGAACAATAAAATTAGATAACGGAGCTAAACATTTGCTTATCAGATTGATAAAGGCACATAAATATATGAGTGGAGGAACAAGTGTTATGAAACCACAAACAGGTAAAACACCATTTGAGACAAAAGCTACAAACCAGTGATGAAATGGCACAATTGCCATCAAAAACATAAAACAACTTAAAATAAACAAAATACCTAATAAAAATTGAAAAGTATATGTTTTATTCATCAACAAATATTGCTTAATTTTCAGATATTCAAAACTTTCAGTTTGAAAATATATAATGCTAACGCCAACAAATAGCAAAATACAAAATAGAGTTGAACACCAAGCATAAGTTGACGCAGTTACTCGTACTCTTTCAATATCCCAGTGTCTTAAAATTAATAAATAATGCAAATAACATATTATTGGTATTATTAATGCTAAAGTAATGATTGAGGAACTGGAGGCTAAAATAGAAAAACTAAATAAAAGTCCAAAACAAATTGAATAAAATTTTAATGATGGTCTATTTTTGTTTAGAAACCACTTGGAAGATAAATAAAACCAAGCCCACGCTAGTAAATAAACAAAAGTTTTAAACAATGTTGTAAAAGAAGAATTTTGCCACAAATACGGAAAAGCACTTTTATTATAAAATAAAATAGTTGAACTTAGGGATGCTAGTAGGAAGAATTGAGCAATTGAATAAAATGTTTTAGCTGTTTTTTCTTCTCGTAAAAGCTCTGTTAGCCATGCGACAACTAAAAAACTAACTAAACAAATTTCAGGTAATAAGATAAACCAATTTTGTAACATTTTATATCCTTACTCGCTAATAACAAACCACAAAGGTTTAATAAATGACATTAATAATAAAAAGACAATAAACATCATAAAAATAAAAAGACCTAAAGATATATCATTATCTTTACCTAATTGACATTCTTTGGTATCTGTCTTTAATCTAAACATTTCAGAAATGAGTGTTGCAGCAACAATTGTGCAGCTAAGCATTAGAACAACTCCCATTTGAATATTGATGGTAAAAAGTTCAGATAATATCAAGAAATTATTGATAAACATGGCGGACACAGGAAAACCTGCTGCGGCACAAGTTAAAAAAGAATATGCCAATGAAAGTCTTTTGGCTCGACATAAAAATCCTTTAGCATCTGAACCATTTTGTTGTTCTTGATAATAAATATATCCTGATAAAACCTCTAGTGCACCAAAAACCATCAGAAAACTAAATAAAGCGTAGCCAATATTGAGCATTATAAGTTCATTTTGGCTGAATATTCCAAGTAAATACATAATATAGTACACTGTAACAAAAGCAAATATTTTGTATTGAGCTTCTTTATGGATAAAAGCTATTAAGGCAATAAACAACATTGTTACCGCACCAACAACATTTAACCAAACAAAATATTGTGATATCTCTAGCGGAATATGTCTAGGCCAAAACCTAATCAAACCATAGATACCACTTAAGGGCAAAATAGATGAAGCTAAAAAAACTAATGGATTATGAATCTTGGAATTTATTGATGAAATCCAATAGTGAAAAGGCCAAATTGGAATACGTGATATAAAGCCAAAAGCTAAAGCGCTCCAAATATACCAACCAAAATTTTTGTGCCAAAGTATTTTGAATGACTTATCTAAACTTAAGCTTCCATAATATTTATATATGAGTAAAATACCTGTAAATAGAATAAAAGCTCCAATTAAATTATAGATAAAAAATCCGCCTAATTTTTCTGGGCGTTTGAAACCGCCAAACATTCCTATTATCATAAATAATGGTAACAGCATTGCTTCGAAGAAAATAAAAAATGAAAAAATATCAGCCGAAACAAATAAACCTGTTGTCATACTCAGGAACAAAAGTACGAACGCCATTAACGACTTTTGACCTTGTGATGTAGCTCGAACTAATACTATTCCCATTAATATTACTAAATGAACAGCCAATATCATCATTAACGATAAATTATCGACCGCAAAAACAATATTGATATCAGGAACAGAAAGCCAATCAAATTTTTCAAATAGTTGTAATTTTAATCGTTTTTCATCAACGAGCATAAACACACGCCAAATTAAAACCAGATTAGCAACTATGGTAAACAGTGCAACATTTGAGCTGTTGTGTCCCTGTGAATCTGCATTTTCTTTAGATGTTAAAACAAACAACATCCCAAGAAATGGCACACACACAATAAGTGATAATATTGCAAAAGGACTACTCATAAACATAGCTCCCTAAATATGTTAGCATAATTACAAAACCTAAAACTATACTAATAAGAGAGCTCCATTTTCCTGTTTCTTGTATTTTGTGTACGCTATTTACAATTAGTCTTGAACCATGAGATATTGAAGCGATTATACTACGCTCTATTACAACGATATCAAAAACGAGCCATAAAATGCGTCCTAAAAATTTTAAAGGATTGATAAAGAATGTTTCGTAAAAATTTGATAAAAGATCATCACGTAATATATTTATTTTATTTAGTTTAGTTAAAAAGAAGATATTGTTTTCATCTTTTGAAAATTTGGCAATTAGAATAAAAACAAATGAAATAAGTAAAACAAAAATTGTTACTTTGGGTAATAAACTATATAAGTTATTTGTATCACTATAAATCATCAGTAACAAAAAAGCATTACTTGCCATAGCTAATGATATATTTTTTGATTTTATACTTTTGCTAAGCAAAATTCCACCCAAACCAATAGCAACGGATATAAAGCACCAATAAGTTATAATTAATGAGCTTATTGGAGAGGCATCTAACAATGGGCGCAATTTTGATACTAGAATAAATCCTGATAGTGGAACAGATAATAAAAGCATACTTAATAAGCGATTATAAGAAACATTTTTCATTGCGTAATATTGGCCATTGAACAAAAAAAGCCCACATTTGCTAGCAATGCAAAATAGCAACAAACAAATAACTAAATCTTTATGGTTACCATTCTTTATAAAAGGAGTAATGTTGTTTAAATCTATGGAATTTGTTGTACTATAAACAATGGCCAAAGCCATAAAAAGAGCCATTTCTGATAAAAAATTGAAAATAAATATTTTCTTTTTGGCTGATATCATATCTGGCATATAAAAAGCAATAATTGAAAACATTGAGCTAGCAAACATTAATTGTAGAAAATCATTACTTGATACTAGTAAAATTAGGTTTGTAAAATTTAGAAGAAGCAGGGTGTTGAAATGCAATGAATGATATTCATCGTGATATGTGGTATTAAATAAGATTAAATTTAATAAGATAATCAGTAGCCAAATATACATTTGGCTAATTTTTAGAGATGAGATAATACTAAAATTAGCATAAAGATTGTCATAAGTTAGCCATTTATATACAAAATCAATATGATTCGAGGTATTTATATTGCTTGCAAAAAAGTAGCATACACAAGCTAGGATAGCAAGCATACAAAAAGACCAAATACGTCTGCGGCGACCTTGAATAACAAGCATTGACGTAGTTGCAATTGTAAGTAGAGCTATAAATAGATGTAAAACCATTTAAAAACCTTGTTAATTATTATTGAAAGTTAATATATAAAAAAAATGAGGGCTTTTAAAGCCCTTATTTAAAAGCATTGTATAATATTGGGTTAGCTTAGTACTGCTTTGAGGTCTCTGACTAAACGCACAGGAACAATATATTCTCTGGCAACTTCATCACCGTCAATTTCTGCAACAATGATTTCGTCAACAGCTTTTAATGGCTGACGAGCGTTTTCATTGATTCCACCTAAGAATACCGAGCTTTCACGACTCCTGTATAATAAAGCAGTTTCGCCACCATCGTAAACAAAGCGAGGGTTTTCAGGACCACCGCGACGTTGCTTAATGATGATGAGGATTTCTCCTGCTCCATTTTGAAGAATTTCATATGTACCTTCATTGTTTTCTGGCGTATTTGTACTGTTTTCCATATCTGCCTCATAGATTCTTTCTAGCAATTTTGAGGGTAGTTTATCAGATAATTATTAACAAATATCTTACATTTTTATTTTTTTTAACTTTTTTCATTTTTTTGTTTTTTTTAGTTGACTTAATATTTTTTATCTTTTATACATAGCCTCGACTGGTTGGTATGGGCTCGTAGCTCAGTCGGTAGAGCATTTGACTTTTAATCAAAGGGTCGGCGGTTCGAACCCGCCCGAGCTCACCATTTTAACCCTAGGTTATCCTAGGGTTTTCTTTGTTTGGCGGGTTCTAACTAAAGTTCGTCTAGCTCATAAGCTCAATAAATTTCGCTAACTCGCTGCGGTCACTCCTTTTGTAATATTCGCTACGCTTCGTTATTAACTCGCTTGCTCAATAACAAAACTTCGTCTGTCGTGAAAAATCGCTCCACTGGAGCAATTTTTTGCCTCCAGCCCGCCCGAGCTCACCATTTTAACCCTAGGTTATCCTAGGGTTTTTCTTTGTTTTTGTGGCTTTGAACCAGCAAGTTTTGATGAAACTATTAAAATCATATATGTTAAGAAATAGTAATATATTGTATAATTGATGGATTTTCTATTTTATAAAAATATAAAAAAATAAAATAGGATTGAATTTGTGAGTCTAAAAGCGTTTTTATTGTATAGCCTCCTATTAAACCACCACAAGAAAGTTTGACTCTATTCAATTTATAAGAAAAATATATAATAAAATATACAAAATTAAGGTTATTAAGGGAGTGATTCAACCCAAGATTGAAAAACACAACCAGACAAGCAAAATAAATACAAAAGTTAACAAATATATTTCCGCCCAAACACGCTAAAACATTTTTTATAAATTTTAAGTTTTTTATTTAAATATTACATCTTTATAACTCACTGCTTTTATTTAATTTTATATCTTGACAAACTCTAAATAATGTCGTATTTTTGTATATATAGATGTCGTATTTTTGCAAGGGTTTAATATGTTAAAGAAGAGAACATTAGAAGAAAAAATCATTGTACGGATAAATAAAAGCAAAACAAATGCTTTTATTCCGTCAGATTTTTTTGACTTATCGGATAGAGATCAGGTTGGTCGAGTTTTAAGAAAGCTTGTTCAAAATGGTTTTTTAATAAAATTGGGACAAGGTGTATTTGCTAAAACCAAACAATCTCCTTTTACAGAAAAAAGAATATTAGCTGCTAGTTTTTCTGATGTTGTTAAAGAGGCTTTAATAAAATTGAATGTAAAAATACAACCATCACAAGCGGAGAAAGACTATAATTCAGGAATTTCAACACAGATTCCAACAGGTTTGATGATTGCTGTTAAAAGTAGAATTTCTAGAACATTAACGTATAATGGAAGAACTATTAGATATGAACGAGCATTATAATAAAGAAATTATAGAGTATATCGCTGATGATATGGCGGTTGATTATTCCTATATTGAAAAAGATTATTTTGCTGTAAAAATATTAAAACATGTTGCATCATTTTTTAGTGTTGGTCATCGTGTTATATTTTCTGGTGGTACAAGTTTATCTAAGGGATATGGGCTTATTCAGCGGTTTTCAGAAGATTTAGATTTTGAAATAGATGCTTCAGATGGCATAACACAGGGGCAACGCAAAACAATTAGACATGATTTTTTAGATGTTATAGCTAGTATTCCTGATATTGATATTATATCTGATTATGCTGAAAATGGCGGTCGTAAACATACAATATTAGTTAATTATCCTCATTTATATCCAATTCCGAATAATTTACGTGATAATTTAAAAATTGAATTATTTTTTGAGCCATCTCCCGTAGTTACAGAGGAAAGAAGTATTAATTCTTTTATATCTCAATATTTAGGTAAGGATAAAGAGGATGTTCAAATTCTGTGTAATCATCCGTTTAGTATAATGACTGATAAATTTAATGCACTTGCTTGGCGTGTATATAATAGTGATGGTACGTTTGATTATACAACGATGCGTCATTTGCATGATTTGTATGCAATTAGTCAACAATACAATGATCCAGAGAAATTTAAGCAAGGAGTATTAGATAATTTTGAAAGAAAAGATAAGCAACGAGTTCATGGAAAAGAATTTTTGGAGTTATTAAAAGCAACCAATACTAAATTAGAAAATGAAGATATTTATAAAAAGGGTTATAAAAAATTTGTAGATTCTATGTCTTATGCTCCTGATAATGATCGTATTTCTTTTGAAACTGCATTAGAAGAATTTAAAAGACTTAGTAAATTGTTTTTTTGAAAAAAATATTTTAGATGTTTGATTGTGTAAAATTTTAGTATCATAAAAATAAGATTTGAGTATTATTCATACTTATAAGTGAAATATATAATAAAATATACAAAATTAAGGTTATTAAGGTAGTGGTTCAACCCAAGATTGAAAAACACAACCAGACAAGCAAAATAAATACAATCGAAAATAGAATTTTATTTATTTTTCGCGAAATGTGTGCGAGAGTATATTAAAAATATGATAAATGTATTTTTTATCTATGGTTTATTAAAAATAGACCATAGATGTATATTTTTATTATACACTTAGTGCTTTTTGCTTTATTTACAAAAATTAATTAAAAAATATTTTATTGTGTTAAATTAATCAATGCTCCAAGTTTATCATCCCATTCTTTAGGATAAAATCGGGCCATTCCATTATCTGAAAAAAAAGTGAATTCACTGAATAAAACTTTATCACCTATTTCATAAAAATCTGTTCTAACAAAATATGGAAAATTCTGAGATAATTTTTCTGCTAATCGTATCATTTTATGTAGATTCTTGGGTTTATTGGGATTATTGGGATTATTGGGATAATTTTGCCTTAAATCTAATTTATTCCACTCTAAATCATAATAATTTATTGTTTCATATTGAGTCTTATCATCAAAAACAGCCTGAATTAAATATGGTTTTGATGCAAAATTAAATATTTTATAGCATGTTAAATTATCTTTTAATTCACCAATATATGGCTCACAAATAATCTTAGGAGTGATATCTCGATAACTAAATTCAAAAGAAAAGAAATAATGATTAGATGTGGGTTTCATCCATTTATTTAATTTATCCTTTATTTCTTTAATGTTTGCACTTTTTTTATTTCTTACAATTATATTTTGTCCTGATCCCCAATTAACTTTCAGCACAAATTCATTTGGAAGTTTATCAAAATCAATTTCTTCAGCATTTGAATATATTCCAATATTAGGAATAATATACTCCTCTCCAATAATATTTTTTACAAACTCTTTAGCTGTATCCTTACCTGCTGCTATAGTAATGTTAGGATCTTCATTATATAATTTTAGCCACTGTAATTTCTCATTAAATGTTTTAGGATTATCTAAATTAAGATCATATCCCGCTGTATTTTTAAATTGGTGCTTAATGATATATATTTTTTCATCCATAGTTAGATTACAAAATCTTTTTGAATATAATTTATCAAATTTGGTTCTAAATCTAAAGGAAAAAACTCTTCGATCTAAAATAAAAATTTTAATTCGCTCCAATTCTTTTACTATTTTAATAAAGCTCATTTTATTATACCTTATATTAATTATTTTCTTTTTAATGTTGCAACTTTTATACCTAATAAATAATATTTTGTTGTATTACCTTTTTCGATAATTTTCAAAATAGGAACATCGAAAATATAAAATCGCCTAATAGTGTTAGATATTGGCAACTTCATTCTTTCTCTAGGAGGGAATCCTGTTTTGGAATAATAACGAAACCATTCATGAGCAAAGGGCAAGTCATAATAATCCCATGGTTTTTCTTTTTTAGTAAAATGCATTATCACAGGATTTTGTTTTGCTGATATTATTTCATAAGTACTGGTAAAAATATTTCCTACTTGCTCGTATAACTCATAATCTGAAAGAAAAACATTATATTTAAATGGTAAAAATCCTATTCTACGGTGACAAATATAGTTAAATATATGTTGATCAACAGAACCTTCGAACTTACCTAACAAAGCAATACATTTTTCATCAATATTATCTTTTAATATTTCTTTATTGTTAAATAATAAAACTCCAGCATTAATATAATTATCCATATCTATTTTTATTATATCTTTAACCATATCTCTGCATAAAGTTTGATTAATAATAGAAGGTACACCTGTAATATAGTTACACCCCATATCTGTGGCATAAAGTTCGCTTAAATCATCTCTAACAATAACATCACTATCTAAATATATAACCTTATTGTATTTTTTGGTTAAAGATGGTATTTTCATCTTATAAGCTGATACATGAGTTACATATTTATGCGTTTTTTTGATATTGGCAAATGTATTTTTCATATCAATAAAAGTTATTGATATATTATTATATTTACCTTCTATTTCTTTAATCCTTTGTTTGTTTTTTTGTGTTACATCACCAGAACACAAAATATAAATTTCATAAAAAGTATCTTTTTTAGCATTCTCTGTCATTGATACTAAAACTGTTGCTACAGCGAAAAATAATTTATTATCACTTGCTAAAACTACAGGTATCTTATTCATGTATTTGTCTTTCGGGTCTAGTTATTTCATATTTAAATTAATCAAATAATCTCTAAGCTTCTGTTGTTCCTTAGTTTGACTATTATTCTCAATTTTAGTAGCAAGTTCTTGAGTCTTGCATATAAATTTAGCAGGTACTCCTCCCCACACTTCGCCATCAGGAATATTTTTGGTTACCACACTACACGCCGCTGTAATACAGTTATCTCCTATTGTAACATTAGGCATTATAGTAGTTTTACATCCAATAAAGCATCCATTTCCAATTTTAATTTTTCCAAACTTACTAATTTTACTAAAATCTTTAAAATAAGGCTGATATGCCCATATACAGCCATCATGAGTTAGAAATGTAATATCAAATGAAAGCATTACATCATTGCCAATTTCAATAAACCAAGGTTCATTACCCCAATTTATTTCGTCTATAAGTTTAACATTATCTCCTATTTTAACACCACGATTACGTGCTTCAGATATACGCCGTTGAAATATTTCTTCTTCAGATATTTTTTTTACTTTGTAACTATATATTTTAGCTCCTAGAAAATATAAAATTCTTGTTCCATCAACTAGGCGTTTCTTATAAAAAAGCCTCATTCTCTTTCTCTCCATTCGACAAATTTTTTAATTCCTTCTTCAAAGGTTGTTTGAGGATTATAACCTAAAAGTCGTTGAGCTTTACTCCAATCACAAACAGTTTTATCAACATCTCCAGCTTGCATCGGTAATTGTTCAATAATAGCTTTTTTACCTAAAACTTTTTCTATCGTTTCAATCATACGTTTCAATGTTATGGGCTCACCACCACCCAAATTGATAATT
>JAZSQL010000055.1:0-71313 GCA_045537965.1 Alphaproteobacteria bacterium
TCATCACAATTATTCCGTTTAACAGGAATTACTAACACTGAAAATCCCCCATTTATAATAGAAAATGGTAAAACAGTGTTAAATAAAACATGGCGTCCAATAGTTGAAGCTTGCTATAATTATATGTTTGGTGAAGGTTATAATCTTCAAAATCAATTATGGCAAAAACGCAATACTGATAAAAATAACAAAATTATATCAATAATTCAAAGTTTACGGAGCAGGTAATTTTTAATATCTTTCATATTATAAAAAATTTCATGTACACCAATATCTTTGATGTCTTTTTCAGTATAAATGTCATTATATAGACCACTACCTAAAAAAGCAATAACATTCATATTGGCACATATTCCTGCTTTCATTCCAGCTATAGAATCTTCTACAACAAAACAATTTTGATTATTAAACCCCATAACGCTAGCTGCTAACAAAAATAAATCAGGTTTTGGTTTTCCATAACTAACCATATCAGCTGTAAAAACTTTTTCTGGTGGAAAATATTTTTCAATATTAACCATTTTTATTTTATTTTTTGTTTTAGATGTGGTTCCGCCTGTTGCAATGCATTGCTCAAACAAATCTAATTTAAAAATATCTTCTATTCCTGGAGTAAGAGTGATACCTTTTACCGCTTTTTGTAAATCTAAATCTAGAGCAGTATTCCAAAAATTTTCATCAGTGTTTATATCTAAACGTTTTAATACTTCTTTTTTTGTCTCATCACTCATTCCAGCTAAAAAAGAAATAGTTGTATTCATATCCCAACTTTTACCAAATTTTTCATTAATAAGCTTCATCCTATTTTGTAGCCATAACTTCTCCGTATCAGCAATAACACCATCAAAATCCCATATAATTAATTTTTTAGCCATATAATTACTTTCAAAAAATGAGTTTGCAGGAAGCTCACACAACAAAATTTTGGTAATTCTACAGCAAATTCATTAACAAACAATAAAACATCGCTCTAGAGGCAAAAAAACAACCTTTTTATTCTTGCAACATTTTTATAATCATTTTATAAGTAAAAAAGAGGTGAAAAATGGATAATCAAACAATTTATGCTTTATCGACAGTTTTTGGAAAATCTGGCGTGGCTGTTATTCGTATTTCTGGTAAAGAGGCTCTAAAGAGTGTTTCTTGTATGACAAATATAAATATATCATCCTTAAAACCTCGTTATGCGTATTTTACTAAACTTTATCATAGTAAATCTAAAGATTTATTAGATAAGTGTTTGCTCTTATATTTCAAGGCTCCAAATTCTTTTACAGGAGAAGATATTGTAGAAATACACACTCACGGTTCACGAGCAGTTGTAGCTTATGTTATGGATAGTTTATCTCAAATAAAGGGTTTTCGTTTAGCAGAAGCTGGAGAATTTTCAAAAAGAGCTTTTTATAATAACAAAATGGATCTCACTGAAGCCGAAGGCTTAGCTGATTTGATTGATGCAGAAACAGTTGAGCAGCAAAAATATGCTATTCGTCAAATGGATGGCAAATTAAAAGATTTATATGATGGTTGGCGTGAACAGCTTTTAAAAATATTATCCCATCTAGAGGCTTATATTGATTTTCCAGAGGAAGATATTCCTGAAAATGTCATATATGATATGCAAAACACTGTATTTAAACTTTGTGAAGATATAAAAAAACATTTACAAAGCGATAACATAGGTGAACGATTAAGAGAGGGGTTTCGAGTTGCTATTATAGGAGCTCCAAATGCTGGTAAATCCAGTTTGCTAAATCAAATAGCTCGTCGTGAAGCTGTGATTGTATCTGATATTGCAGGAACTACTCGTGATGCGGTAGATATATATATTGATTTAGGAGGTTATCCTGTCGTGTTTACAGACACAGCAGGTTTACGTGAGACAACTGAAGAAATAGAACAAAAAGGAATTATTATTGCTTATGATAAAGCTAAACAGGCTGATTTAGTGATTTGTTTGTTTGATGCTTCAATAGACTCTGTTCAATGTGTTGAAAAATATAAAAAAGATTTTGATGGTAAAATGTTTGTTGTTGCCAATAAACAAGATAAACTTAATCCATCTCAAATAGTTGAATTACAAGAAAATGGTTGTTTTGTTGTTTCTGCAAAACAAAATATTGGTACAGATATATTACTTGATTCAATAAAAGAATATATAAGCAATCGTTTTACATCAAATTCAGGATTGTTAATTAGTCGTCGTCGTTATCATGAAGCTTTGTATAATACTTTAGAATATCTTAAATCCTTTGATTTTAATAAAGAAATAGAGCTAACAACAGAAGATATTCGTTTAGCAGCTCGTGAAATAGGTAAAATTACAGGAAGAATAGAGGTTGATGAAGTTTTAGATAAAATATTTGGCTCTTTTTGTATCGGCAAATAGATATACTTTAAACTATTGCAAACTTTTATAAGTTATATTATAACCCAAATAGAATAAATTTGGGCTTAAACAATGAATAATCAAAATTATGACGTTATTGTAATAGGAGGTGGTCATGCTGGCTGTGAGGCTTGCGCCGCTTCGGCACGAGTAGGTGCAAAGACTGCTTTAATAACACACAAAATATCAACTATTGGTGAAATGTCTTGTAATCCAGCCATTGGTGGATTAGGTAAAGGACATTTAGTAAGAGAAATAGATGCTCTTGATGGATTAATGGGGCGAGTTATTGACAAAGCAGGCATTCAATTTCGTATGCTTAACGCTTCAAAAGGTCCTGCTGTCAGAGGGCCTCGCGCTCAAGCAGATAGAGAGCTATATAAAAAATATATGTTACAATATTTACGCGAACAGACAAACCTTGATTTAATAGAAGCATCTGTTGAAGGGTTTGTTTTTGATAACAATAAAATTTGCGGCATTAAACTGTCTGACGAAACAATAATTAAGGCTAAAGCCGTTGTTTTAACTTCAGGCACTTTTTTAAATGGAATAATGTTTGTTGGTCACGAAACGTCAGTCGGAGGACGTGTTAATGATGTTACTTGTGAGGGAATAACACCGTATTTAAAGTCTTGTGGTCTTAAAGTTGGTCGTCTAAAAACAGGAACCCCTGCCCGCTTAGATGGTAAAACAATAAATTGGGATATCTTAGCAGAACAAGAAGGCGATGCTAAACCGCAACCCTTTTCTTATCTAACCAAAGAAATAACTAATCCGCAAATTAAGTGTTATATTACTCACACTAATGAGTATACCCATCAGATAATTCGTGATAATTTTTCAAAATGCGCTTTATTTTCAGGTTTAATAACAGGGGTAGGACCTCGTTATTGTCCAAGTATTGAGGATAAATTAGTTAAATTTGCTGACCGTACAAGTCATCAAATATTTTTAGAGCCCGAGGGGTTAGATTGCGATGTTGTTTATCCTAACGGAATATCTACATCACTGCCTACTGATATTCAGGAACAATTCATTCATACTATAGAAGGGTTGGAAAATGTTAGGATTTTGCGTCCTGCATACGCTATAGAATACGATTATATTGATCCTCAAGAGCTAAACAGTAGACTTGAATGTAAAAAGGTTTCTGGTTTGTTTTTAGCTGGACAAATAAACGGAACAACTGGCTATGAAGAGGCCGCAGCGCAAGGACTCTTGGCGGGTGTGAATGCAGCTCACAAAGCTTTAGATGATGGAAAAGAGTTTTTTATAGATCGTTCAGAAGGATACATTGGTGTTATGGTAGACGATCTGATAACCAAAGGTGTTGATGAACCTTACCGCATGTTTACCTCTCGTTCTGAATACCGCTTGTTTTTACGTTCAGATAATGCTGACATACGTCTAACTGAAAAAGGTTGGCAAACAGGTTGTGTCGAAAAGTATAGATACAGTGTATTTAAAGCTAAAAAGGAAACTTTAGAAAAATATCGTTCTTTGTGCGACGAGCTCTATACCACGCCGCGTGAGCTTGAAGCTGTCGGTGTCAATATAAAAATAGATGGTACCAAACGAACAGTTTTTAATGCTATGTCTTATATTGACGTTTCACGTGAAACAATAAATCAGATTTGGCCTCAACTATCTTCTATGCCATATGATATATTTGAGCAAATAGAAATAGAAGCTCGTTATGCTAGTTATATAAAACGTCAAATGGCGGATATAGAAATATTTAAAAAGGATGAGAATCTTTATCTGCGAGATGATATTGATTATAACAAAATAGGAGGATTATCTAGAGAAATGGTTACCAAGCTTTCAAAAGTAAAACCATCAACGATAGGTGAAGCTTCTCGTATTCCTGGTGTTACTCCAGCAGCAATAACTGCTATTTTGGGGTATATAAAAAAATGACATATCCAAGTTTAGAACAAGCTTACAAAATTTGGCGTGAAGGATATGAATATCGTTGTGCAACAACGTGTTTTGAGACAAAAGATGAGTATATTTTTCATACTAAAGGAGTTGCTGAAGCTGCACGTATTATTGCAATGGCAACAAATGATATGGATGTTGAAAAAGCTTACATATTAGGATTACTACACGATTATGGAAAAAAATATGATGAAAGAAAAGAAAAAATTTTTCACGGTCGCAGAGGATATGAAGAATTAAAAGCTATGGGTTATACAACGTCAGCTCGAATATGTTTAACACACACTTTCCCTTGTAAAGAGTTTAAAAATGAAGACTATATTTCCTATCCGTCAAGTTGTTTATCTTGGGTACATGAGGAACTTGCTACGATTGAATATGACGATTATGATAGACTTATTCAACTTTGCGATATGTTTTTTGAAGGGATGCAAAAAGTTGATTTTAAGAGCCGCTTCAAAGGCATTATTGGTCGCTATAATTTACCAGAACGTTTATTTGATATTCTTATGAAAAATGCCTTAAGTTTACGTAGTTATTTTGAAAATAAAACAGAACAAGATATTTACCAATTATTAAACATACGAGCATTATAATTCTCTTTTTGAGAGGAAAGATGACATTACCTACAAAAGCGGAAACACAAGAGCTTTTTGAATATGTTTGCCAAAAAACAGATTATTACAATATTAAAAATGGTTTGCCAGAAGGTAGTTCACGCAAGCATTATTTGCAGGTGGCAAAACACGCCAAGCTTATTGCTGAAAAAACAAAAAGCTTGAATCCAGAAAAAGCATATATACTTGGATTGCTTCATGATTATGGAGAATATCAAGAACAAAAGGATAGGCATTTATTTCACGGAACTGTAGGTTATGATGAGATGATGTATTTGGGTTTTGATGAGGTTGCCCGTACCTGTATCAGCCACAGCTTTTTTGATGAGCAAATTATTCCAGAAAACTATAGTTCTTATGATGCTGATTGTATATGTCGTGCCGCTAAAATCATAGCAAAAAATCCTTTTGATGATTATGATAGATTAATCCAAATAAGCGATCTAACAGCTGTTGCTTGGCACCCAACAACCATTGACGAAAGATTAGATTTTGTTGGTCAGAAATATCATATACCAGCGAAATTTATTACCCACAAAAAAGAACAAGCTTACAAATTAAAATGTTATATTGATAAATTATGTAACAAAGATGTTTATTGTATTTTAGGATTAAATAATGACTGATATTCAAAAATATAGTTATCATACCCACAATAACTCTCAAGATATTTTTGATGGCAAGAGTTCTGCCGAAGAAATGATTGCACAAGCGGAAAATTTAGGGTTTGAAGAAATTGGTGTGAGCAATCATCTTTGCGTGCATCCTAATATACCAACAAACGCCAGCCGAATGTTTTTTGACAACCCTCAAAAAGCGATCGAAATTTACAAAAAAATGTATAATGAGCTTGATGAGGTTGCTTCGCATCATAAAATTAAAGTTTTTAAAGGGTTTGAGGTCGACTTTTTTCCCTCAGCAACGTGGCGCAGTTGGTTTGAGACAATTATAAAAGAGGTAGATTATGACTATTTGATCGGTGCTTCTCATTTTATTTGCGCTGCTGACGAATCTTTTTTATGTAATATTTATCATCTTAACAAGCTTCCTGCAAACATAGACAGCGACATAATGCAAGAATATTTGCGAGGTTATTGGAAAAATGTAAAAGGAGCTGTAGAAAGTGGTTATTTCGATTTTATAGCACATTTTGATTATTGTACACAATTTGATTTATGTACAACACCAAAATGGGATGAAGTAAAACAAAACGTTGTTGAAATCTTCTCATCTCACAAACAGCCGTTTGAGATTAATACTGGTGGAATAGAACGAATAGGACGACCTTTTCCAGATTGGAATATAATAGAAGAGCTTGTTAAACGAGAAGTTCCTGTGGTAATAAGTTGCGACTCACATCACACCAGCCAGATTGGTCGTTATTTTGTTGAAGCAGAAAATTTTCTCACCAAGATTGGCTGTAAATACCGTTTTAAGTTGCAAAAAACAATTAACAAGTAAGATTGGGTAACACTGTCTAAAGTGTTGAATTTAAATTTAATTTAAAATAATGCTTTTTGGTGTTTATAACTCCTCTTTTTCTGTTTTAAATTTTTTATAAAAAATATAAAAATAAGTTATGGAAAATTTTATGGAAAAATATAGCGTTTCACGTGAAACATTAAAAAAGCTTGAGCTATACAATCAAATGCTGATTGAATGGCAAAATAAGTTTAATTTAGTCAGTAACTCAAGTGTTGAAAATGCGTGGAAAAGGCATTTTGAAGATTCAGCACAGCTGTTTAAATGTATACCAGATGGTGCCAAAACTTTAATTGATTTCGGCTCTGGGGCTGGTTTTCCAGCTATGGTTATAGCTATTATGGCAGATGAAAAAACGCCGTATTTAAAAATAACGATGGTTGAAAGTGTTGGTAAAAAGACGCTGTTTTTAAATGCTGTTGCAGATGCTACAAATACGTCCGTTGCTATAATAAGCGATAGAATCGAAAATATTTCTTTGCAAAAATTCGATGTTATAACATCTAGAGCAATGACTTCGTTAAAGAGATTATTAGATTATTCATACGATTTTTGCCATAAAGACACAGTTTGCATTTTTCCGAAAGGTAAAAAATATGCTTTGGAATTATCAGAGGCTCACAAATTTTGGAAGTTTAAGTGTCGTATTGTTCAAAGCAACATCTCAGAAGAAGGAAAAATATTAATAATTAATAACATTTCAAAAAAGAGGAGAAAGTAAATGCCAAGAATTTTAGCTATTGCGAATCGTAAAGGAGGTGTTGGTAAAACAACAACAACTATAAATGTAGCTACAGCTATGGCTGCTGCAGGAAAAAAAGTTATGGTCATTGATTTAGATCCTCAAGGTAATGCATCAACATCAATGGGAATCAATAAAAAGGGAGCGATGAGATCGTCATACGAAGTTTTATTAGGAGAATGTCGTTTAACCGATGCTATTGTTTGGACTGAAATACCAGGTTTTTCTATAGTGCCTTCATCAGCAGATTTGGCTGCAGCAGAAATAGAATTGGTAGATATTAAAGAACGTGAATTTGCTCTAAAAAAAGCTTTATTAAAAGAATCAATTAATTATGATTATATACTAATAGATTGTCCTCCTTCTTTGAGTCTCATAACTATAAACGCCTTAGTTGCAGCCGATTCTGTTATAGTTCCTTTGCAGTGTGAGTATCTTGCTCTTGAAGGAATATCTGATTTGATTCGTAACATCAATACGATAAAGAAAAATTTTAATCCTAAATTATTTTTGCATGGTGTTGTTTTAACGATGTATGACAAGCGTAATAATTTAACACAAATGGTTGAAGATGATGTTAGAAGTTTTTTTGGAAAAAAAGTTTATGATACAGTAATTCCTAGAAATGTAAGAATTTCTGAAGCACCATCGCATGGCAAACCTGTTTTGTTATACGATTTTAAATGTTCAGGATCTCAAGCTTATATAGGATTAACAAAAGAGTTATTAAAAAGAGAAAGAGAGTTAGTGGCATGTTAGAAGAAAACAAAAAGAAAAAAAGCCTAGGACGTGGATTGGAAGCATTATTGGGAGAAATGAATGAAGATATATTAAATAGCGAATTATCTTCCGTAAATACTAATGATTGTATAAAAATAAAAGATATTTTTGTTGGTAGTTATCAACCTCGTCAAGATTTTGATGAGGCTAGTATTAAATCATTAGCAGAATCTATTAAAGAAAAAGGTGTGTTGCAACCTCTTATTGTTAGAAAAAAAGATGATAGATATGAGCTAATTGCTGGTGAACGTCGTTTAAGAGCCTCTAAATTAGCGGGGCTTGTAGAGGTTCCTGTAGTAATAAAGGATTTAACAGATATCGAGGTGTTGGAAATTGCTTTAGTAGAAAATCTGTTACGAGAAAATCTTTCTGCTATAGAGGAAGCTGTTGCCTATCAAAAACTAATTGATAACTTTTCTCACACACAAGAAAAGGTAGCTGAAATCGTTGGAAAATCACGTAGTTATATAGCAAACACTCTTCGTCTTCTTTTATTGCCTGAAGAAGTTAAAGAAAGTATATCTTCTGGAAAACTATCAGCAGGACACGCAAGATGCTTAGTAGGTCTTGACAATGCTAAAATTTTAGCAGATAAAATAATTAAAGAAGATTTAAACGTTCGCCAAGTGGAAACTTTGGTTGCTAAGCAAAAGAAACAAAGCTTATCTACTGAAAGTGTTGGTGTAAGAAACGATAAAACTTTAAAAAATACGGATTTAGAAGACATCGAAGAATCTTTAAAACAAAAGCTTGGTTTAAGAATAAAAATTTCACCGAGCAAACAAGGTGGCGGTAAAGTTGTTTTACAATACGCTTCAGCAGCTGAGTTGGATATGATTGTGGAGATACTAAATCAAAGGAAACAGTTAGAAAAAATATCACAAAACACTGTATTTAAATCGTGCGGTGATGAAAAAGAGAAATTCTCAATAAAATTTATAGAATAAGAAAGGGGTAAAAATGACTATTTTAGAAAAGATGTTAGAAAATTGTGAAAAGGCAGGATATTCAACGACAAAAAATGTTCAAAAAATTGCCAATGCAAAACAAATGATGTTTGGGGAAAACGAGTGGCATCGTTGTCCTTGTGATGGAAAAAATCCTGATAGATACTGTATTTCAGAACTTTGTCGATCAGATATTGAAAGAGATGGTGAATGTCATTGCCATTGTTATTGTAAAAAAGTTAGCTAAATTTTAACCCTGTTGCAAAACAGGGTTTTATTTTATTTAACAATATATTTACCTAAACAACTTAATCTAAACCATATTGTAAAAGATAAAATGTTGTGTTTTAATAATGGCAAATTTAAATAGTAAGGAATTTTAGAGATGGGGTTTATAAAAAAAGTCATTTTTGGAGTTGCTGCCTTATTTTTTATACTGATAGGAGGGGCGGGAACACAAAGTGATAGTACTTTATTACAAGGTGGCGGATTTATAGGTTTAATAATAGGTCTTATAGTTCTTTATATTTTTGCTAAAATGGCCTGGAGAGCTATGGGGTGTCTTCCGTCGTTGATAATAATTTTTGTTATTGTTTTGTTTATTTTGTACGCTATAGGAGCTTTTTCTGATGGTTTGGGTAATATAGAGCATAATATTAAAACATTTCTCGGACAAGGCATAAAAACATCATCAGAAGTTGTATCAAACACAGAAATTAAATCTCCTAAAAAATTAAATGGAGGAACGGTAAATTTAGTTGGAGAAGATGAATACCCGATTCTATCAGAAAATATTAAAGATGCTTTTGTTTCAAAAAAAGAAGAAAAACAACCATCAAAATTTAATCCCCTACAGTATCCGTCAATAATAGGAATTTCTAGAATAGTTAGCGGAGATACCATAACTATGAATGGTCGAATAATTAAGTTTTTTGGAGTTGCTGCTCCAGATATATCACAAACATGTGCAGATTCTTCAGGAAGAGGTTATCGTTGTGGACAGCAAGCAATTTCATGGTTAAATAGTTGGTTAGCAGATAACCAGATAAAGTGTCATATATTAGCAGAAGACGAGAGAGGGATATTAACAGGGGTTTGTATGCTTGGACAGTATGATATTGGTGCTGCTCTAATAAATTCTGGGTGGGCTGTAGCAGATATACGCCAAACTCAAATTTATGTTCCTTATCAAAATCAGGCTTTAAGTAATAGAAGAGGTTTGTGGCAAGGAGAGTTTTATATGCCTTGGGATTGGCAAAAAATAAAGAACCGTAAAGCTAATATAAAGGTAGTAAAGAAAAAAGATTCAACCTCACGACGCAGGGTGCTGTTTAATCCTTTTGGTGGTTAAAATGCAGAAAAAATATAAATGTATTACAGAAAAAGAAACGGAACAGTTAGCAGAATTGTTTGCTGATATTGCAAAGCCTGGAGATGTTTTTGCTCTTAATGGTGTTCTAGGAGTGGGCAAAAGTGTGTTTGCAAGAGCTTTTATTAAGAAAAAAACAAAAGCAGAAGAAGTGCCAAGTCCAACATTTACGCTTGTTCAGGCATATCCAACCGATTTGTGTGATGTTTACCATTTTGATTTGTATAGATTAAAAGATCCAGACGAAGTTTTTGAACTAGGTTTTGAAGAGGCTGTTTATGGGAATATATCTTTAATAGAGTGGTCTGAAAAAGCGGGTAAGTGGTTGCCTAAAGATATTTTTAATATAACAATATGCTTAGATGAAGAAATTCGTTATTTTACAATAGAGGTTTTATCTGAAGAAAAAATAAAAAGGCTAGAAAGAATACAATGAGTTCTAATATTCATGCAACCGCTATAAAAATTAATAATAAAGGAGTACTATTTTTAGGAAAATCGGGTTCTGGAAAGTCAGATTTATCTCTAAGAATGATTATTGAGCACAATGCAAAAATAATTGCAGATGACAGAGTTATTGTAAAAAATATAAAAGAAAAACTAATAGCTTCAGCTCCTACAAACTTAAAAGGACTAATAGAGATTAGAGGAATTGGTATAATAAACTTAGATTATGTGTCACAATCCAAAATAGATTTAGTTGTTAATTTAATTTCTGACAAAATAGAAAGACTTCCTGAAAATAGATACTATAGTATAGAGAATTTAATGCTACCATTGATCGAGTTAAATCCTTTTGAAGCCTCAGCCCCCGCAAAACTTTTGGCAGCACTAAGTTTGCTGTGAGGATTTCTAAAATCACGATTGATTATTTATTGTCCCAATATTAAAATAAAACAAAATTTAAACTTTATATCAGGATATTGAAATGTTTTTATTACGCAAAATAGAAAAGTTTTTACGCCGACAAGGTATTCCCTTAGTTAATTTTGTTTTTAAGGTTGGTGAACTATTTATTTTTGTTGCTCAATCTATATACAATTGTCTAACCCCTCCTTTTTATTGTCGCAATTTAATGCGTCAAATTTTAGACATGGGTTTTTATTCTTTACCAGTGGTTGGCTTAACAACTATTTTTGCAGGTATGGTTATTGCTTTGCAGAGCTACTCTGGGTTTGCGTCTGTTGGAGCAGAAAGCATGGTTGCTAGTGTTGTTTTAATTTCAGTTACAAGAGAACTTGCCCCAGTTTTATCTGCATTAATGGTTGCAGGTAGGATAGGTGCTGCTATGGCTGCAGAAATAGGTACTATGAGGGTTACGGAGCAGATAGATGCTCTAACAACGCTTTCAACCAATCCTTTTAAATATTTAGTAGCTCCTCGTATTTGGGCGGGATTAATAGTTATGCCTCTATTGGTTTTGATAGGAGATGTTATAGGAATTTTTGGTGGTTATGTTGTTGGTGTTTATAAGTTAGGTTTTAATCCCGCAAATTACATTAATGCGACTTTAGATGATTTGCAGGTTCTAGATATTACAACAGGTGTTGTCAAAGCAGCTGTTTTTGGCTTTATAATTGCTTTAATGGGGTGTTACAATGGCTACAAATCAAAAGGTGGAGCACAAGGGGTTGGTACAGCAACAACAAATGCCGTTGTTTCTTCTTCAATTTTAATTCTTATATTTAACTATATAGTTACAGAACTATTTTTCTCAAGATAAGGACAAGGCAAATGAATGATGCAAAGATAAAATTGAGAAATATTTATAAATCTTTTGGTAAAAAAACTGTTCTTAGAGGCGTCAATCTTGATATAGCTAAAGGGGAATCCTTGGTTGTCATAGGCGGATCTGGTACAGGAAAATCTGTTCTAATTAAATGTATTCAAGGACTTCTCACTCCAGAAGAAGGTTCTATACTTGTAGATGATCAAGAAGTTATAGGTATTAATGAAGATGATAAAGAAGCGCTACATTCCAAAATGGGTATGCTGTTTCAAGGAGGGGCTCTTTTTGATAGTTTAAGTGTTTGGGAAAATGTTGCATTTGATCTTATTGAAAATAAAGGCTACAATAAAAAAGATGCTAAAAATGAGGCTATAAGAGTATTAAGATCTGTCGGTTTAGATCCTGAAGTTGCTGATTTATCTCCTGCAGAACTTTCTGGCGGTATGCAAAAAAGAGTTGGTCTAGCAAGAGCTGTTATATCAAAACCAGAAATAATATTTTTTGATGAACCAACGACAGGTTTAGATCCTATTATGGCCGATGTTATTAATGATCTTATTATAGAATCAGTCAAAGGTTTAGGCGCTACAGCTTTAACAATTACTCATGATATGTCTTCTGCTAGAAAAATAGCGGATAGAGTGGCTATGCTTTATAAAGGTGAAATTATTTGGCAAGGAACAGTAAAAGAAATGGATGAAACGGAAAATCCATATGTTGTTCAGTTTATTAATGGTAAATCTCAAGGACCAATTAAAACGGGAGTTTAGTTGTGGCAAAAAAAGACCTTAAACAGTTTGTTTGCCAAAATTGCGGTGCAGTATATCCCAAATGGCAAGGTAAATGCGATGCTTGCGGTGGCTGGAATAGTATTGTAGAAGAGGTGTTAGGTGGCGGTGGCTTTTCTAATTTTAATCATCGTAAGAATAAAGGTCATGAAATAGATTTTGTTTCACTTAGCGGTACTCAAGAAAAATTAGACAGATTATCAACAAAGATAAACGAACTAGATCGTGTCTGTGGAGGAGGGTTGGTTGCAGGATCTGTTATTTTAGTAGGAGGAGATCCAGGAATAGGAAAATCAACACTACTTTTACAAGCTTGTTCACAAGTTGCTAATTTGCCAAAAAAACCAGAAGTTTATTATATTTCAGGCGAAGAAGCGATAGACCAAGTGAGGATAAGAGCAAAAAGATTGGGGTTAGAAGCATCTCCCGTTAAATTGGCTTCATGCACAGAAATTAAAGATATAATAACAACTCTAGATAAATCAAAAGCATCTGTCGTTGTTATTGATTCTATTCAAACAATGTACTTAGACGAAATTGAGTCAACGCCAGGAAGTGTTACGCAAGTTAGGGCTTGTAGCTATGAACTTATCAAACTTGCAAAACATAAAGGGTTTACATTGTTTTTGGTCGGACATGTAACCAAACAAGGTGAAATAGCTGGACCCAGAGTTTTAGAACATATGGTTGATACCGTATTATATTTTGAAGGTGAAAGAGGGCACCATTTTAGAATTTTACGAGCTGTAAAAAATCGTTATGGAGCAACCGACGAAATAGGTGTATTTGAAATGCAGGACAAAGGTTTGGTTGAAGTTTCTAACCCGTCTGCCTTATTTCTTGCAGAAAGACAAGGAAATATATCGGGATCTTGTGTGTTTGCTGGCATAGAAGGATCTAGACCTGTTTTAGTAGAAATACAAGCACTTGTTAGCCCAACAGGATATTCAAGCCCTAAAAGAGCGGTTGTAGGATGGGATTCTAATAGATTATCTATGGTTTTAGCTGTATTAGAGGCTCGTTGTGGAATGAATTTAAGCTCTCAAGATGTCTATCTTAATGTTGCAGGTGGTTTACGAATATCAGAGCCAGCAGCAGATTTAGCTGTAGCTTTAGCTGTAATATCATCTCTAACCAATAAACCATTACCTGCGGATATGGTTATTTTTGGTGAAATAGGACTTTCAGGAGAAATTAGAGCCGTTTCACAACCATCTTTAAGATTAAAAGAGGCAAAAAAACTTGGTTTTTCGAGCGCTATAATACCTCAAGGACGTCCAACAGATAAAAAATATTCTGCTGATATTAGCTTGCATGAAATAGGAAATGTTCAACGTTTAATTAATTTATTCAATTAAGGTAAAAAATGTACGAATTAAATAATCTTGATATTATCATTTTGTTTATTGTAGCTATTTCATCTTTAATAGCTCTAAATCGTGGCTTAATAAAGGAAGTATTATCTATTGTTGGTTGGATTTTAGCAACAATGTCTATAATTTATCTACTTCCTATTTGCCTACCATTTACCAAAAAGTTTGTATCTAGTGGAATTGGTGCTGGAATACTAACAGCATTATGTATATTTATTTTATTTTTTATCATTTGGATTTATTCAACAAGTGCTGTAATCGGTAAAATACGAACAAGCAAATTAAATGGATTAGATAGATTGCTTGGATTGTTTTTTGGTGTTATGAGAGCTTTCTTGCTAATTGTTCTTTTTAATATAATGGTTAATTGGATAATTCCTGAAGATAAACAATCTGAAATACTAACAGAATCAAAATACTTTAAATTAGCAGGATCTTTTGCTAAACCTATAGAAGATTTGATTCCAGAAGAAACGATAAAGCTTATAAAAGAACGAACAACTAATGTAGACAATAAGAAAGATGAAAAAAATAATTACAAAAGAGATGAAACTCTAGAGTTATTCGAAAAATTAGCTCAACCTAAAATAAGAAAATCAACAAATGAAACTATAAAAGCTCAAGAAAGCGTTCATGGGTATAAGGAATCAGAAAGAGAAGATCTTGAGCGACTCATAAATAGTGTTAATTAATTGCTATCTTGTTTTTATATCTCGTTCCATCATTCTTTTACGTGTTTTAAATAATTCAAATTCTTTTTGATTTTGCTTGCGTTTTTCTCTTTCTTCAGGTGTTTCACGATAGTTTGCTTTAGCGTCTCTCAAAGTGGTTAAGCGATTTATTAAATCTTTTTGAGATAGACCTGTTGTATTATTTTTTAGAAAACTAAAAATTTTTTTAGGTGTAAAAATTCCTTGCAAGTCTGTTATTTTCAACAAGCTTTCACTAGCAATAATTTTATTTAATTCAACATCTAAAGCTTCTTCTATATCGTCATCGTCATCAAGATTTTCTTTTATTATTTTAACCAAAAATCCCTTGAAAAGCTTATTGACTAATTTTAAGAAATTTTTATTTGTAACGGTATCATTTTTAGATGCATTCATAAGTGCAAACAACAACAAGTTTTTTAAATATTTTTTTTGTTGCCTACTAAGGTTAATATTTCCTTCTATACCTTTTTTTGCAAGCTCTAAAATAAACTCTCTTTCTTTTATAAAATCATTACTCATTTTTTATCCCCTTATAATCGGAGAAAAATATTCTGCAACTTTTGTATAAACGTCTCTTTTAAATGCAACAATTCTTTTAGGAGCTTCACTTATTTCGACCCATTCAAATTTTTTAAACTCTATACATTTTGGATCAATTTCAAAGTTTATATCACTATCTTTACCAAAAAATTCAAATAAAACCCAATTTTGTTCCTGTCCAACATAAGGGAGATAACAATGTTTTTTATTACCAACAGGAAAATCATATCGCAAAGGGAACGGAATTCGTGCTACAAATTTTACATTTTTTATTCCTGTTTCTTCCCATAATTCTCTTTTAGCAGCCTTTACAATATCTTCACCTTCCTCGATTCCTCCTTGAGGAAATTGCCAATGCAAATCATCAAAATCTGCTCTAGCACACATTAATACTTTTTTATTTTTGCAGACAACTACTCCAACATTTTTTCTATATAGTTTCTGTATCATTCAACCACCAAATTTGAAACGGGAACTAAAGCAAAAGGTTTTGTTATATCTATATTTCGAGCCTCTTCATATGAAACCTGAGGGGAAAAAGAGGCAATCCACTTATATAAAGCGATAATAATTACTGGCTTTGGATCTGCAACAATTAACACTTGCCCCCTATCAAAAGCTATGTTTTCCGCTTTTTTAAACAAATCTTCTAAATTATCTTTGTGAGTATCTCTGTTTATGACAATATCTGCTTTTTTTCTTGCAAGACCTTTAATATCTGTATTTTCAACTGTAGAACTATTTGTAGCATCAACAATCAAAAGCCCTCTATTTTTTGCTTCTAAAAGCAATATCTCTAAAATTTTTTTATTAGAATCGTCAGCTATTCCATCTCTTATAATTATACCACCAATAGGATGAGGAACAGCAATGGTTCTATTAAATCTATCAACAGAAGCCTCGTTTGTTAGATTAGGTGTTATTGACATTGGTCCAGAGTCCTCTTTCAAAAAATCTTTTGAGGACAACAGTAAATCAACATAAGTTTCATGAGCGTTTTCTCTAGCAACATTTACTATTTCAGTATAATTTGGTGCATAAGGGCTAAAACTCATAGATATCTCAGAATCAAAAACTTTAGCTATTTTGTTTGATGTTTTAGGATCTAAACCAAGTCCTGCAATAACAATAGCAATTTTTTTAAAGTTAGGTTGAATCTTAATAGATTTACCATACTCTATCCATGGTTTGCGACCATCTTCAGAAATTTTTGGTAAAAATAATCCTTTTTGTTTTTCAACCAGTTTTTCATCAATATAAATATTTTCTAATTCATAAGTAGGGTTTTTGTTCGGTAATTTAAATATATTAGGTATTTCAGCTAAAAGATCTGTAACGGAAAACATATCTTCCTCAACATTTGGCAAAAAAGTTTTTTCTTCAGTAACAGCATCAACAAAAATTTCTTTAATTTCATTTCTGCTTTTTGCAACTAGTTTGTCAGGAAGAGTCAAAACGAACTTTGGCGCCTTGTTATCTTTATCAAACATCAAACGATCAATTTTAGAGAGATAAGCTGGTTCACTTTTTTCTTCAGCAAACCACCAACCTATCCCAAAAATAAAAGCAATAATAACTAAAAACGCTGTTATAAGCTTATCATATTTTTCTAAATTTTCGCGCAATATAAAAATCCTCACTTTGTTGTTTTATAAACACTCAGTGCTTTTACCAAATCAACAGCTCTTAAAAGTTGATAATCTTTACGCCAATCTTTTTCATCTTTATTACTGCCTTCTTTTTCGTGTTTATCTTTACTAACTGTATCATTTTTCAGAGCATTAGTATATTCAGCTTCGCTAAAACCATAATCATCTGTAAATTCTTCCAGTTTAGCAGGATGTATAATGATATCAGGCTCAATACCTGTTGCTTGAATAGAGCGGCCAGATGGTGTATAATATTTTGCAGTTGTTAGACGCATAGCTCCATAGTCACCTAAAGGAACAACAGTTTGTACACTTCCTTTACCAAAAGATTTTTCTCCAACAATGACTGCACGCTTATGATCTTGTAGAGCTCCAGCAACAATTTCTGATGCAGATGCTGATCCGTTATTGATGATAATAACAATCGGCAAACCATTGGTTATATCACTTCCTTTAGCAGAATATCTTAAAGTATCTTCCTCATTGCGAGCCCTTGTAGATACAACCTCTCCTTGATCCAAAAAAAGCTCTGAAACAGCAACAGCCTGGTCAAGCAGACCACCAGGATTATTTCTAACATCCAAAACAATGCCTTTAAGAGGTATTTTGCGATTCTTAGTCTCTTTTTCAAATGCCTTTTTTATATCTTTATCTACATCTTCTGAAAAAGATCCTATTCTTATATACATAACATCTTTATCTTTTATTTCTGTTTTAACAGAACGTGTTTTAATTTCTTCTCTTTTCAATGTTACTTCAAAAGGTTTTTCGTTTACTCGTCTAATGGTCAATTTTACCTTAGTTCCAGGCTTTCCGCGCATTTTATCAACAGCTTCGTTTAAAGTCATACCTATTATAGTTTCACCATCAATATTTGTTATATAATCACCAGGTTTTAACCCCGCCTTAAAAGCTGGAGTATCATCAATAGGTGATACAATTTTAACAACACCTTGCTCCATAGTTATCTCTATTCCCAAGCCCCCAAATTTACCACTTGTTTGTTCATTCATGTATTTGAAATCTTTAGCGTCAAGATAGCTTGAGTGAGGATCTAACGACACCAACATACCATTTATAGCTGCCTCAATAAGTTTTTTATCAGTCACTTCTTCAACATAAGTCGCTTTAGCTCTTTCCATAACTTCTCCAAAAAGATTTAAAAGCTCATAAGAATTAAATTCTTCCTTTTGCTCTTCATTTATTTTTGCAAAAGAATTTGATGCAATTAAAGCAACAGTAAAACCTACCAACAAAAAATTTTTTAACATATCTAATTCCTTAAAATTAAATTTTAAACCAAGCAACAGGGTTTATAGGGTGGTTATCTTTACGAATCTCAACATACAATTCAGGATTTTCTGCTGACATTCTTCCAATGGGTTCTCCTGCCAAAAGCATTTGTCCTAATTCAACATCAATATTTCCTAACCCTGCTAACAAAGATAAATAACCATCGCTGTGTTCAATTATTATCATTTCACCATACCCTCTAAATGATCCTGCAAAAATAACCGTCCCATCAAAAGGCGAAATCACTTGTGCAAGGTTTCTCGTTGCAATGGTAATGCCTTTAGCGGACACCCCTTTTACCTTTTGTTCCCCATATCTAGTGATTATTTGTCCTCTTGCGGGTATAGGAAGACTCCCTTTTGCTTTTGCAAAACCAGATGCTATATTTGTTATAGCGGCACTTTCCTTTTTTATCAAGCCACTAGATTGTTTTTCCTCCAACTTTCTTTTTTCATTTTCTATTCTCTTCCTTTCTGTTTCTTTACGCTCTTTTTCAAGTTTTCCCAATAAATCTCTCAAATCTTGAGCTTGAGACGCAAGTTTATCAACATTCTTTTTAGCTTTTTCGCTTTTTATCTCAACCATATTTCGGAGATTAGACTTGTATTTTACTAATTTTTGAATATGGCTATACTCATTTTGTAACACTATTTTTTGTTTAGAAATTTCAGATAGTTGTTTTTCTATCTTATTTTTTTTGTTTTCAATATTATGTAGTTTTTCTCTTATTTTATCTGCATTTTTCTCCAAATAAGGAACTGTTTCACGCAACACCATAGCACTACGAATAATATCAACAGGACTTAATGGTTGTACTAGCAGAGATTCTGTTGGTTTTAAAGCCAAATTTTGTAAAGCTGCAAGTGTTTTTACTAAATGACGATCTTCAACGTTAAACCATTTTTGTGTTTCATCTAAGTCCTTTTTTAAAACCTCTAATTGTTTCTCCATATCAGATAGTTTATCTTCATTATTTTGAATCTGTTTAGCAGCCTTTATCATTTTTCGACTAACCTCAGACAATTCCAAAGATATTTGAGTTGCCTGTGCTTGTAATTTTTTATGCTCCATACTTTCCTGAAAAACTTTTTCTTCCACTTTTTCAAGCTCTTCATTAGATAAAGCAGCGCTAATAGCAGCAGAACCGAAATAGCAATTTAAAGCTACTGCTGTTAATACACTATATTTAAGAGGCTTGATAAAGTACATTTCTACCTTTTTAGTAATGAAACTCCAGTCATTTCAAGAGGTTGCTTAATTTTCAACAAATCAAGCATTGTTGGAGCTATATCTGCAAGTCTTCCATCAACCATATTTTTTACACCGCTTTTATCATTAACTAAAATAGCTTGTACTTTACCAACAGTATGAGCTGTATAAGGTTGTCCTGTTTTTTCATCAACCATTTTTTCGGCATTTCCATGATCTGCTGTTACTATTAAAACACCACCAACTTTTTTTATAGCTTCTTCAACCTGTTTTAAGCACTCATCGACCGCTTTTACAGCCTTTAATGCGGCACTCATTATGCCAGTGTGTCCAACCATATCCCCATTTGCAAAGTTGCAAATTATAACATCAAATTTTTTATTTTCTATAGCTTTTACTAGCTGATCTGTAACTTCATAAACACTCATTTCTGGTTTTAAATCATAAGTTGCGACCTTGGGGCTTGCAACAAGAATACGCTCTTCTCCTTCAAACTCTTTTTCTTCTCCCCCATTAAAAAAGAATGTAACGTGAGCATATTTTTCTGTTTCAGCGATTCGCAACTGCGTTAAGCCGTTTTTAGCAACAACTTCACCCAAAATGTTTGTTAATTGTTCTGGAGGAAAGATTGTTTCCATAAAGCGATTGTGGTCCACAGAATACTCTGTCATACCTACAGCATGGGATAGTTTTAACGTTTTTTTACGTTCAAAGCCATCAAAATTAGTATCTGCTAGAGCATACAGAATTTCACGCGCTCTATCAGCCCTAAAGTTTGCCATTAAAACAGCATCACCGTCTTGTATACCATTATAATCATCTATAACAGCAGGCAAAACAAACTCATCAGTTATTCCTTCGGCATAAGATGCTTTTATAGCATCACCAGAAGATGCAAAACGTTTGCCATCTGCTAAAACAATATTGTTATATGCTAATTCAACTCTGTCCCAACGTTTATCTCTATCCATAGCATAAAAACGACCTTCAATAGTTGCTATTTTAATGTCTTTAAACTCTGCTATATCATTTTCAAACTGTTTTAAGTAATCTATGGCTGAAGAAGGAGGAGTGTCTCTTCCATCTAAAAAAGCATGAACTCTAACCTTAATCCCCTCAGAAGACATTATTTTGCATAGAGCTAAAATGTGATTTTGCATTGAATGAACACCACCAGGAGACATCAATCCCATTAGATGGCAAGTCTTATTATTTTTCTTCAAATCTTCAGTCATCTTAAGTAAAACAGGGTTTTTAGCCAGTGTTTCATCTTTAATAGCTGCATCAATTTTAGGTAAGTCTTGCATAACAACTCTACCAGCTCCCAAATTAGTATGCCCTACTTCAGAATTTCCCATCTGTCCCTCAGGTAAACCAACAGCCAAACCAGATGTTTCTATAAAGCAATGAGGATATTCTTTGAGTAGACGATGCCAATTTGGTGTTTCTCCGTTTTCAATAGCATTATCTGGTGTATTTTTATCTCTATAGCCCCAACCATCTAAAATAAGTAACATTACAGGTTTTTGAGTCATTATTTTTTCCTTCTGTTAATATTTATAAAATTTTCACTATTATATATAATATTTTCTAAACGAAAAGCACTATTTATCTATTTTAACGCATAATTTTTTGCCAAATTTTAGCAGGTAATCCAGATCCGTAAACCCCAATCATTGGAGAATTATCGTCATTTCCAATCCACACAGCACACACATACTTATCATCAAAACCAACAAACCAAGCGTCACGATGATCTTGGCTTGTACCTGTTTTTCCAAAAGCTTCTCTATCTATTTTTGCATATCTTCCTGTTCCACTTTGGATAACTTCTCTCATCAATTTTTTCATCAAAATAGTATGTTCTTCATTGAAAAGCGATATCTTATTAGGCTTAGTTCTCTGATATAGCTGAAAACCATCATTGGTATAAATTTCTTCAATTGTATATGGCCAAACAGCAAAGCCCCCATTAGCTATAGTTGCGTATGCTGTTGCGATATCAATCAATTTTACACCAGATGTTCCCAGAGCTAAAGAAAGATCGTGTTCTAAATGAGTTGAAATACCAGCCTTTTTTGCTGTTTTAATAATATTTTTAATTCCAACGCTTTTTGCTAAATTTAAAGTCGCAAGATTAAGGGATTTTGCAAAAGCATTACGCAAACTAACGTTTCCATAAATTTTTTTATCATGATTTTCTGGTCGCCAACCTTTTATTTTTATGGGTTTATCCTCAATAATATCATCAGGAGTCATGCCTTGAATAATTGCCGTTAAATAAACAAAAGTTTTAAAGGCTGAACCAGATTGTCTAAGAGCCTGAGTTGCTCTATTAAATTGACTTTTATTATAATTAATCCCTCCAACCAAGGCTTTAATTGCTCCAGATTTATCCATAACAACAACAGCACCATTGGTAACATTAAAATCTTTTGCTTTGGTTACTTCATCTTGCAAAATTTGCGAAGCTTTTTCCTGTAAATTCTGATCCAAGGTCGTTAGCACATAAATATCACTTTCTTGTTCATCTATAAAAGACTTTACCTCGTTCAAGCTCCAATCAGCAAAATATGCTCCACGTTGGACTTTTGCTTGTTTTTCTTTTCCTATGGACATGGCAGAGGCTCTTTTCAAATCTTTTTCGGATAATAGATTGTTATCATACATAATCTGTAATACAACATTAGCTCTGTTAAGGGCTCTTTCTTTAGATGCTATAGGGTTATATTTAGAAGGGGCCTTAAGCATTCCAGCTAAAACAGCGCCCTCTAAAATATTCAAATCACGAGATGTTTTTTGAAAATATTTTTGAGATGCGGCTTCAATTCCATACGCTCCATTACCAAAATAAACTCTATTAAGATAAAGGGTTAGTATTTGTTCTTTGCTAAATTTACTTTCTAGCCAAAAAGCCAACAATAATTCTTGAATTTTGCGATTTATTGTTTTTTTGTTTGTCAAAAACAGATTTTTTGCTACTTGCTGAGTTATTGTACTTCCTCCCTGAGCATATCGCCCAGCAAAAATATTTGTTAACATTGCTCTAGTAAAAGATATGGGGTCGAAACCATAGTGGTTATAAAAGCGTTTATCTTCAGTATATACTATCGCATCAACTACATATTGTGGTAACTCTTCAGATCTGATAATTTCAGAATAAACAGTTCCAAAACTTTGTACTTCATTTCCATTTTCTGCTAAAATAGTTGTTGATGGTAATCTAGTTCTGTTTATTGCTTCGTTTATATTGGGAATTGTTAAGATACAAAAAAATAAGTACAACAAAACAACAACCAAAAAAAATCCAATAATTTTTAAATAAATTTTTAGTTTCTTGTTTTTCTTTAGTTTTTTTCTTTTTTTAGATAGTGTCTTTTTTATTTTTTTTACCACAATAAACCTCTCAAGCCAAATGTTTAAATCTAAAATAATACAAAAGATTAAATAAATTTTTAATTGGGTAAATTCTTTTTAGCTATTGGCTAAATGGCTTTTAATTTGTATATTGTAGTCAATATTTATAAACAAAGGAAATATAATGGCAAAAAAGATTTGTTTAATTGATGGCTCAGGATATATTTTTAGAGCTTTTTATGGATTGCCTTCGCTTAATGCTCCAGATGGTACGCCAGTTAATGCTGTATATGGTTTTATCAATATGTTTTTAAAGCTTACAACTAAGATTTCTTGTGATTATTGTTTAGTTTTGTTTGATGCTAAACGTCAAAACTTTAGAAATCAAATTTTTGCCGATTATAAAGGTACTAGAAAAGAAATACCAGAAGAACTTATTCCTCAATTTCCCATAATTAGAGAAACTGTAGATGTTTTAAATTTGAATCATTTAGAAATGGAGGGTTATGAAGCAGATGATCTTATTGCAACTTATACAAATAAAGCATTAGCTAAAGGTTTAGAAGTTGTTGTTGTTTCTGGAGATAAGGATTTAATGCAACTTATTCGTCCTAATGTTGAATTTTATGATCCAATGAAAGATAAGTTTTTTACTTCAGAAGATGTTAAAGAAAAATTCGGAGTATATCCTGATAAAGTTGTTGAGGTTCAAGCACTTTCAGGGGATAGTATTGACAATGTTCCAGGCGTTCCAGGAATAGGTCCAAAAACAGCGGCTCAGCTTGTGAATGAGTACGGTTCAGTTGAGGGAATAATCGCCCATATTCATGAAATAAAACAAGAAAAACGCCGCCAAACAATTGTGGACAACATAAACAATGCTAGAATATCTCTTCAGTTAGTAACTTTAAAAAAAGACGTTCCCGTAGAAAAAGATATAGAAGATTTTTGTTGTCGCTATCCTGAGGCAAATAGTTTACATCTTTTTATTGACAAATATGGTTTTAATTCTTTAAAAGGTAGAGTCGAGAAATGGCTCATAGAACGCTGTTCAGCTATTGAAAAACTAAGTGTTTCACGTGTTATAGATAAACAATACTCTATTATAGATGATGAAGAAGGACTAAAACGTCTTTCAATGAGTATAAAACATTCTTCCAAAATGGCTGTTTCAGTTATAAGCAGTGGGTTAAACTATATTTTTGATGATATGTTTGGTTTAGCAATCTCGTCAAATTTTGGTGAAAGTTATTATATTCCTTTCAATCAGCCATCTCAAAAAGATGACTTATTTTCACTTTCAGCCCCGATTAAACAAATTACCAAATCTCAATTTGAGAAATACTTAAAACCATTGTTTGAAGGTAAATCTATCTTAAAAATCGGCAGTAACATTAAAAACTCCATGCATTTTATATCCAAATGCTTCGGAAATATTGATTTTGAGCCGTATGATGATGTTTCTGTAATGTCTTATTGTTTGTCAAGCTCGGAACATTCTCATGATGTTAATTCTCTTGCCAAAGTTTATTTTGATGAGGATTTAGCTAAGCTTAATGACATTCAGAGGACAGGTAAAAACAGGGTTGAACTTTCGGTTTTGGATGTTGATGTTTTAAAAAATTATATGTGCGAGCAGGCTGATTATATTTATCGTTTGCACGATATATTAAAACAACATCTTGTTTCCGAAAGCAAAACATCAGTTTATGAAGCTTTTGACAGACCTTTGGTGAAAACACTCTACAATATGGAGTGTCGAGGTATAAAGCTAGATGCTAAATCTCTACGCAATTTGAATCTTTGGTTTGATAAAGAGATAAAAAACATAGAGAAAGAGATTTATGAAATTGCAGGCGAAGAATTCAATATAGGTTCTCCCAAACAAATTGGTGAAATTTTATTTACTAAAAAGGGGTTAAAAGGTAAAAAAACAGCATCAGGGGCTTGGGCTACCAGCGCTGAAATTCTAGAAAATTTGGCTGAGGCTGGTGAAAAGTTGGCTTCTAAAATTTTGCAATGGCGAGAAATCAGTAAACTAAAATCAACCTACACCGATTCTCTTTTTTCTCTGATTGATAAAGAGGGTAGAATACATACCACCTATGCTCAGACAGTTGCCAATACTGGCAGACTTGCTTCAAATAATCCGAACTTGCAAAATATTCCTATTAGAAGCGAAATGGGTAAAAAAATTCGCTCATGTTTTATATCAAAAGGAGGACACAAACTTATATCTTGTGACTATTCGCAGGTGGAATTGCGTCTATTGGCCGATGTTGCCAATGTCAAAAAATTAAAACAAGCATTTGCTAATGGTGTAGATATTCATACAGCCACCGCTTCACACGTTTTTGGTGTAAGTTCCGAAAATGTTGATGCTAATTTGCGTCGTCAAGCTAAAGCTATTAATTTTGGTGTTGTTTATGGTATATCTCCGTATGGGTTAGCCAAAAACATAGGTATAGACACCACGAAAGCAAAAACATATATAGAATCTTATTTTGAACAAATGCCAGAAATAAAAGCTTATATGGAAAAAACAATATCTTTTGCTCATGCTAACGGTTATGTCGAAACTCCTTTTGGGCGTAGATGTTATATATTAGGTATAAATGATTCGAACAAAAGGATTGTAGCCAACGCAGAAAGAGCGGCTATCAATGCACCAATTCAAGGTGGAGCAGCCGATATTATCAAATTAGCGATGAATAAAATCGAAAAGGAACTAAATAAAAAAGGTTTAAAGACTAAAATGTTACTTCAAGTTCATGATGAATTGGTTTTTGAGGCGCCCGACAGTGAAGTTGACGAAGCATTATTTGTAATTAAACAATACATGGAAAATATCGTCGATTACTCAGTCTCTTTCAAAGCAGAAGCTGGTGTTGGAAATACTTGGACTGAAGCTCATTAATAGACATCTTCAGAATATAATCAAAAAGCTTATTCATATATAAAAAACAAGGGAAAACTTTAAATTTTACTTTGGTTTTTAAGCTAAAACATTCTATATTTTATCAAGCGAATTAAAAAGAAAAAGGAAGAAAAAGGAAATGGTTTCAGAAGTTACTAACACTACCGAAAAAGAATATGGTGCGGATTCAATTAAAGTTTTAAAAGGGCTTGATGCCGTTCGTAAACGTCCAGGTATGTATATTGGTGATACAGACGATGGTTCGGGACTCCATCACATGATATATGAAGTTCTAGACAATGCTATTGACGAGGCGTTAGCTGGATATTGTGATAAAACTGAAGTTATTTTAAATCCTGACGGTTCTGCAACTATTCGTGATAACGGGCGCGGTATCCCTGTTGGTATGCATAAAGAAGAAGGAATCTCTGCGGCTGAAGTTATTATGACCGAACTTCATTCGGGAGGTAAATTTGATAATAATTCGTATAAAGTATCAGGTGGTTTACATGGTGTAGGTGTTTCTGTCGTAAATGCTCTTTCTACATGGTTGAAATTACGTATTTGGCGAGAAGGAAAGGAACATTTAGCAACATTTGCCAATGGCAACGTTACAGAACATCTAAAGGTTGTTGGAGATGCTCCAGATCGTCATGGCACAGAAGTCACTTTCCTTCCTTCTTCAGAAACATTTACCATGACTGAGTTTAGTTTTGAAACATTAGAGCGTGCTATTAGAGAAAAAGCTTTCTTAAATTCTGGTGTATATTTAAAACTCACGGATAATCGTGGAGTTGAGCCAAAAGAGGTTGATTTTCACTATGAAGGAGGTCTAAAAGCTTTTGTTAATCATTTAAACAAATCCAAAGCTCCTCTGCACGAAGAAGTTATATCTATAGCAGGAGAAAAAGACGATATAACTGTTGAAGTAGCATTGCAGTGGACTAATGCTTACAACGAAAGTATGTTGTGTTTTACCAACAATATTCCTCAAAAAGATGGTGGAACACATTTGGCTGGTTTTAGAGGCGCTCTTACCAGAAGTATTAACAACTACGTTCAAGAAAATGGGTTGTTGAAAAAAGAAAAAGTAGCCCTTTCTGGTGATGATATGAGAGAGGGCTTAAGCTGTGTGTTGTCGGTAAAAGTTCCTGATCCTAAATTTTCTTCACAAACCAAAGATAAATTGGTTTCTTCTGAAGTTCGTCCTGTTGTTGAAAATATAGTTAATGATAAACTCAAAGAGTGGTTAGATGAACACCCGACGGAAGCTAAAATTATCGTAGGCAAAATTGTTGAAGCGGCGACTGCTCGCGAAGCAGCTCGTAGAGCTCGCGAACTAACAAGGCGCAAGGGTGTGTTAGATGTAGCATCGTTGCCAGGAAAACTTGCTGACTGTCAAGAAAAAGACCCTGCTTTATCGGAAGTATTTATTGTTGAGGGAGATTCTGCTGGAGGTTCTGCAAAACAAGGTCGTCATCGTCGTAACCAAGCTATTATGCCTTTGCGTGGTAAGATTTTGAATGTTGAAAGAGCTCGTTTTGATAAAATGCTTAACTCTGCTGAAATTGGTACAATTATTACAGCTCTTGGTACAGGAATAGGTCGTGATGATTTTAATGCAGACAAATGTCGTTATCATAAGATTATCATTATGGCCGATGCCGATGTCGATGGTTCACATATTAGAACACTGCTGTTGACGTTTTTCTATCGTCAAATGCCAGAACTTATTGAAAGAGGATATGTCTATATAGCACAACCTCCTCTCTACAAGGTTAAGAAAGGTAACTCAATTCTTTATATTAAAAATGAAAGAGAAATGGATGATTACCTTATTCGCGGTGGTTGCGATGATGCAGCATTGATTTTATCAAATGGTGAACAAATAGCAGGGCAAGATTTAATAGATCTTGTTGAGAAAAATCGTAAAGCTCGAGGTATGATAGCAAGTTTAAGTAAAAATGTTCCTGAGCGTATCATTGAACAAATGGCTATTTTGGGTTTATTCTCTCCTGATTTTCTATCTAGTACAGATACTCAAACTAAATTAGATAAATTATCAGCGCGTTTAGATGAGTTAGAGGCTGAATATGACAGGGGTTGGAAAGCAGAGATGCAAGCGGACGGAAGTTTGCTATTCAGACGTACTTTAAGAGGTGTTACGGAAAAACATATTGTTGGAGCAAACATTTTGGATATGCAGGAGGTTCCTGCTCTTGCAAATATGCAAAATGTGTTGATAGATACTTTCGGCAAAACATCAACTCTCGTATCTAAACAAGGTGTTGAGAAAAAAATAAGTGGTCCAGTAAGTTTTGTTGATGCCATACTGGCAGCAGGTAAAAAAGGAATTAGCATACAACGTTACAAAGGGTTGGGAGAGATGAATCCAGAGCAATTATGGGAAACGACCCTTGATCCAGAGGCTCGTTCACTGCTTCAAGTTAGAATTGATCATATGGAAGAAGCAGATGAAACGTTTGCAACTCTTATGGGGGATGTTGTTGAGCCACGTAAAGAGTTTATTCAAGAAAATGCTCTTAATGTAGTTAATCTAGATATTTAATAAAAACCCCAAACATTTTATTGTTTGGGGTTTTTATTAAATTGTCTTAGAGTTCGTCTACATTACAATAAAAGAGGAACTCATTAAATGACGCGTAGTAGCTGAAAGAATACTCCCCTACACAAGAGCCTTGAGCATTATAGGCTCTTCCTTCCTTTTTACAATCCTCATCAATATCTGCGATATCAATAAAGATTGCAGGTAATTCAGGAGCCTTGTATCCAAATGCAATAAGATTTTCTACAGTAGCTTCGTAATCCAGCTTGTAAGTAGCAAGGTCTTCCATTTGTCTTAAACCAATGAGGCTAGCCTTTGGATGCAAAAACCGAGCGTGAGATCGCAAATCTTTTACAGAAAGATCTGTATAAGCATCTTCTTTATCGGCTAGCGTCTCAGCAAAAAGAACAAATTCTCCTATAACGACACCAACAAACTCTTTATTGTCGATAATATTGTTGGTTATTTCATATACTCCATTTTGCTTAAACACAACAGACAGCGGAGAATCTTTGGAGATTTTTCTTGCATACTCAAGTAACTGACTCGGTTTCGCTTTAACGGCGTCTAAAATTTTAAATAAAGCGCTATTTTCCATAACTACTATTTTAAGTTAAACATAAAAAATACAAATTTATAAATTTTAGACAAAAAATACGAAGCCGATGATTTTGTCAATAAATTTTCATTGAAAGAGCTTTTTACCATAAATATATTGACTAAAGCTAATCAAAGTTTAAAATTATGTAAAATAAAAAGAGGTAAATATGAATATAAAACGATTTTTTCTTTTATTTTTAATTTTAAATACGTCTGTTGTCAAAGCGGCTGAATGGGTTTATGGCATTGAAGGATATGCACAAGGGCTTTATGGTTATAGTGATACATCCAGACATAATCAAGGTGTTGGTCAGGCTAACATAGATTCTTTCATTAAATACATATTAGATAATCAAGATTCGTTTAGTTTTCATTTAGATTTAATGTTAGGTATAGATCAAGAAATTCAAGATTATAACCAAGGGCGTTGGGGCGAAGAAGCATACGTTGTTTATAATTCAAATTATGGACAAATCATGTTAGGGCAGGTTTTTAATGTGGCATCTCTTTTTCATAATAGCGCCCCAGCTTTTGGAGCTTTAAGTTCTAACAATGATGTTGCTGATTTTATCAATAATCCCAATTGGCGCAGAACAGCAAAAGAAACAAAGTTTGCAACCCTTAATTCAACAGATATCAATACAGATGGTGTTGCTCCAAAAATAAACTATATTTCACCAGAATTTTATGGAACAGCAATTGGTTTTTCATATGTGCCAGATAGTTATAATCGTAGAGGTTTAATAAATAAACAGGCAAAATTTGCTCATAAAGATGGTTTTATAGGAGCAATATACAATGATACAGACTGGGGGCTATTTTCATCACAAAGCTCTTTTGGTTATGCTCAATATCATGGAAATGACAAAGAATTTTCATACAGTTTAACTCTTAAAAGAGGAAATTGGAGTTTAGGTGGTGGGTATAGAAAAACCTATATTGATGGTAGCAATAAAATAAATTCGAATAAAATTCTTCCTCTCGATTTTGATGGATATCGTGAAGGAGAAGCTTGGAATATAGGTTTAGGGTATGAAATAGGTCCTTTTTTATCAAGTATAAGCTATTTTGAAAGTTCATCATCTAAAACAGATAATAAAAATAAAACTATTGCATTTTCAAATGAATACCAGTTAAATAAAAACATTAATATTTATATTGCTGCAGCATATGCTGATTATAAAAGTAATGATATTGATAAAGATGGATATGCTTTAGTAACAGGAGTGGGGTTAAATTTTTAATATGCCAAATATTCTTTTTTTATCAGATAACGATGTTTTTAAAAAAGATATTTTAGATCAGATATCTTACCATATTCCAGAGTTTAAAATACCAAATAATGAAGACGATATAATTGATATAATAATTATCGATGAAAAGTTAGATTTATTGGAAAAATGTTTTCAAAAAGAAATAAAAGCTCCTGTGATTTTTTTATCTAAAACAGATAAAACTTGCAACAATAATATCCATCACACTATTATTAAACCTCTTGTGTTAAGTTCTTTTATAGACGACATAAAGTCCTCAATAAATATTTTTGAAAATTCAAACGATGGATTATTAGAATTTAATAAATATAAATTATACCCGTCTCGTAAGGAAATTTTAAATTTACGAAATAACGAAACCATTAAATTAACAGAAAAAGAAGTAGCTATTATTAAATACCTATATAAAAATCAAGGAAAAATAGTAAGTAAAAATGATTTAATGCAAGAAGTTTGGGGCTATGTAGCAGATGTTGCTACTCACACAGTAGAAACCCACATCTATCGTTTGCGCCAAAAAGTAGAACAAGACGATGTATCTGCTCAACTTATACAAACCTCAGATGGTGGATATAAGCTAAATTTTTAAGTTTTTTTACTCTTTAATTGTCCGCAAGCTGCCAAAATATCCTGTCCTCTAGCCACTCGAATAGGAGCTTCATAACCAGCAGTTTCTAAAAACTTAGAAAAAGCATGAACTTTGTTGTTTGAACTAGGCTGATAGCTACATCCAGGCCAATGATTAAAAGGAATAAGGTTAAACTTTGCTCCGAGTTTGTATTTTTTCATCAAAGATACCAAAATTTTGGCATCATCAAGGGAATCATTAAAATCTTTAAGCATTAAATATTCAAAAGTAATCATTCTACTCATGCCCATAATAGCTTGATATTTTTGACAGGCTTCAAGAATGTCTTCTATTTTATATCGATTATTTATAGGCATAATTTCTGAGCGTTTTTCATTTGTTGGTGCATGCAAGCTTATTGCTAATTTAACACCAAGCTCTGAAGCAACACTTTCAATATTTGGCACAATTCCTGATGTCGACAAAGTAATTCGTCTTTTAGATATAGCAATTCCATCTCCATCAGACAATATTTTTAATGCTTTAAAAACTTCATTCTTATTATGTAAGGGCTCTCCCATACCCATAACAACAATATTAGATAAATAACGTGTTTCATTAGTAGGCGAAGGCCATTCTCCATAGGAATCTCGCACAACCATAAATTGTGCAACAATTTCTCCAGCTGTCAAATTTCTCGTTATTTTTTGGCTTCCAGTATGACAAAATTTACAACCAACAGCACACCCAACCTGTGTTGAAATACAAACAGCCCCTCGATCATCTTCTGGAATATAAACAGTTTCAATTCGTTGTCCATCTACAAATTCTAATAACCATTTATGAGTTTTATCAATAGATAGCTGCTCATCTACGATTTTAGGACGAGTTATTGTGTAAAGCTCCTTTAATTTTACACGCAATTCTTTCGATAAATTGCTCATATTATCAAAATTAGTTTCGCCTCGAAAATAAATCCATTGCCAAAGTTGCTTAGCTCTAAAGGGTTTTTCACCTATAGATATAATTTCGCTAAGTAGCTCGTCTTTTGATAAACCTATAAGTTCTTTTGTCATTATTTACACTTATTTGAAATAGCTTTATATGCAGATGTAAAACCACTAAGAGAGTAAGTATCCTTAGTTTTGGTTCCTTTTGCAGATGTTCCATTTACAATCATTCTGCTACCACGTTTCATTGCTTCCACAATATCTCTATCATCTTGAGCTGTCATTGCCCAAGCTTTATCGCCACTGGTAAATAAAGAAAACGTTTTTGCTCCTATTTTCATTTGGGTCTCGCTATTTTTTTTATATGGATACCCCGTATTAACATTAACAACATTATAACTTTTTTCATTAGGACGATGGGTAACAACAACATAAATATCCCCTCTTTTAGTATATTTACCCTCGTCTTTTTTAGGTGTCGATGCCATATAACACACAGGACCTGCGCTATCTCTATAGTAATAAGCAATCCAATCACCATATTCCCCTAATATACTTTGTTCTGCCGAAAAAGCAGTATTCATATAACTTAAAACGACCAACAAACTAAAAAATAAATATTTTTTCATATGAACATACTCACAGTTTAATTAAATCTAGTACAATTATATTTGCAAAATATATAAAAACTGTTAATTTCAGAAAAAATTTAAGGAAAAAGATATCAATGATAAAAGATAATTATCTAGACATTTCTAAACTAACAAATAATACAAAAATTTTTAGAGTGTTTGATGTTGTTGCCGCCAGTGGTGGGGTGCTTAGATTCGTTGGTGGAGCTGTGCGAGATGCTTTAAAAGGTATTAGTAGTTCAGACTTAAACTTAGTTACCGATCTAAGTCCTGAAGAGTTAGTAGAAGCATGTTCAGATGCAGGGTTAGATACAACTCCTTTAGGAATAAAACAGGGGACAATAGGGGTTATTATTGATGATACTCAAATTGAAGTTAGCTGTTTATCCAAATATGTTAATAAAAACGGCTCAAATCAACTTGAATTTACAGATAATTGGGAGGCAGACGCATCTCGTCGTGACTTAACAATAAACGCTGTATATGCAGATGAAAAGGGAAACGTTTTTGATTATTACAATGGAATAGAAGATTTAGAAAAAGGATTCGTTCGTTTTATAGGATCTGCATCTCAAAAAATAAAAGAAGACTATTCTCGTATTTTACGCTATATTCGTTTTTATTCTTTATTTGGATTGGAAGAGCCAAATAGAAAGGCCATAGAAGCTTGTGTTGAGAATTGTTCAGGATTAAAAAAAGTTCCAATGGAAAAAATTCGTGATGAACTATTTAAAATAATCCAAACACCCAATGCTGTACGAGCGTATCGATTAATGCAATCGAATGGTATTTTAGCCTACATAATGCCAGACGCTGAGTATATTGATGATTTAGAGTTTTTTAATGATATAGCAAAAGAACATTATATTGATGATGCAGCAATAGTAAAAATGTTTATATTATATCGTCCAAATAGTGCATTGGCAGAAAATTTGGCTATAAGATTAAAATTAAGTCGCAGAGAAAAACAACTTTTTACATCACTAGCTGTAAAGCAAATTTCATTGGAAGATTTAAGAGATGAAAATACGTTGAATAAAATAATTTATGAATTAGGTGTAGATTTTGCAAAAGCAAAACTACTAACTAATATTGCAGAAAGAAAAGAGATATCTGATAATTTGTGGGAAGTATATGTTAAAATATCTCAAATGATGGAACCTGTTTTTCCACTTAAAGGTAAGGATATTATAAATAATGGTGTTTCAGATGGTCAAAAAGTTGGATTAATCTTAAAAGAACTAGAGCAACGGTGGACAGATTCTAACTTTACTCTAAATAAGGAACAGCTTTTGTTAGAGATAAATAACTTAAAAGAAGTAATATAATAAAAAACCACCAAATGGTGGTTTTTTATTATAAGGTTTACTATTTACTAAGCTTTTTAATAGCTTTTACATCAATTTTAGCAGGCTTCATCATATCTTTGTCTACTTCTCCTGATATTTCTATTAATTCACCCGCTGTGACTGTAACGCCATTAAAATCTTCTTCATCTATTTCAATAACAATTTCACCTGTTTCATCTGTAAAAGCATATTTATCATCACCTAGCGCTTTAACAATCTTACCTTGCATAACAACCAATGTATCATCTGATTTGTTTTTCACATCTTTAACTGTTTCAATAACAACATTCTCGGGAATAAATATAAATCCTTTATTTTTATCTTTTGCAATAACAGGAAAAGCCACCATCGTGCATATCAAAGCTAACAATATTTTTTTCATTTTTATCTCCTTATTTATATAAATACCATAAATAGATAAGAGTCTTTTTGAAAAAAACAAGATAACAAAAACTAATTTATTCTAACTGGTTTAAATAATCTGTTGTAAACAAGAGCAATACCCAAAGAACAAAAAACAGTAACCAATAGAACTATTCGAGAAGAAAAAATATCTGCAATAAAATCAAGTGAAAAAACATAAAAGATTTAAGAAGTTGTTTTGTGAAAGATTTTCAATGTGTGGGTTGAATGTCATAAATAATTTCATCGTAAATCCTTTTAGATAATAGTTTATAATAGCCGATAATGTGTCGGCTTTTATTAAATTTGCTTTGAGCGGTGGGAGAATAACTACACCACCTCAATAAGTTTAGTTTATTTGGGAAGTCGGTTAATAATGGACTTCTCTTGTCATTATCAACCACAAAAACATTTTACTATGCTTGACCGTCAAAAAGCAAAATTAAAATGCTTGTTGAATCTATTTATCTAAAAGTGATTAAAGTTTGTAATTAGATAGATTTTCTATAATTTTTTATAAAAAAGAGGATTGAAAAATGTAGCACCTGTGTAGCACCGAAAAAATAAGGCTTTCGGAAAAATCCTGAAAGCCTTGGTTTTATTGGTGGAGCTAAGGAGGATCGAACTCCTGACCTCTTGAATGCCATTCAAGCGCTCTCCCAACTGAGCTATAACCCCAAAAGTCACTCGCAATTTACTTGAAAAATGCAATATAGTCAAGCCATTTTACTATAAACATCAAGAATCTTCAGGATGTTTTTTTGCAAAACCACTTTTACATTCCATTGACCAAGACATTAGTAGCTCTTCTTCTTTAGTGCTTTCATCAATTTGTTCAGCAATAATTTTAAATCCATTTTTTTGATAAAAATGAAGAGCTTTAATGTTTTTTGTAAACACTTTTAAACTTAACTCCGAATATATTTTTTTTACATAGTTGACCAGCTTAGAACCAATCTTTTGTTTTTGAAATAATGGATCAACAAATAAAGCTCCTATATATTTATCATCTATAATACTTATAAATCCCTTTATTTGTCTTTTATCCTCAAAAACAAAACTTTCTGTATTTGGTAAATAATACTTCTTTATAATTGGCAACATATTATGCCAATATTCATTACTGACAAAATCATGAGATTGAATACTGCCTTTAAGCCATATGGCCAGCATTTTCTCAATATCATCAGATGTATACTTTCTAATCATTTATGTCTCTTTCTTAAAGATATTCTTTTTAGTCGTCTTTCCATAAAAACTCGATGAGCATTTCTATAAACAATTATAGATTTCGTGCGAGCTTTAAGAATTATTGTGAATTCCTTCATTGTTAATATAACGCCAATAGTAACCAATGTTGACCCTAATAAAATTTGCCAACTAAGAGGATCATTAAACATTAAAACACCAGCAGCAATACCGAAAACAATTCTCAGTGTGCTGAATGGTGCAATTTTATTAACCCCATTAATCGCAATAAGTTTTTGCCACAAAACTATTGCAACAGACAAAACAATAACTTCAAATGCCATAACCCAACCAGCTATAATCCAGTTAATACTACCAAGAGCTGTATAATCAAACCTTTCTATCCAAATAGATCCTATAGCCGTAAAAGGAACAGCAAATAAGTATGAATAAGCTAGAAATGTTGGTGTTTCCATATGTTTAGTATTCTTAAACATAATTTGACAAGCACCCCAAAATATACGTGATAACAGGATAAGTGCTACACCATAAAAACTCATTTTCGGCATATCCATAATAATAGCAACACCGATAAACGACAACAAAATAGCTAAAACTTGCTTAATATTAACTCTTTCTTTAGCCCAAATACAAGCCATTAACACAGAAATAGGACCTTCCGTTTGCATCAATAAAGAACTTGCCGAAGGTGATAATTCTTTGTAAGCAATGTAGCCTAGCATATTAGTAATAACATTAGATGTTATAGCAACAAACAAAAGTTGCCCGAGCTCTTTTTTTGTTGGTTTAGCAAATGGTAAAAATATTAATGCCACTATAGCATATCGTATGGTCAAAAAAGTAAACGGAGGCAATTCTTGAAGTCCTAATTTACTTATTGCAGGGTTAACACCCCAAATAAAAACAACCAATAATGACAAAAATATTGCAGAAAGTTTCATTGAGCAATTCCTTAAATGTCTAAATCATCAACAAATTTAGCGCGCTCAATAATGAATTTAAATCGTAATTCAGGGTTTTTTCCCATTAAACGTTCAACCTGACGTCTAGTTTCAAAAGCCTCTTCTTTGCCTTCTTCGGTAGATGTCGAAGGAATCATAACCCTCAATAACATACGATTCTTCTTATCCATGGTTGTTTCTTTAAGCTGTAGCGCACTCATTTCACCCAAACCTTTGAATCGGCTAATATCAGGTTTTTGGTTGCTTTTTACAACCTTTGCTAATATTTTGTCTTTATCTTCATCATCCAAGGCATAATAATTTTTACCTCCAACAGCAATCTTGTAGAGCGGTGGTGTAGCAATAAATAAATGGCCATTAGCAATAAGCTGAGGCATGTGTTGGTAGAAAAACGTCATTAAAAGAGAGGCAATGTGAGCTCCATCAACATCCGCATCAGTCATGATGATAATTTTTTCATAACGAAGATTTTCTTCTTTATAGTTGTCTTTAGTACCACATCCCAAAGCCTCTATCATATCTTTTATTTCTTGGTTTTGGGCAATTTTTTCAATAGATGCACTTGCAACATTTAAAATCTTACCTCTTAAGGGTAAAATAGCTTGAGTTACTCTATCACGCCCCTGTTTTGCTGAACCTCCAGCCGAATCTCCCTCAACGATAAATAATTCAGTATTTTCTGACGATGCTTGCGAGCAATCAGCTAATTTTCCAGGCAAACGCAACCTTTTCGTCGGTGTTTTACGAACTTTTTCCTTTTCTTCTTTCTTTTTCTTTCTCGCATCGGCTCTTTCAACAACATATTCTAACAAAGCGGCTGCATTTTCTAAATCTGAAGATAGCCAGTGGTCAAAAGAATCTTTAACAGCTGTTTCCACTAAGCGTGTTGCTTTAGACGATGTTAACTTGTCTTTTGTTTGTCCCTGAAATTGAGGATCTCTTATAAAAACAGACAACATAATAGAAGCATCACCCAAAAAATCTTCAGCAGTTATATTGGATGCTTTTTTATTGTTGATCATTTCACCATATTCTTTAAGACCTTTTAATAACGCCGACTTAAAGCCTGTTTCATGTGTTCCTCCAAAAGGAGTGATAACGGTATTACAATAAGAATGGCAAAATCCACTTTCATCTTCAGACCAAGTAATAGCCCACTCTACTTTTCCCTCATCATTATCTAAATCTGCTTCCCCAGCAAATGGACGTCTGTTAATAGTTGCTTTAGCTCCAACTTGATAATTCAAAAAATCCAAAACACCGTTAGGGAAACATAATTCCATTTCCTTAGGAGTAGCCTCTCCTTCACCTATAATTTCAGGAGCACAATGCCAATTTATTTTAATTCCCTTAAATAAAAAAGCCTTTGATCTAGCCATTCTAAATATACGATTAGGCTGCAAATTTGAATTAGCTCCAAAAATTTCTGGATCGGGTTTAAATGTGATAGATGTTCCTCTACGATTAGGAGCATTTCCTACTAATTCTAGAGCACCTAAAGGAATTCCTTTAGAATATTCTTGCCTATAAAGTTTTTTATCTCTAGCAATTTCAACAACTAATTTCTCAGATAAAGCATTAACTACGGACAAACCAACCCCATGCAACCCTCCAGATACTTTATATGCTCCACCTCCAAACTTTCCGCCAGAATGCAACATAGTCATAATAACTTCTAGAGCTGATTTATTAGGGTATTTTGGATGTGGATCCACAGGAATACCACGTCCATTATCAATAATGCTGACAGAATAATCCTCATTCATAACAACGTCTATACGGGTAGCATATCCAGCAACAGCCTCATCCATTGAGTTGTCCAGTATTTCTGCAACCAAATGATGCAGAGCGGTTTCATCGGTTCCGCCAATATACATACCTGGTCTATGCCTAACAGGCTCCAACCCCTCTAAAACTTCAATAGATTGAGCGCTATATTCTTTAGTTGTTATTTCTGTTGCTTCAAACAAATCAGCCATAGTTTAATAAAATCCCTTAAAATCCTAATGTTTTTCGGGGTGAATCATAAATCAAAAGGTGGTATTAAACAAGTACAAACTTTGATAAGTCAACAAATCTTTTTTTGAAAAAACTCTTGATTTTTTAATATTTTATGTATAAAAGGAGTCACGAAATCGTCAATGGTGGCGATTTTATAATTCACACGCAGGCTTGTTTGGGGTTTTACACCTCACTCCGGTGCTTGAAGTTCAAGTTCTCGCAGGGCTTGCGGAGGTTTAACCGGAAAAAGGATAAAAAAATGACTCTTCCTACATTTACTTTACGCCAAATGATTGAAGCTGGCGTACATTTTGGTCACCACGCTCGTCGTTGGAATCCAAAAATGGCTCCATATATTTATGGAAAAAAAGATAACGTTCATATTATTGATTTACAAAAAACTTATCCAATGCTTTACACAGCAATGGCTACTACCAAGGAAATTGCTGCTCAAGGAGGTAAGGTTTTGTTTGTTGCTACAAAGCGTCAGGCACAAGAAATCATTAAAGAAAACGCTGAACGTTGTGGTCAATATTATGTTAACCAACGCTGGTTGGGTGGTATGTTGACTAACTGGAAAACTGTTCATAAGTCTATTACTCGCTTAGTTAAACTAAATGAAATGTTTGAGAAAAGTGACTTAGCAGGATATACCAAAAAAGAATTGCAGGGCATGAAAAAAGAACAAGAAAAGCTCCAGCTTGAACTTGGTGGAATTATGAATATGGGTGGACAGCCTGATTTAGTATTTGTAATTGATACTTGCAAAGAATCTTTAGCTATTAAAGAAGCTAAAAAGCTTGGTATACCAGTTATTGGTATTTGCGATACAAATGCAGATCCAGAAACAGTTGATTTGCCAGTTCCAGGTAACGATGATGCTATTCGTGCTATCCAATTTTATTCAGAAATGATTTCAGCTTCTGTTTTGGATGGTATGCAAGCAAATATCGCTGCTAAAGGTGTTAAAGTAGAAGAAATGGTTGAAGAAAATGTAGAAGCTCCTAAAGCTGCTAAAAAAAGAACATCTAAAAAAGCAGCAGAAAAAGCTGAATAACATTTTTTCTTCTTAATCAGCTTATGTTATAAATGGCGGTGCTAGATTTTTTAGTACCGCCCGTTAATGAAAATTTCAGAGGGTTTAAAAATGACAGAGATTACTGCCGCAAAAGTAAAAGAACTTAGAGAATTGACCAGTGCTGGTATGCTTGATTGTAAAAAAGCTTTGGTTGAAGCTAATGGTAACATGGATGAAGCAGTAGATTGGCTTCGTAAAAAAGGTTTAGCTTCAGCAGCTAAAAAAGCTAGCCGTATTGCTGCTGAAGGGTTGGTTTCAATTTATGTTGAAGGTAATAAAGGGGCAATCGCCGAAGTAAACTCAGAGACGGACTTTGTTGCCAAAAATGATTTATTTCAAGATTATGTTTCTGATGCTGCGAAAGTAGCTTTGGCTGCTGCTGGTGAAATTTGTGATATGAAATCTTTTCATTGTCCAAAATGTAACAAGACTTTTGAAGAGCGACTAACAGATTTGATTGCGAAAATTGGTGAAAACATGAATTTGCGCCGTGCAGCTATGTTAGAAGTAAATAATGGTGTTGTTTCTTCTTACTTACATAACTGCTGTGGTGATAATCTTGGTAAAATCGGAGTGTTGGTTGCTTTAGAATCAACAGCTGACAAAGCAAAATTAGAAGAATTGGGCAAACATATTGCTATGCACATTGCCGCTTCTTCTCCGTTGTTCTTAGATATTGCTTCTGTTGACGCAGCTGCCGTAGAACGCGAAAAAGCAATCTTTACCGAACAAGCAAAAGCTTCGGGCAAGCCTGAAAACATCATTGAAAAGATGGTTGAAGGTCGTGTTCGCAAATACTATGACGAAGTAGTTTTGGAAGAACAAGCCTACATTATGGATCCTGACAAAAAAGTTAAGCAAGTTATTGCTGATACTGCCAAAGAATTGGGTACAGAAATTAAATTGGTTAATTATGTTCGTTTCAAATTGGGCGAAGGTTTGCAAAAGAAAGAAGAAGACTTCGCTTCAGAAGTTGCTGCTCAATTAGGCAAATAATTTTTTAATTATAAAAAAACAAGAACCCCGCCTTTTTATAAATAGGGCGGGGCTTTTTTGTAGCTAATTGCTTATTTCCTGTTTCATAGGTTTAAAATAAGGTGGTTATTATAAAACCTATAGAAAACACAAGAGCCCCTAAAAGAAGAACCTCTAACGCGACAACGCCCACGCAAACCACGAGCAGCAGAGTTGGATAGTCGCGGTAAACAAAATATTTCAAAGCTTCCTTCTTGGTAGAAGGATAAGTTTCTTTGAATAGCTTGTCCAAGAAGACCTTTTTGTTTGCCAATAAGCAAATAGCAAACTTTCTAAATTTTTTTTCTTTCATAACTTTTATTCTTTGTTATTTGTTGTTTATTATTTTATTTTTAATAAAAAATATTCTATTCTCATACAACGTAAACCATTGACACAATCAAAGTTATGAATTAGATCACCGATAATAAGAAAACAGAATAATTTTTTGTCATAAACTTGCTATATCATATTTGTCACTTTGTGTCAATATGAGCAACATATTGAAATACAACAACAAAAAGAGAGATATTCAAAAAATATTTATAATGTTATTTTAACCATAACAGGTACGTGATCAGATGGTCGTTCTTTTGAGCGAAAATCATCTAAAATTTCAGCGCTTAAAATTCTATTTTCCAAAGGTTTTGTCGTCCAAATATGGTCCAATCTGCGTCCTTTGTTATTAGTTTGCCAATTTGGGTTGCGATAACTCCACCATGAAAAAACTTTTTCCGGTTCTTTATAAAATTTGCGTACTGCGTCAACAAAATCCAAAGATTCAAAAAGTCTGGTTAACCTTCCAACCTCTATTGGAGTATGTGATACAATTTTCAATAGTTGTTTGTGGTTCCATACATCATTTTCTCTTGGGGCAACATTAAAATCACCACACAATAGTATTTTTTTATTTTTCAACGTATCACTATTTTGTTCATAAAATTCTGAAATATCATCCATAAAACATAATTTATACGCAAAAGACAAATTTTCTATAGGATCAGGAATATCTCCACCAGCAGGAATGTATATATTATTTATTTCTATATCATCAAACAATACTGCTTTAATATGACGGGCATCTTTTTTACCCACCCAATTTTGTTCTGCAACCGATTTGAAAGGATATTTTGATAGGATTGCCACTCCATTATAACCAGCTATACCATAAACACAAATATGCTCAAAACCTAATTTTTTTATATCGCCGAAAGGAAAATCTTCTTTTTTTGCCTTAATTTCTTGCAGGCAAACCACATCAGGATTGTGCTCTACAACAAGCTGCCGTAATAAGTCTAAACGAATACGGATAGAATTCACATTCCAAGAAACAAGTTTAAAAGAGTACATAACTATTTTTTCTTTTTAAAATTTCTAGAACTATTTTTCTTATTTTTGAATTTGAAAACATTATCATTTAATTCAAAATCTTTTTTTGCATCATATAATGAAACACTAACCTCAACGCTTTGTGGATCAACGATTTTCCATTGTTTTAATTCTAAAGGATTATTTGAAAAAACCAAAGTAATAGGGCCAAGGTCTCCTTTATTTGCATAATCTAAAGTAATAGACGTCGAGCCACTATCTTGATAAAAATCAACAATTTTAAGGTTATTATTATCTATCTTAATTTGATTAGATAAAATCATTGATGCGGGAATGTCGTTATAATCAATGTGTGTAATTTGATTCAAGTCTAAATCATTATAAATGATAAAATCTCCATCTCCTACAATCAAAACGTTGGTTGGCTCAGCATACTCCATGCGAATTTTATTAGGTTTTTTTATGTATAATCGTCCTTCTGCAGTTGCTCCGTTTGAAGCCATTTGTACAAAAGTTGCTTCTAAACTTTTCATGTTATTTAAATAATTTTCTATCTTTTGTATATTTTCCACAGATTGCGATTTAGCATCAAAAATAAACAACATAACACATAAGAAAACTAAATATTTTTTCATCGACCATTTCCTTGTTAGAAATAAAGCAATATAAATTCAATATAATTATTTTAAGTTTTAAGTCTATACAAACCTATCCCCTGTCAACATTTAATATTAACAGGGGATAGAATTAACTAAATAATATTAATATCCACCACATCCGCATCCTTTGTTTGAAGAAGATGCAGATGTTTCTGAAGAATTATTACTTGATGTGTTGCTTGCTTCTTGATTTGTAGAGGCAGCTTTGTTTTTAGACATTTTACTACGTGAAGATTCTTTAGAATCTCTCATATCTTTACACATATTCTCACTCCTAATTTTAATTATAATATGTTTAAGTACACAAAAAGAAGTAAGAACTAAATATAAATTAACAACCTAATCTTTCAGTTTATCTTATCATAAGATTACAAAATTAATCTTCACCAAACTTATTATTCAGAAGCTTTTCAATCGCATTCATGGCTTCCAAAGCTTGATTTCCTGAAGCAGAAACTTTAATGGTTGTTCCTTTTGATGCCGCAAGCATCATCAATCCCATTATAGAACAACCGTTTACACATTGTCCAATACGCTCAACTTCAACCTCAGCATCAAAAGGCTCAACTGTTTTAACAAATGCAGCCGCAGCACGAGCATGCAATCCCTTAATATTTTTTATTTCTAAATCTTTTACTAATTTATCAGACATTCTAGTTTCCTAAAAGTTGTGATGCTATATTAATATATTTTTTACCAGCTTCTTGAGCTCCTTCAACAGCTTCTTTCATATTTTTTTCTTTACGTAGTGAAGCTATTTTTATTAACATAGGTAAATTAATCCCAGCTAAAATTTCAACGTTGGCACGATCCATTATTGATAAGGCCAAATTAGAGGGTGTTCCACCAAACATATCTGTTAAAAGAACAACACCATCTCCGCTATTAACACTGTCAACTTTTTTAATAATTTCATTTCTACGCATATCCATGTCATCTTCAGGACCAATGCAAACCCCTGCTAACTGTTGTTGGGGACCAACAACATGTTGCATTGCAGATATAAATTCATTAGCCAAATTTCCGTGAGTCACTAAAACTAATCCAATCATTAATAACCTCGCTTATTTGATATTATTTTCACCATTAGTCCAAATTTTAACAGCGCCAAAACTTTTTAAAAGCTCATCACGATTTTTTGCTCTTACTATTTCATCCGCTCTAGTCTGTTTTCCCTCAAAAACAATTTCTTCAACATTTTCAACGGGAACACCATAAACACGCTCAACCATTTTGCCCTTTAGTTCAACAATCATAACAAATTCTGACTCAGCTAAGGGTTCTACGGTTTCAATATGAATATTATCAAGCTTTACAGCTAGATGCGAATCTCTTTTTAATAGAGCAGTTCGTTTGCCATCAAATTCCAAAACAGGATTATCTGGAGCACCTGTACGCGCATCAATAAAAATTGCGAGTTCACCATATTTATTTTCAATAATTTCAAAAAAATCTTGTCTTTCAATTAAAGTATAATATTGTGTTTCCATCTCAAAAAGCTTTCAAATATTGCTTTAAACCGAGTACTATGGTACAACATTATCACCAAACTGTCAATTTTAGGTTAATAGATTATGCAAAAAAAGCCCTTAAGTTTTATTTGGCACTATATTAAAGATTTTAAATATACAATATTGTTTATTGTTTTTCTGATAATTTTTGCTCGAAGTCTTATGCAAATAGGTTTTTACTTTTCTGCAAAACTATTTAGCTGGGCAGGAACAGAGTTTCAAAACCCAAAGTATTGGCAAATAATTATAATGTTTTTGAGTGGTTTTATCCTATTGGACTTAATTGGTCATCTTTTTCAAACTTGGAGTTTATATATTTCAGGAAAAGTAATTCCTCATATTCGTTCGCTTGTTATTAAAGATACTTTTGATTATGTAAACAAACAATCAATTTCATATTTTGCTAATGAAATGACAGGTAATATTTCAAATAAGTTTAATCAACTTCAAAATAGTGTTGCTGAATTTTTTATGTATACTAGCAATATTTTATTTGATGCTAGTTATCTTTTGGTCAATACCGCTATATTGTCCTTTGTTAATTGGATTTTAGGTGTTGCGGTTATCTTTTGGTCTTTTTTAATGGTGTTTTGTGGTCGATACTTTGGCTTAAAAAGGGCTGAGTTTTCCCGCAAGACATCAACAGAACAAAGTATTTCAAATGCTCGTATAGTCGATTCGATAGCTAATTATTCTGAAATAAAAAGTTTTGCTAATTTTAAATATGAAAGAATAAATTTATTAAAGGTTTTGCGTAAATGGCGTCATGCTGAAACCTATGAGCAAAAACAACGTAATTTGATAATGCTTTCACTTGGTATAATATCGGTGTTATCAGGTGCTTTTTTCTGTTTTTTAGGGCTAGTTCTTTTTTATTATAAGCAAATAGATTTAACAGGTTTTATATTTGTTTTGACTATTATAACTCGATTAAGTGGTGTAGCTTTTGGAGTAAATTGGGCTGTAAATAATCTTTCAAAATTGTTTGGTGTTCTTAGTTCAGCTCTAGAAACTTTAGCTGTCAAACCAGATATTGTCGATTCGGAGAATGCCATAGAGCTAAAAGCTAAAAAGGCGGAAATAATTTTTGAAAATGTTAATTTTTCATATAAAAACAACGAAACAATATTTTCCGATTTTAATTTAAAAATAAAAGCGGGTGAAAAGGTTGGAATTGTAGGCTCATCAGGAGCAGGAAAATCAACTTTAATAAAACTTATTGCCCGTTATTTTGATACAACCTCAGGAGCTATTAAAATTAATGGTACAGATATAAAAGAAGTTACTCAAGATTCTTTGCATAAGATAATTTCTACAATTCCTCAAGATGTATGCTTATTTAATCGCTCTTTAGAAGAAAATATCCGTTATGGAAAAACTACAGCAACTTTAGAAGAAGTCAAAAAAGCTGCCAAACAAGCATCTGCTGATAAATTTATAGAAAAACATCCCAATGGTTATGAAACAAAAGTAGGCGATCGTGGTGTTATTTTATCAGGTGGTGAACGCCAAAGAATAGCTATTGCTAGAGCGATATTAAAAAATGCTCCTATTTTAATATTTGATGAAGCTACATCATCATTAGATTCTGAAAGTGAAAGATATATTCAAGAATCTTTAAAAACTCTAATGAAAAACAAGACTGTTATTGCAGTAGCTCACCGCTTATCGACTTTACGCGAAATGGATAGAATTGTTGTTCTAGAAGATGGCAAAATAATAGAAGAGGGAACACATATAGGATTGTTGCGCAAAAAAGGGCGCTATGCAAAGTTATTTAAGATGCAGTCCGATGGTTATTTACGATTTAGTTAAAAATTATAAATTAAACTAAGATTAGCAGTACTATTAGTATAATCGGAACCAAAACTATAAGAGCCAGCTATTGACACATTCCAATTTTTTACCATATCAAAAGGCATTCCTGCTTCAACCTTCATCAGTGTACGATCTTCTGTTGTTTCTAAACGCATGTTTTCTATTAATTCAAATTCCTCACTATCATTCATAATCTGAACAATAGATGGTTTAACAAATATTTCTGCACGTGCTTCAGAAAATTCCTAACGTTTCGCTATTTTAATTCCAGCCTCAAATTCGGTGCGGCTGGCGTCTTCAAATTCTTGAATCTTACCAGCATTATCCGAGATTTCTTCCATTTTAACAGATGTATAAGACAATCTTACTTCAGGCTCAATTCTAAGCCCACTAATATTTTTATATATATAATTGACATCTAGTATTGCACCATAGGTCGTACCAGAAGTATCCGATTTAACACCATCTTTTGTACTAACACTAGCATCAAGCATACCAGCATATCCAGCTAATAAAACAGACCAAAAACGACCATCAGCTCTAATATAAGCGCCTCCTAAATAGCTGTCTATAGTTGTTTCAGCTTCTCCTCGCAAGGTATATTTTCCCTACTTTCATCATAATTATATACACCATTTCTATATGATGCTAACAATCCAAATTTGGTAATTCCGTTACTAATAATGTCGATTCCCCCATCAACACCAGAAATAAAAGAAGTATAATTATACGGCGCTTCTATTGTAGCCGAAGAATACACAGGAGCTATCCATCCTGTAAATACAGGACGAGTACTGCGACAAATATGATTAGAATATTTTTGCCTTTTTGCTAAACGATAGGGAACTTTATTATATTCATTTATCGCAATATTATTTCTCAAATTAGCACCTAAACTAGTAGTTTGCATAAAAGTATTGTCAATTAATCCATAATAAGCTGCAGTCTCTGGCACAATCAGAGGTCTACCTGCGTTTGACACATAACCATACTAACGATTATTTTCAAATAATGTTTCCCAAACAAAAGGTGATGCTTCGCTACGCCAAATAGAAAAACTATCTGCATTTCCACTAATATTGTTTGGAGCTTGAATTAATAATATTTTATTTGAGGTTGATTTATCGTCGGCCGATTTTAATGTTATTGTTGATTTACCTAGGACATCACCATTTATAATAATTCTATCAGCAATATTTTTTTTCAATATCCATAATAATAGCTGAATTGTTACCACCGTATGTTCCTTCAATAGTAAAAGTATCGCCAACGATATGAGTATCACTGCTCATATCGATAATACCCTTATTGATAATATTTCCATTTAGGGTGATATTTAACATATTATTCAAGGTTTCTGAGACATCCAGTGTTGATCCAGAATTTATTGATAAATTTTTTTCAGAACCATTAAGTGCCAAATCAGATTCTATTCTTAGAATAGAATCTGTCACATTTACCTGATTCCATCCTGCAATTTGGACAGTATCGTCATTTTCGCTATCAGAAATAACAAATGATCCATTATTGAGATTAAGAGTTTTATCAGTTACCATATCGTTATTTATAACTTTTTTATTAAAGGCGCTATTTACGCCCCCCATTAATGTTAGAGTATTAAGAGCGGAACCTTCAGCAAACAAATTTTCAAAGTTAAGGTCTGAATCTGTAGTATTTGTTGTAATGTGGATAGTCAAACTATCAGCTAAAATAACTCCATCGTTCAATTTGAGTACAGCTTCTGCATTGGCAACCAGATTATAGATAGTAGAAGCAGTTTCCGCATTTATAATACCACCTCCATTAACTGTAACCAAATTAAGAAAAGCCCTCGTTTTAATATTTAATTGTCCTCCATTATTCAAAAAGGTATTGCTAGCACTACTATCAATTTCAACATTCATAATACCGCCATTTTGAATGTTTGCAGATTGAATCATTCCTTCATCAACAGATATTTGTCCATTCTCAACAGAAATGTTACTAGCGTTTCTATTTGCAGAAATTTGCAAATTACCATTAGAAGATATATTAATATTTTGTGCTGTACCATTATCAACGATAATTGTACCACCAACAATAGAGCTGTTTTGAATGCTTCCACCATTTACAGCTGTAAGGATAGAATCTGTATTTACAGAAAATCCACTGGCAATAGAGTCTTTTATGCTAGCATTTAAGGTTTCATCGTTTCCATTGGTGATACCTATAATAGTAGCATCCGTTGTTAAATTGAACTTTGCGCCATCATTTAATTTTAAATCATAAACATCTGCTGTACCATTATCGGTTAATGATGCTTGACTACCTATCTCAATATTTTGAATAGTTCCTCCTTGAGATATAGTTAAACTTCCTTGTCCATCAATAATTGCACCTATGACTGTTTCACCGTTGATATTAACCGTTCCTGTATCTGCTACATTAATCGTTTGAGCTTGTCCACCAGATTCAATATTCAATGTTCCTGTATTTGTAATATTTGTTTCTGAGGCTATTCCTCCTTGTGTAATATTAACCACACCTCCAGAAACAAAGGCTTTTTCTGCGTTACCCTGTTCATTAATATTCATAGTTCCATTTTCACCGACAAACGTGTTTATTGTGACGCCAGCGGAATTAATGTTAAGAACATCAACGGTTACACCGTCAGGAATTGTTAGATTTTCCACTGTTGTATTTTCAACATTTTGTTCATCAGCAAAAGAACATTTCGGTAAAAACAAAACAGCCCATGCCGCAAAAATTGCGGTTACTGGATAAAGATGCTTTGTTTTCAAAAATATCATAGTTTCTCTTTCTTGGGAGACGGATATAGTTAAAACCTTATGAGGCAAGGCTAAGATAAAAAAATTAATAAAAAATTACCGATTCCCCACAGTAAATGTAACGATTCGTATCAAATCGTTGTAGGGATTCGTTTTGAGTCAAATTAATATTTTTTACTGTTAGATAAAGAATCGCAAACAGAAACGCTAATTGGCAAAAATTTTATTGTTTCTAATCTCAAAAAATTGTGCAGCACATCGTAAGCTATTAAAAAGTTCTGGATTTGTTGTTGTCATCCATGCTTGAATATTAAGCATCATAATTTTTTCTAGCAAAGCCTCTCTTTTTATATCGTCTAAATGTGCGACTATTTCATCTAAAAGCAAAACAGGAGCAAAACCTTTGTACAAAGTTTGGCATTTTGTTTGTGCTAATATAATACTTATTAATAAGGATTTTTGCTCTCCTGTTGAACATAATTCTGCAGGCATACCTTTCTTTTTGAAATAGACTTTAAAATCTGTCCGATTTACTCCGTCTGGCGTATCATTATGTAGAACAAAACACCGTTGTTTTTTTATCATATTTTTATATTCTTCTTCCACATCAATAGCAGGCTTATTATCAAGAGCTTTTTCAACATTCCCATCAAGATCTAGTCTAACCGATGGGAAAATATCATCAGGTTCATTCTCTATAAAAGTATTTAATCTGGCCACCTGTTCTCTGCGAGCTGCGGCAATAGCAACACCTATTGCCGCCATATTTTCTTCCAAAGAATCTAGCCAATAGTTATCGTTTTTACCTTCTTTTAGTAAACGATACCATTCTTTATATAAGTGTTCAAAATTAGCAGTTCTTTTTGCGTGTTCCATATCAAAAGCGTAAACCAATCTATCAAGAAAAGAGCGTCTGGGTTGACTACCTCCTCTAAAAAGGCGATCCATTTGAGGAGTAAGCCATATAGCAGATATACATTGTCCAAGCTCAGCTTGAGATGATATTCTAGCGTTGTCTATTTTTACAATTCTTCTTTCAAAAGATTTATATCCATCTATATCTTCCACTTCTTTAGATGTTTTTTCTACAGCAGTAGTGATTGTATATAGTTCATCATTATTTACTACATCAGCTACCACAGCCCAATTTAATGGAGATACAAAAGATATTTCTTTATTATTAGTTATTTGCGGTATAAACCTTTTAATATCAGCCAGTCGAGCTCCTCGAAGTCCTCGTCCAGGTGTTAAAAAAGATATAGCTTCTAAAATATTTGTTTTACCACAACCATTTTCTCCATAGATAATTATAGGCGCAATCTCTGATTCTACTCTAAGATTAGCATAGTTTCTAAAATCAGTTAAAGTCAGACGTTTTACGCCTGACTTTAACTTTGTTAAATTAGCTAAATTGTGCGCAAAACAATCCATTTACACTCTCATCGGCATCAATACATAAATTGCACTAGAATCCGATATATCATGAATTACAGAAGGCGAAGACGCATCAGCAAAAGAAATTCTAACTGTATCACCTTTTACTTCATTCAAAATGTCCAACAAATAACGGAAGTTATATCCAATTTCAAGAGCTTCATATTCATATTTTGCTTCTAAATCTTCGGATGCACTACCTAAATCAGGGCTAGAAGTAACAATAGTAACTTTATTAGGTTTGGTAAGCATTTTGATTGCTCTTGTTCGTTCTGCAACAACAGAAACACGATCAACTGCCGAGGCTAAATCTTTTACGCCAAGCTCTAAAGATTTATCATTATCTGTAGGGATAACTCTTTCATAGTCAGGATACGTTCCATCAATTAATTTAGATGTCAAAGTAATATCAGTTATCGAAAACCTAACTTTATTTTCAGAAACCTCAATAATAACATTTTCAACAGAGTTATCATCTAAAAGTTTACGAATTTCAGCAACAGTCTTACGAGGAATAATAACTCCATTAAGATTTTCAGCTCCTTGAGGTAATGGCGATTCTACGCACGCTAAACGATGTCCATCAGTTGCAACAACACGTAAAACTTCAGATACACCTTCTTTCTTTGCGTGAACGTATAAGCCGTTAAGGTAATATCTTGTTTCTTCTGTTGAAACGGCAAATTGCGTTCTATCAATTACATCTTTCAATTCATCCTTTGGCATAACAAAAGATGTTGGTAACTTATCTCCAGATATAACAGGAAAATCTTCAACAGGGATAGTAGAAAGCGAAAATTTAGACCTAGCAGAAGAGATGGTTAACTGTCCTTTATCATCAGGATAAATTAATTCAACTTGCGAACCTTCAGAAAGCTTGCGAACAATATCATATAACATGTGAGCAGGAGCAGTCGTTGCACCAGTTTCTATTATTTTTGCATCAGCCATTTCTGTAATTTCGGTATCCATATCCGTTGCTTTAAAGCTAATTCCGTCACCCAAAGCTTCAATTCTAACATTTGATAAAACAGGAATGGTATTTCTTTTTTCAACAATACTCTGAACATGGCTCAATGTTTTTAGTAAATGTGCTTTTTCAATAGTAAATCTCATTTTCACAATCCAAATTATAAGTTATATCATTGCCCAAATTCTATCATAAACAGTACAAACAAAAAGATAAAACATTTAATATTCACAACTTTTATACAAAATAAGCCTCTTTAATGGTAAAGAGGCTTGATAAAAGAACATTTTGTTAAATACGACTATGCTTCCAATGTTCTACGCAAAGTTTCCACATTTTCAGCTAAAGAAACATCTTCCATTATTAACTCTTCAACTTTACGAACAGCATGCATAACCGTTGTATGATCTCTATCAAACTTGCGTCCAATTTCAGGTAAAGAGCGAGAAGTAAGTTGTTTTGCTAAATACATAGCAATTTGTCGTGGACGTGCAACTGTACGGGCTCGGCGAGAAGATTGCATTTCTTTAACTGAAATATTAAAATATTCAGCAACTTTTTTCTGAATTTCATCAATAGTGGTACGCTTATCAAATGATCGCAACATATCCTTCAAAATATCTTGTGTCATATCTAAAGTTATTTCGTGATTGCTTAGTAATTGAGAGTGAGCAATTACTCTGCGCAAAGCACCTTCTAATTCACGAATATTAGATGTTATTTTTGTCGCCAAAAATTCAACTACCTTCTGAGGAAGTTCCAGACCAAGTTGTTTAGCTTTGCTATTCAAAATACCCATTCTTAAATCGAAATCAGTAGGGTGTATATCTGCAACTAAACCACAACCAAGGCGAGATTTCAAACGAGCTTCAATTCCTTCCAAATCCGCAGGAGATTTATCGGCAGAGATAATAATTTGACGTCCTTCTTCTATTAATGAATTAAAGGTGTAGAAAAACTCTTCTTGAGTTGTGTCTTTTCCTCCCATAAACTGAACATCATCCACCATCAAAACATCAACTGAACGGAACTGTTCTTTAAATGCTGTAGTGTCTTTGTAACGAAGAGCTCTGACAAATTTGTACATAAATTTTTCTGCAGATAAATAAACTATATTTCTACTAGGATCCTGTTGTTTAATATGCCAAGCAATTGCATGCATAAGATGCGTTTTACCTAAACCAACGCCAGAATATAAGAATAAAGGGTTAAAAGATACATTACGAGATTCCGCAACCTTTCTTGCTGCAGCATAGGCAAATTCATTGGTTTTGCCTACAACAAAATTATCAAAAGTATACTGAGGATTAAGAGGAACAGATAATGAATCATTAAGAGAGCTATCATTGGTATTAGCAACGACAGATTTTATTCCTGACTGATAAATATTTTGGGGCACAGGAGAAGTGTTAATTTTTTTCAAAAGAGACCGACACGTAGGTGTATATAATCCCTTACCGATAATACCTTCCTGTCCAGCTTGGACAACAAAATTAATACTCTTTATTGAAGGATTCTTTTTTTCCCAAATTTTGTGAATTCTATCACTATAATTGGTTATTACCCAATTTCTCATAAAACGTGTTGGAACACAAATATTCATCGTACCATCGCTAAAAGATCCTATTGTCAAAGGCTTGAGCCAGCTATCAAAAGCGGTTTCCCCTATTTCGATCTTAAGCTGATCACAAATCTGTCTCCATTGATCTAAAACAGACGTATCATTAATAATTGCTTCTTCAGCCATTTTTACTCCCCAATTTATATCTCAAAAAAATTAAACCCCACGTCAGTTAAATTAAAAACCCAATAGTAAGATATTTTCGTGGATAAAACATTGATAACATCTTACACCCTAATTAATTTAGAGTTTATACACATTATATCTAACTGTTGAGATTATTCCCCTTAAACTCAAAGTTAGTATCTGAAGATCGACATAGCTTTTAAAATACAAAGCTAACATCTATAGTAAAAATCTTCAAAGTTAATGTAGTTCAAAAAACAAACTGACAACTAATATCGAGACTATACTGTCTGCCTTTCTAGATTCTAAAAATTTCAAAAATACATTCAAAATTCTCTAATAAAGTGATTTGGATATTAGGGACAAAAAAACAGAAAAACAACAGAATTTTTTACGAACATTGCAATTAAATTCCTTGACACAATCTTTTACAGGAGTCGACCAGATTCTGCTGCTTTCAGGGTAAAAAAACGCAAACCAAATACCTTAAATAAGGGAATGGTTTGCGTTTCAAGAAAATATAAAACTATTACAAAGCTTTAATCTTATGAGAAAGACGAGAAACTTTACGAGACATAGTGTTTATAGCAAAAACACCTTTTCTAACAGCTCTCATCATTTCAGATTCTGCTATTTTAAAAGTAGCAACAGCAAGTTCTTTATCGCCAGCAGCGATAGCTGCTTCAACCTTCTTAATGAAGGTACGAACACGACTTCTGCGAGCACTATTAATAACAGCGCGTTTATTGTTTCTTACGATTCTGCTCTTTGCAGACTTATGATTGGCCATTTTTTTATTCCATTTCAAATATAAAAGGTTGTTCCAATTTTTTTACAAATGTACTGTTTTATAAACTTGAACTCTAGTTAAAGTCAACAGTTAATTTTCTCAAACTATGGATTCTAGCACTTTTTTATTTAAAATTATCTAAAATCATTCTAAATTCAGGAGTGTTCATGCTCAAACGACAACTTTTCAGTTCAAGCTCTAAACCATTTTGAAGATTCATATTTTCCACTTGTCGTAGGGTTTCTTTCGCCTGAAGAACGACTTGATAAGGTAATGATATGATTCTATTGCCGACTCTTAGTGCCTCATCATAGAGATCTTTTTGTGTAACAACTCTACTGATAAGCCCTGATAAAGACGCTTCTTCGGCACTCATTGCTCTTCCTGTCAAAATCATTTCCATTGCTTTAGCTTTACCAATACGATGAATTAATCTTGAACACCCTCCAAAAGATGGAATTGTTCCAATAGAAAGTTCAGGATATCCAATCTGGAGCGATTCTGATGCTAAAATAATATCTCCAGTTAAGGCTAAATCACATCCTAACCCAAGAGCATATCCAGACAAAGCAACTATTATCGGTTTAGAACAATTAGCAATTTTATTAAATTCATCTTGCCAAGCTTTCAAGGCCAAACTTTGTTGAAAAACTTCATTGCTAAGGGCTTTTATATCGATTCCTGTAGCAAAATATGCATCATTTCCTTTGATTATTATACACCGTATGGCATCATTATACTCCCAATCTTGAACTTGATAAGCTATTTCATTAAGCATCTCAAGATTAACAGCATTCATATCTTCTGCTCTATTAAGAGTAATAATGCCTATATGTCCATCAATATCTGTAAGAATAGTGTTATTTTCACTCATAACTTTTTTCCTATTGAATTTTACTTTTCACAGTAAGTCTTATTACTAGAGGTTTTGTCGATTCTCTACTAAGTTCCAACGTTTCACCGTCTCTTTCAAATAACAAACGATTCTGCCCTTCATATTTTTTTATCCATCCCAACTGTGGTAATGTTTCAGAATAAAAGGCACATACCTCAGCAAAATCCAGACTTTGAGATGTTAAATACGTTTCAATCAAGCGAATTTCTTCGTTTCCAAAGCTCAAATTTCCATTTTTAATTTGTTCTAAATCTTCAAGTATAGGGATATCCTCCAAACCCTCAACAAAAGCTGCTTTTGTTGTTAAAGAAAAAGACAATAGAGTTAAAAATAATAAATAGATAAACAGTTTCATTTTTGTAAGCCTTTACAGTAAAAGGTTGATCTGCCACCCATAACAGATTTCTGAATACCACCAGTTATTTTTACATCACAAATACAATCAGGACATTTTTGACCAGTTTTATTATAAACGCAATGCAAATTTTGAAAATACCCCAGACTGCCATCAGGTTTTTTATAATCTTTTAAAGTAGAGCCACCTGCATCAATAGCTTTTAATAATACCTTGCGAGTATTTTTGACCAATAATGCACAATCTCCTACCGATATATCGTTACAAAGTCTTGTTGGCAATATACGCGACTCATACAAAATTTCAGATGCATAGATGTTGCCGATTCCAGAGATTATTGTTTGATCAAGCAATGCTATTTTTATAGGTGTTTTAACTTTTTTTTGTAGCTTATCGTAGAGGTATTGAGGTGTCAGCTCATCATCAAAAGGGTCTATTCCGACATTTCTAAGAAAGCTATTGTTATTGAGATTTTTTGTTTCACAAATAGTAAAAAGCCCAAATCTGCGAGGATCATTATACGTAATATAGCCAGCAGATGTTTCAATTATTATATGGTCGTGTTTGTCCTGATTCTCAGGAAAATGATCGCTAATTTTTATTTTTCCACTCATTCCCATATGCCATAAAAGACTATAATCGTTATCTAGCCTAATAACGATATATTTGGCAATACGTGTGTATTGGCAAATAGTTGTTTGTATAATTTTTTCAGGCAAGTCATTTGGTATAATTATTCGTAAACGAGGATTATTTATCTTAACACTCAGAATTTGAGCTAAGCCGATTCCTTTTTCTAACGCTCGTTTTATTGTTTCAACCTCTGGTAATTCAGGCATTGTCTTCCTTCAAAACTATTTTTATCTACAGACAGTATAGATATATTTTTATATCAATACAATAGCAAATAAAATCTTGCGCTAAATGTCAAAATAAGTTACCCTACAAAGAATAGTCGAAAAAAACAAAATGATTAAAACAAGAAAAAAACAGAGCAAATATTTTGCTCCACAGAATGAGAATAAACATCATATCTGTGATCATCCTGGTTGTAATAAAGCGGGAGAATATCGTGCACCCAAAGATCGTAATCTGAAAGAATATTATTGGTTTTGCCTTGAACATGTTCAAGAATATAATGCCAAATGGAATTACTATGGAGATGAATTGTTTTCTGAACCAGAAGAAGATAATATATATAAGCATTTTAAGTTTTCATCGCGAATTAAATATAATTTTGGTTTTGACTTTTCTAAAAACTACAATTTTTTTGATGATATTTCTCAGTCAAGAGTTCCTCGCATCTATCTAACGGTAGAGGAGCATCAGGCGTTAAAAATAATGGAATTAGAATATGAAGAGCTGACAGTTGATAATTTAAAAAAAGCTTACAAAAAAGCCGTAAAAAAATACCATCCTGACATAAATTCATCAGATAAAACAGCTGAAGAAAAATTTAAAATACTCAGCACCGCCTATAAGTCTCTCATCAGTAAAATATCTTAACGAGATTTCGCTCGTTTAATTGCGCTTTTAATTTTTTGTTGCTCTTTTTCTCTTTGCGTTTCATCAGCTTTTTTAGCCTCTTTTCTGCCAGATTTTTCAAGTATCATTTTAGCGGTCTTTTTTTCATCATTTGATCGACCTATTTCAATAAGCTCTTCAGCCTTCATATTTTCAATAGTAGATGCTCTAATGTTTTCGCTACTCATGGTTGCTATCCGCATTTTACGTAAACCTTTAACCATATCAGTAGTTTCACGTGATGACAAATCAGAAGTTTTAATTTTGGTTTTAGCAGCAACATTTTCTAGTAAAACCTGATCCTTTGTTTGTGTATTTATAGAAATATCTTGAATATTATTAATTACAACTTTCTTTTTTAAACCTTTAAGACCAAGTTGCCTTGCGACTTTATCAGCTTGTAAAATAGTTTCCATTTTACCAGCAGTTTGCTGCATTTTTTGATCTTCTTGGATTTTTTTTGCAGAAAATTGCTGTTTTTCATCATCTTTTAAGGCATTAATCAGAGATGAATTATCATCATTAAAAGAAAAATGGTAAACAACTTCATCTTCATCATCTTCATCATCATAAGCATCACGAATTTTAGATTGCAACCTTTTTAGATTTGGCACAAGACTTGGTTTAGAGGGGTTTGTTTTAAAGTTATTACGCTCTTTTGCTTCAGATTTTATAGCTTTTTTTAAATCAAACCTACGAGAAACTCTAGTATTTTTAGAAATTCCTTTATCTTGTTCCCATTCAATATTTGAAGAATTATCATCCTCAAGCATTTTCATTCCTTAAATATAAACCAAAATATACGACAATAGTGTCATATCTTTCTATTTATGTCAATTGAGAGGTTAATTAATTTTTTCATAAGTTATTAGTAAATTACCATCAGACAAATGAGCAACACCAAGTTGTAATTGGACGTTATTGTTTAACTGTAAAATCATAGTTTTAGATGTTACATCTAAAATATTAGCCTTTATTGCTTTTTTTAAGCTATTCCAATCCTCATCTTTAGCAAAAAAATCCTTCTGACTATCAAGAACATCATCGAAAGAAGGCTCTTCAGATAAAAAAAGAGCATCAGCTTTCCACAATTTAATATAGGCGTCATTAAAAAATACTAATCGTTCATTTGTTCCAAAAATAAGAACTCCTTCAAAAAGTCCTGTTAATATATCGTTTTGTACAGCTATTAAAGCATTATAGGCTGATGTTGCCGCCAAGCGATCAGAAATATCTTCAAAAGCGAATACTAGCCCACCCATAGGATAGGGAGCTCGCATTCTGCGTAATGTTTTCCCATCAGGAAGATGAAGTAAGTCACTAACAGGCTCAATAATCTGGGAAAATTTGAGTACTTCATCCTGACGAAAAACTTTATAATCAGGTACTTCTGGTAGCATTCTTCTTTCTCTTAAAGTATCTAAAAATGTAGTATAAGATGGTTTTTTAGCTGTCCATTCCGCATCTAATTCCCAAAGTTTAGAAAAGGACTGATTATGATATTGTAAAACCATGTTCTGATTAAATACAACGAAAGCAGTTCCAAGCATTCCCAAAATTTCAAGTTGGGCATCTTGGTATCTTTTTAGATTTCTTTTTAATTCATCCAATTCGCTAATGTTAATTAGACATCCTGCACTAAAAGTCTTATCTAAACATCCTTCAACATAGAAAGGTACTTCAAAAGTTTCTACAGCAATGCGATTTCCTTTAATTGCAATATTTGCTACGGTCTTATTTTTTCTTTTGCTTCTGTGAACTTTCTCCGCCAAACTTCGAGATATACTTTCGCCATTTGTTCCAATAAGTTCAATTTTTTCAGCAACAACATCATCTTTTGTTTTATCAGAAATAATATCTGAATATTTTTTATTACAATAGACAATATCTAGTTTTTCATTTCGTAACCAAACAGCAAAAGGAAGATTATCTAGCAAATCTTCTTGCAATCGAAATTTGGTCTCAAGTTTTAGTTTTTCATCTTCAAGGCTTTTTATTTTGTTTATTGCGAAACTAACGTCTCTAAACCAAATCATATCACAATAAATATTTCCATCAGCTCCGTTTATTCTTACACCTTCGAGTCTAATATATTTATTAGCTGTTTTTAATAAGAAATAATCTTCAAAGGCTACTCCTTCCTCCTTTAATAAGCCAACATATTTATTAATTTTTTTTGCATCATCTTTATAAAAATTTTGCAAAACATCATTAAAATCGGATTTTATTCCCTTTTCCAGACCTAATATAACAGCTAGTCTTCGAGAACAACGCTCTGTTATAGTTTTGCGAGGGTCATTAACTTTATCATCAGGGTAAATAAAAGCAAAATACCCATCATGAGAGGCATAAAGTGTTTCGGCATAACGTTCTCTATCTCGTTGCAAAAAATAATTCTTCTGTCTTATTTTTAAGAGATAAAATATTAGTGTAAAGGTAGAAAAAACGAGCATTGTAACAAATAAGCCAATACCATACCACAATTCAGGCATTGCATAATACATATCTTGTAACAAGTTTATATTCATTTTATTTCAAGAGCTTTCAAAAAACAATTGTTTATTAAGCTAATTTATTATATAAAAAGCATTATTAAAACTTAAATTTTCAAACAAGTGGAAAAATGTATAGTATTGCTTTTGATACAACGGGTGCTAGTTGCAGTATTGCGTTATTTAATAATAAAAACGTAATATCGTCTTTTGAACAAATTATGGATTTTGGTCAGTCAGAAGTTTTAATTCCTCAAATTAAAAATTTATTAAATAAAAACAATCTTAAATTTAGCCAAGTAGACAATTTGTTTGTATGTGTTGGTCCTGGTTCATTCACAGGTGTGCGTTCAAGTATTTCAGCAGCTCGTGTTTTTGGTTTAACAAATGCAAAGCTAAAAATTTGTGGAGTTTCAGCATTTGATGCTTATATTAGATCTATTAGCGAACAAGAAGCAACAGAGATAAATGCTGTTATTATAGAAACGAGACGTGATGATTTTTATGTTCAATTTTTTGATAAAAATTTTCAAAAAATTAAAGAAGCAGAAGCTCTTTCTCGTAATCAAATAATAGAACAATTAAAAATAAAAGGATGTTTAGTTACCCTAGTTGGTAATGGGGTTGAGCGTTTCTTATCAACGCCTAGTGGGTTACCTCTTCATACAATAAAAATGTTCGATTCTCTACCTATAAAAAATTTGTATCAAGCAGGTATGAAAATATTAGAAAGCAAAAAAATATGCTATCCTAAACCAATATATCTCAGAGCACCTGATGTGACTTTACCTAAATCTTAATTTTATCGTTTTGATAATATTTCGTATCCATTATCTCCATCTACGACATAGTTTGCAAAAGCAAAATCAGTTGAGCTTACGGAATGGATGCGATATAAGGTATCGCCTCTTTCGACTCTATCACCAACTTTTTTAAGTAAGTCTATACCAGCACCTTGATACTGTGCTGCACCGGCTAAAACGCCAATTTTATTTATTTGTTGATTGTTAATTGCATCAACCACGCCAGACTTGCTAGCAATAATGTCTCTAGTTAAATGACCGAGTTGGGCTTGTGGTGCTTTTCCTTGTGCATATATAATACGATTCATAACTTCCAAAGCTCTACCGGATATAAGTATTTCTTTAGCCACACTATATCCTTGTCCACCACGCAATTTAGGATCAAACTCTAAAATTCTACCTGCTAAAAATAACGACTTTTCCAATAAATCACGAGGAGCATCTTCTTTATTTCTTAGTATTTTCATAATATCACGAGCTTCTAACACAGAGCCAATACCGTTACCGATAGGTTCACTTCCATCAGTAATCACCGCATCTATTTCAATTGATAACGAATCTCCAATGTATTCTATCATCTTTCTTAAACGAAGAGCTTCATTCGTAGATTTTATTCTAGCAGAAACACCAACAGGTATATCAACAACAAGATGAGTAACTCCTGTAGCTAATTTTATTGCTAAAATCGAAGATATAATATGCTCATATTTTATAATGCCTAATGATCTTTCGACCGAAGATATAATTTTACTGGCTTTAGTAATTGGTAGAGAGTTATAATTAACAATAGCTCCTCTGTTTTTTCTTACCAACTCTTTTAATTTTATATCGTCAAAATCGACATTTGCTAAAACAGAGAATGTGTCTGCGACACCTGAACAAGAAGTTAATGAGCGAGAAGCCGTTTTGGGTATAGGTAGACCATAAGCAGCAACAATTGCTGTTATTATAATATCTGTTTTATTTCCTGGAACACCACCTAAACAATGATGATCAACTACTATCGATTCGTTATCCCATTTTAAAGTATTATCACCAATCAACGTTTCTGTCATAGATAGGACTTCTTGTGAGGTCATAAAAGATCCTGTTGCCACTAAAAAAGATGTTATATCCATGTTAGAATAGCGTTTGGCTTCAATATCTTTGATAATAGTAGAATACTCGTTATCAGATAAAATGTTTCCGCTCATCTTTCGTCTAATTGATGCTATAGAGAGAGGGGAAGATGCCAAACTAATAGTTACGTTTGCGCCTTCAGGAAGATTAAGCTGTTCAAAAGCAGATTTATTTAATCCTAATTCATCAGGAGATACAATATTTTCATCTTCTACTAATTCTAAAAAAGCAAGAAGAGGTTCTGCACCACCATGAATTTCTAGCTTTGTGACATCTTTTATGTTGTCAATTTTATATGCACTACAATCCTTATGCAGATAAACAATATTTTCATTAAAAGAATTTATTGCAACATATTTCAATGATAACATATCAAAACCCTTAAATGAAATAAACTATATTTAAAAGTATAGTTAAAAATTCTGAAAAGTTAAGATTTTTTATTCAGTAGTAATTTCAATATATTTACTAGCTTATTTCTCATACTCATTCTGTCAACAACAATATCAACCATACCATGCTCTTGTAAATATTCTGCACGCTGAAATCCCTCAGGTAAAGTTTCTCTTATAGTTTGTTCAATTACGCGAGCTCCTGCAAAACCTATAATACATCCCTTTTCTGCAATATGAACATCTCCTAACATCGCAAAAGAAGCTGATACACCCCCTGTTGTAGGATTGGTTATGACAGAAATATATGGTAAACCACGTTCCTTTAACATATTTATGGCAGCAGTAGTTCTTGCCATTTGTATTAAGGATAAAATACCTTCCTGCATTCTTGCGCCACCAGATGCAGAAATAATAACCAAAGGAGAAGATATTTTAATAGCAAATTCTGCTGCTTTTACAATTCCTTCACCGACAGCCATACCCATTGAGCCACCCATAAATGAAAAATCAAGAGCTGCTATTACAGTTTTTATTGAACCGATTTCTCCACAAGCAACCACAATTGCATCATTATTTTTTGTTAAACGCCGATAAGAACGTAAACGATCACTATATTTTTTTGAATCTCTAAAAGATAGAGGATCATCTTGCAGTTTAGGAAGAGTAAGTAGTTTGTATTTAGCCCCATCAAACAGCATATCTAATCGTGTTTTTGTAGGTAATCTAAGATGATGTCCGCAAAAAGAACAAACAAAGAAATCTTTTTCTAGTTCCTTATTAAACAACATCTGACCACATTCAGGACATTTCGTCCACAAATTATCAGCAATTTCTTTAGATGTTGTTTTTTTTATTTTAGGTCTGACAAAATCAGCAATCCAGTTCATTGAAAAGTCTCCTATATATCAGAAGCAGATTTCTTAAATCCAAAAGCCCTCTTTATTTTTTCTTTCCAATTTAGCGGAGCCTCAACATGTCGTGCTACTTTCAAGTTTTCAATATTGCTGTGTAATCCTTCCATTTCTTTTACAAGTTTTTCCTGTTCTTTAGATAACTTCTTATTTTCTTTTTTGTGATTTCTTAAAGAAGTTCGAACAGGGCTGTAAGATAACCATGTGAAAAACGATCCCATAAGATACCCAATAAAAACAAGAAAAACTATTGCAACACTCAAAGATACAGTTAATTCAAATCCTAGAGGCCATAAACTAAAGGTTACCATATCGTTATTCACAAAAGCAAAAACGAGCAAAATAAACAGTAATGGTAAACCCATAATTAATTTAACAACCCCCATTGAATCACTCCTTGTTTCTTCTACTGATACAGAACAAATGTCCTCATTTGTTATTTAAAGATTCAAATAATTGTTTTCCCGTTTTAAAGTGTGGAATTTTTCTTTCATCAACTTTTACCTGAGCTCCAGTTCTTGGATTTTTAGCCAAGCGAGGAGACCGTGTTCTTACAGAAAATGCACCAAAACCACGAAACTCTACTCTATCACCTTTTGCCAAAGATTCGGTAATTGTATCAAATACAACAGAAACAATACGCTCAACATCCTTAAGCATAAGATGCGGATTTTTAGCGGCAATTTTTTCAATCAACTCAGACTTTGTCATGTTTTTTCCTTCTCTACTATATATAATTAAATTACGTAATCTTATTTATCAATATATCAATTTTATAAAAAGCCAAGATATAATTTATTTTTTATCCAAAATATTTACTCGTTTGCAGCCATACAGGCCAATGAATGTTCTTCTTTTTCTCCAACTTCAATCGCTTCAATTTTTTCTACACGGCGATTTATTTTGGTTGATGATATTTTTATCGCTTCAATATCATCACTAGCTTGTTTAAAATGCTTGCCAAGATTTTCGATTCTTTCATTAAGACGGCAAATATCATCTATTAGTAAACCAACTTCTCTCTGTATAACTCCAGCTTGTTCTCTCATATAGGCATCTTTAAGTATAGCTCTTACGGTGTTGAGTGTTGCCATAAGAGTTGTTGGTGATACGATCCATACTTTCAACTTATAAGAAATCTCAACTACATCCGTAAAATTAGCGTGTAGTTCAGCATATATCGCCTCACTAGGCAAAAACATTAACGCAGATTCTGCTGTTTCTCCTGCTAAAATATATTTATCTGCAATATCTCTGATGTGTTTTAAAACTGATGCTCTAAAAAAACGTTCAGCATCTAATTTTTCTCTTTCGTTTTTTGTATTGCGTAAAGCATGATAACTCTCAAGAGGAAATTTTGCATCTACAGCTATAGCACCAGGAGGGTTAGGAAGTTTTAATAGGCAGTCTACCTTTTTTCCATTGCTCAATAATGTTTGAAAGTTATACGCACTGGGTGGAAGGATAGATGTAACAAGGTCATTAAGTTGAATTTCACCAAAAGCCCCGCGAGACTGTTTGTTTGATAAAACTTCTTGTAAAGAAACAACCTTCTCAGATAATGAAGAAATTTTTTGCTGTGCAACATCAATTTTCGCAAGTCTTTCTCGTAAATCTGTTAGCGTCTGATTAGTTTTAGTTGAATTCTTTTGCAACCCTTCATCAACGCTTTTAGTAACAGCTAATAGCTTATCATCTATAATTCTTAATATTGCCAATTTTTGCTCAGACAAAGCTGCAAAAAGGCGATTTTGTTCTTGTGTAGTTATTTCGCCTAAAGAAGCAATTCTTCCAGACAATTCTCCTTGAGACTGCATTAATAAGTCCTTTATTGTTTCGTCTTTTCTTCTAAAAGCAACAAAAAAAGCCACACAAAATGTAAAAAGTAATGTGATTGTAAGTATAAGTCCAATATTTTCCAATAAAAAATTATTCAGATTTTGCAAGATGACGCCCCATTTTTAAAAATTTATCAGTTCTTTTTCTTTTAAGTTCCTCTCCTGTTTGCTGAGATAACTCTTTAAGGTGTCTAGCAATAACATCACCTACACGAGAAATTATTTCTTTATGATGTCTTTGCGCACCACCTACAGGCTCTGCAACAATTTCATCTATAACGCCAAATTTGCGCAAATCTTGAGCTGTCAAACACAGAGCCTCTGTTGCTTCTTTAACTTTTTCTGCGGAACGCCATAATATCGAGGCACACCCTTCAGGTGATATAACGGAATAAACAGAATGTTCTAACATTATAATTCGGTTAGCGGTGGCAATAGCAATCGCTCCACCAGAACCTCCTTCTCCTATCACAACAGATATGAAAGGTACTTTCAGATTTAGACAGCGTTCAATACTTGAAGCAATGGCTTGAGCTTGTCCTCTTTCTTCTGCTTCAACACCAGGAAAGGCGCCAGATGTGTCAACAAAAGCTATTACAGGAAGTTTAAATTTATCAGCTAAATTCATTAATCTCTGTACTTTTCTATATCCCTCAGGTTTTGCCATGCCAAAATTATATTTAACTCTAGTTTCTAAATCATTACCTTTTTCTTGTCCAATAACTACGACAGATTGTTCGTTAAAAAGACCTATTCCACCAACCATAGCTATGTCATCAGCAAAAGTTCTATCCCCACACAAAGGTTCAAAATCAGTTATCAAACCGTTGATATAGTCCAAACAGTGAGGGCGATTGGGATGACGCGCCACTTGTGTTTTTTGCCAGGGAGTCAATCTTGAATATAAATGCTTAAAAAGTCTATCAAGCTTTTGTTGTAATCGGCAAACTTCATTTTCAATATTAATACCTTCACCTGCTTCAAGTTGTCTGAGACGTTTTATTTTTTCTTCAACTTCTGCAATATTTTTTTCAAACTCAAGTGCACTAATTTCATTTGATTCCATGAATTTTCTCATCAATAAATAAATTAAACATAACATTTTCTATATCATAGATTTTTGCAAAAAGCCAACCTATTTTTCTTTTTGTGTAAGAAGCAAGAAAGGTGTTTAAAAAAAGTAATATTTTGTTATTATAACACAAAATTATAATTCAAGGAGTTTTGCAATGTTAACATTCACATTGTTTGGGGCTGTTTTTTCTTCGATAGTATGGCTTGTTTATGCACTTCGTTTTGTTTTTTCGTCATTAACTGGTATATCTTTTTTTGAAGCAGGGATTCTCAATGTCTTGCTATATGTTGTTTTTGTTTGTTTTCCATTGTTTATTATTTGGGCTATTTATGGTTTTATTTGTCAGCAAATTTATAACCGTACAACCTCTCGCCAAATGTTTCGTCTTTTTTCTCAAATGAAAAAAAATCAAGAATATTCTGATTTATTAGCTCGTATAATGCTAGAAACAGAGCAAAATATAAAAGATTCTTTTATTTTAAGCAGATTTGACTTGCTAATTGCAGATATGAATGAATTGTTGAGTGAATTTTTACACAAAGAGCGTTTGATTTCGCAAGAACAGGCTGAACATTTGTGGATTAAAGTTCAAAATGGAGGAAAATGGTCTTTTGGCAAAGTTCTAATTGAAAACTATAATCGTCAACCTAATTTTCAAAAGAAAGTTTTTGCAGATACCTCATCGGACAATGTTTTGTCTGGAACAATAATGGAGTTTTGTGCTCGTTATCAAACGTTAATATCGCTACTTGAAAAACATGATAAAGAGAAAATCTTTGTTAATGTTATTGAGGCTGGTGTTTTAGGAAAAGTTTATACGGTATTAGCTCCGATAGCCGATGAAATACGACGTTCTAGAGAGAGTTTTTCATCTTTTGATAATATTGATGAAGAACAAACAATTATTAGACCTACAGAAAATATAAAATCGATAAATACACACCAAGAAAGCAATATTGATAAAAAGGGATTTTTTGATAAACTTATTTCCTCTAAAAAAGACGTCATAAAACACGATGAACCAGTAAAAGATGCTTTTTCTCTTGCTTTGGAGCGAAGTTTCAAGGAAGAAATTGTAAAAGAAGAGCCTATATTTGACGATAAAATAGCTGAAAATAGCTCTTCTGTTAATTTTGACATTGATGAAAAGTCCGTATTAGATACTCAGATAACTTTAAATAATTTGAAAAAAGAATGGCAAAACCTTGATCCTAAATTGAGCGATTCTACAGATGAAGATTTAACATATCCTTTTGGCGGATGGACAGATGCAGATAAATATCAGAAATAGTCTGATAGTAATCTTTTGTCTGTTTTTTTGTTTTATTGCTGAAGCTAAAACAAAAATTTATGATTCTTTGTCAATATATGGAAAACCTAAATATCTTCAAAATTTTACAAATTTTTCTTATGTAAATCCTCAAGCTCCTAAAAGAGGAAAAATAACTCTTCCTGAATATGGTAGTTTTGATAATTTCAACCCTTTCATTTTTAAAGGAATAGCTTTTTCAGAGGGAATTAATTTAACACACGAAAGTTTAGGATATACTCCGATAGATGATCAAACATCCGTATATCCTCTTTTGGCATCTAAATTTGAACAACCAGATGATAAAACGTTTATAGGTTTCATATTAAATAAAAATGCAAAATTTTCTGATGGCTCACCTGTTTTGGCAGATGATGTAATATTTTCTTTTAATGCTCTCATAAAACAAGGAGCTCCTTTATATAAAATTTACTATTCAGACGTAGATAAAGTAGAAAAGATAAATGATTATCATGTTCGTTTCTATTTCAAAAAAGGATCAAACAATAGAGAGCTACCCCTAATTCTTTCTCAATTTAAAATTTTTTCTAAGAAAGATTATAAGGATAAAGATTTTTCTAAACCTGAATTACAACCATCTTTAGGAAGCGGTCCTTACACAATTTCATCTTTTGAAGCAAATAAGTATGTAGAATTGAAGCGTAACAATAATTATTGGGGGCAGGATATTCCAACTCGTAAAGGCTTTTTTAATTTTGATACGATTCGTTTTGAGTTTTATCAAGATACCACAGTAACTTTGCAAGCATTATTTTCAGGAAGTATAGATGCCAGAGAAGAATATATAGCTAAAATATGGGCAAGTGGTTACGATAATAAACTTGTTAAAAAGGGCACAATTATAAAAGAAGAAATAGCTCATAATAATCCAGCAGCGTTACAATTTTTTGGCTTTAACACACGCATTAATAAATTTTCAGATAGAAGAGTTAGAGAAGCTATAGGTCTAGCATTTGATTTTGATTGGGCAAACAAAATGCTTTTCTACAATCAATACAAGAGAATATATAGCTTATTTAGTAATACCAATTTAGCATCGTCAGATTTACCATATGGTAAAGAAAAACAAATTTTACAAAGATATCATAACTATATACCATCTTCAGTTTTTGAAAAAAAATATGAATTACCAGATAATTCTAGTATTGAAAAGCAGCGAGATAACTTAAAAAAAGCTGTTAGATTATTAAATGAGGCAGGATATGATTTTATTGATGGCGTGATGACAAACATGGAAACAGGAGAACCTTTAACAATTGAAGTATTAGGTAATTCAGCTAATGGAGCTTCTTTTACAAGAGTTATGTTGCCATTTATAAATAATTTACGCAAAATAGGTATAAAAATGACATTTCGCAATCTTGAAGTAAATATATTTAAAAATCGTCTTGATAAGTTTGAATATGAAATGGCAATTTTATCATTTCGTTTAAGTAATTTACCAGGCAATGAACAACGTGAAATGTGGGGATCTCAATCTGCTAACATCAATGGTTCGTATAATGTTATGGGTGTTAAGAATAAAGCCATAGACGCTATAATAGATGGGCTAATCAACTCGACAAATAAAGAAAATTATGAAGCATATGTAAAGGCGTTAGATAGGGTTATTATGCATGAATATTATTTTATACCTCAGTGGTATTCACCAGTAGAAAGGATTGCTTATCACAATAAATTAAAGCATTATAATACAAATATAAAAACAGGTATTGATATTTATTCTTGGTGGATAGAGGATTAACAAAATGCGTAACTATGTTATAAAAAGATTACTTTTAATACCTATAACCTTATTAGGAATATTATCGCTAAATTTTATAATTATACAATTTGCTCCAGGAGGGCCAGTTGAACATGTTTTAGCTCAATATCGAGGCATGAATACAGATGCAACAAGCTCAATTTCTGGTAGTTCTGCAGCGCACATGGAGGGAGCATCATCAAATAAATATTTAGGAGCATCAGGAGTTCCTGACGATTTAATAAAAGAGCTAGAAAAGCAATTTGGGTTTGATAAACCTGCATATTATCGTTTTTTTAAAATGATAAAGAATTATGCATTATTTGATTTTGGAAAAAGTTTTTATCAAGACAAAAGCGTTGCAAGGTTGATTGCTGAGCGAATGCCAGTTTCTATTTCATTAGGGCTATGGTCAACACTGATAATATATTTAATAGCAATTCCTCTGGGGGTAAAAAAAGCCATTTTAGATGGTTCTAAATTTGATGTTATAACATCTTTTTTAATTGTGGTTGGCGCAGCAATACCTGTATTTTTATTTGCGGTATTTTTAATAGTGATTTTTGCAGGAGGGACATATTTTGATTGGTTTCCACTACATGGTTTAACGTCAGATAACTGGAATAATCTATCTTTGTTCGGTAAAATAACAGACTATTTTTGGCATATTACATTACCTGTTATTGCCATGGTTATAGGTGGATTCGCTTCACTTACAATACTAACCAAAAACTCCTTTTTAGATGAAATAAACAAGCAATATGTTTTAACAGCAAAATCTAAAGGATTAAATTTAAAACAAATTCTTTATGGACATGTTTTTCGTAATGCAATGCTAATTGTTATAGCTGGTTTTCCTTCTCTTTTAATAAAAATGCTTTTTACAGGATCTTTATTAGTAGAAGTTGTTTTTTCATTAAATGGATTGGGATTGCTTGGATATCAGGCAATCCTTACAAGAGATTACCCTGTAATATTTGGAACAATGTATATTTTTGCATTGCTAGGGCTTATCTTAAAGCTAGTATCTGACATTGTTTATTGTTTAGTAGATCCGCGAATTAATTTTGAGTCACGTTAAAATACAATATTTTTATTTTTTTAATATTTTACTCTTGCACGAGTAGATTCTGATTCCTATATAAGCAAATAGAAAGAGAGAAAATTTTATTAATAAAACAAAAAGGATTATAAAATGAGCAATAAAGTTATTGGTATAGATCTTGGTACAACAAACTCTTGCTTTGCTGTTATGGAAGGTGGCGAAGCAAAAGTTTTAGAAAATTCTGAAGGTGCTCGTACTACCCCTTCAATGGTTGCTTTCACAGATACAGAACGTTTAGTTGGTTTTCCAGCAAAACGTCAAGCAGTAACTAATCCAGAAAATACTCTATTTGCTATTAAACGCTTGATTGGTCGTCGTTTTGATTCCCCAGAAGTTAGTAAAGATAAGGCTCTTGTACCCTTCAAAATTGTTGATGGTGATAATGGTGACGCATGGGTAGAGGTTAAAGGACAAAAATATGCACCATCACAAATATCAGCAATTGTTTTGCAAAAAATCAAAGAATATGCAGAAAGTTATCTTGGTGAAAAGATTGAAAAAGCAGTTATTACAGTTCCTGCATACTTTAACGATTCTCAACGTCAAGCTACCAAAGACGCAGGTAAAATTGCTGGATTAGAAGTTTTGCGTATTATCAATGAGCCAACAGCAGCAGCTCTTGCTTATGGATTAGATAAGAAAGCTACTGGCACAATAGCTGTATATGACCTTGGCGGTGGTACTTTTGATATTTCTATTTTAGAAATTGGCGATGGTGTTTTTGAAGTAAAATCAACTAATGGTGATACTTTCCTCGGTGGTGAAGACTTTGACCAGCGCTTAGTCAACTATTTAGCTGAAGAGTTCAAGAAAGAGTCAGGTATTGATTTGAAAAATGATAGGTTAGCTTTGCAACGATTAAAAGAAGCTGCAGAAAAAGCAAAAATTGAACTTTCATCAACAACTCAAACAGAAGTAAATCTTCCATTTATTACCGCAGATGCTACAGGACCAAAACATCTTAATATCAAGTTGACCAGAGCTAAACTTGAATCAATTGTTGAAGATTTAATAGAACGCACTGTAGAACCTTGTAAAAAAGCAATGGCGGATGCAGGTGTTTCTCCAAGCGATATTAGTGAAGTTATTTTGGTTGGTGGACAAACACGTATGCCAAAAGTCCAAGAAAAGGTAAAAGAAATTTTTGGTAAAGAAGCTCACAAAGGTGTAAATCCAGATGAGGTTGTAGCTGTTGGTGCTGCAATTCAGGGTGGTGTATTGATGGGTGATGTAAAAGATGTGTTATTGCTTGATGTAACACCTCTTTCATTAGGTATTGAAACCTTAGGTGGTGTATTTACACGTTTAATTGACCGCAATACAACGATTCCAACTCGCAAATCTCAAGTGTTTTCAACGGCAGAAGATGGTCAAACAGCTGTTACCATTAGAGTGTTCCAAGGCGAAAGAGAAATGGCTGTCGACAACAAATTGTTAGGACAATTTGATCTAGTTGGAATTCCTCCAGCTCCTCGTGGAATGCCTCAAATTGAAGTAACTTTTGATATTGATGCCAATGGTATTGTGAATGTTTCTGCTAAAGATAAGGCAACAAATAAAGAACAAGCTATTAGAATTCAAGCTAGTGGTGGGTTATCTGATGCTGATATCGAAAAAATGGTTAAAGATGCTGAAGCTAATGCTGAAGCAGATAAGAAAAAGAAAGAAGTAGTAGAAGCTAAAAACCAAGCAGAGGCTTTAGTTCATTCAACAGAAAAAACATTGAAAGAACATGGCGATAAAATATCTTCTGCTGAAAAAGAAGCTATTGAAAAAGAAATCAACTCATTAAAAACAGCTTTAGAAGCAGATGATTTATCTGTTATTAAAGAAAAAACAGAAAGCTTGATGCAGGCATCTATGAAGCTGGGAGAAGCTATGTATAAGGCTCAAGCTGAAGCACAAGCGCAATCTGGTACAGCACAAGGTGCTGAAGCAAATTCTGAACAACCTAAAGATGAAAAAGTAGTTGATGCAGACTTTGAAGAAGTAAAATAAAAATCTTGTTTAATATAAATATCCCGAAAGTTGCGTTAGCAATTTTCGGGATTTTTTAGATAAAAAAGAGATATAAAATGAGCAAAAACTATAAAATTTGCTCATGTAGATAAAAAAACAGTAATTTTCATGATAGTTTTCTTATGCAAAAACAATTTGTTATAAAAAGTAATGTGCGTTTAAACCAACGTTTTTGTAGAGGCTATTTTTAGCCTTTTTTATAGTATATAATAAAATTAGTAAAAAAGCAATTAACTCAT
>JAZSQL010000046.1:0-11124 GCA_045537965.1 Alphaproteobacteria bacterium
AACAGGTTTTTTTAAATGCTAATCCTGTATCAACGATTAAGTTGGGCATGGCTCGAGGAGTAGTAATTATGACACCAGCGCAATTTGGTATTGGGGTTACAGAATATGAACCAAATAAAGTTAAGAAAGCTGTTGTAGGTGTCGGTAAAGCAGCAAAAGGTCAAGTAGAAACCATGGTGAAAATTTTGTTACCAGGTTGTAAGCCTAAGAATAACGATTCATCAGATGCTTTAGCTATAGCTCTTTGTCATTTTCAATATCGTAATGCTTATGGGATAAAAAAATGATAGAAGAAATAAAAGAAAAAGTAAAAAATCATATGAATCAATATAATTGTGGTCATGGTTTTGACCATGTAGAAAGAGTATGCGATATTGCCTTGAAATTATTGCAATTAGAAAAAGCCGATAAAAATATTGTTGTTCTAGCAGCATTATTACACGATGCAGATGATTATAAACTTTTTGGTCAAGATGCTGCCGATAATTTGACTAATGCTAAGAGAATAATGAATGAGTGTGGTGTTAGTTTTGATACCCAAGCAAAAGTTTGTGAAGTTATTGCCAATATGGGATATTCAAAGTCGTTAGTTGGCATTAGACCAAATACAACAGAAGGAAAAATAGTTTCAGATGCAGAGATGCTTGATGCATTAGGTATTAATGGTATAGTTCGCGCGCTAAATTATGCTTTTGCAAGATGCCAAAAATATGGAATCCCAGTTTTTGATAAAAAGGTATGGTCTGATATAAATCTTTCTGCTGAAGAATATAAAAAGAAAGGACGAAAAGCAGATAATTGTATAAACCATTTTTTTGAAAAAACGCTGCGTCTAGGCAAAATGATGATGACAGATTCAGGCAAAGAACAGTCCAAAATACGTCTAAAAAGGATGGTTGACTTTTTATATGGTTATTTTGATGAAAATAATGTTCCTGAGTGGACGGAATATTTGAATAACTATTTACAAAAAGAAGATATTTCATTTAATTAGTTGATAAATATATTTTAATGTATATAATCACTACGCTTATTTAATATTATTTATTCACTATAAAATATTTAAGTTTATGAAAAAACAAATTAAGGAAAAATTGCGTGTTTCTTTACAAGAATATGCAGAGTTAGCTGATGTTCCAGAAGAACGTGCTAATTATAGTTGTTGTATCAGACAACTAAGTTGCAGGAGTGGTATTGATGTTCTGGGTACAATACCGACATTTGATAAGGTTTTAGATCCGAAAGAGGCTAAAATTTTTGTTGCAAATGAACGAGTAGGAAGAGCATTATCTTATATTGAAAGATGGAAGCTTTCTAGAGAACTGGGTAGAGGTGAAGAACTTTTGAATACACCTTATCGTTTTGCTGTTAGGCGAAGAGATAATCTTACCAATTTTGCTGTGGTAAGTAGTTCTTGTAAAGATGCAAAAATTAAGGTTGTTGAGCTTTGGACTGAGTTTTCTTATCAGTATGGTTTATTGTATACTCTAATTAGTAGATTAAAAATATTGAGGTAAATAAATGATTGCCAAACTAAAAGGTGTGGTAGACACAATAGCTGAAGACTATTTGATTATTGATGTTAATGGTGTTGGATATTTAGTTTTTGCTTCTGCAAAAACTTTGGGTCGTTTGGTTCTTAATGGAACTGTTAGTTTGTTAATTGAAACTGTTGTAAGAGAAGATAGTATTTCTCTTTATGGTTTTGCCGATGCTTGGGAAAAAGAATGGTTTAATACATTAACTAAAGTACAAGGTGTTGGAGCAAAAGTTTGTTTGGCAATTTTATCAGTATTAACGCCAAATCAACTAGCTCAAGCTGTTGCTGCACAAGATAAAACCTCGTTTGCTAGAGCAAATGGTGTAGGACCGAAGTTAGCAGCACGTATTGTTACTGAATTAAAAGACAAAATTGTTAGTGTACCAATGGCTGAGATTGCCAAGAACATAAATATGACATTAAATTCAGATAACGAAGCAACTGATATTTTGAATTATGAAGATAATTTAGTTGCTCGAGATGATGATCCTACCAAAATGGAAGATGCGATCTCAGCGTTAGTTAATCTTGGATATCAAAGATTAGAAGCATACAAAGCAGTTAATCAAGTGCTAAGTCAAAAGCCGGAAGCAGATACAGGCGAACTTATTCGTTTATCATTAAAAGAATTCGCTAAGGAACAGATTAGATAATTAATACATAATTATGTCTTATGATTTCATTTAATGCTTTTCCAATTCATTTTACTATATTATGTTTCGTATTTTTACTAAAAAAACAACATATCCATATAATTAGTTTACAAATACTTTATAGTAAAAACCATTTTATCTTTTAATATGAGTATAAAAATATTAATATATTAGTAAAGATTTGCTTGACATATATAGATAAAAACATTTATATATCAGTTAAATCAACAGTGTGACTTTTGATGTTGTTTAGATGTAAGACAATACTAAAGTTTGTTATTTGTTTTAATTGTTTTATTTAAGGTAAAGTTATGGCAAAACTCAATCCAATACAGTTTTTTCGTCAGGTTAAGCAAGAAGTTAAAAAGGTTACTTGGCCAACAAAAAAAGAGGTTATGCAATCTTTAATTATGGTTGTTATTTTGGTGACGATTGCTTCTACATTCTTTTTCTTTGTTGACCAAATTTTGGGTTGGATTGTCAAAACTGTATTTTCGCTTGGAGCATAGGGTAAAATGAACGCTAAGTGGTATGTTGTTAATGTTCACTCTGGTTGTGAGAAAAAAGTTGCACAATCAATTAATGAACAGGTAGTTTTAAAGAAATGGGAAGATCGTATTCTAGAAATTATGATCCCTACTGAAGAGGTAGTTGAGGTTAAAAAAGGAACTAAGGTTACTAGCGAACGAAAATTCTTTCCTGGGTATATTTTAGTTAAAATGGTTATGTCTGATGAAGCATGGCACTTGATTAAAAACAATCCAAATGTTAGTGGTTTTTTAGGTTCTCGTAATAAACCTTATCCTATAACTGAAGCTGAAGCGCAACGCATTATTATGCAAATGCAAGAGGGTGTTGAACGTCCGCGTGAAGTTGTGAATTTTGATATTGGTGAACAAGTTAGAGTTTGTGATGGACCTTTTGCTTCATTTATTGGTTTAATTGAGGAGGTTGATACTGAAAAGTCAAGAGTTAAAGTTTCTGTTTCTATTTTTGGAAGGTCAACACCTGTTGAGTTGGAATACTCTCAAATTGAAAAAATATAATATATAATGCGCCGCCTTCAAAGACGGCGTTTTGAGTTTTAATAACTTTATTTAAGGGGACTAAAATGTTTAAAAATTTGGCTAGCGAATTTAAAAAATTTGCTATGCGCGGCAATGTTATTGATATGGCTGTTGGTATCATTATTGGTGCTGCTTTTGGTAAAATAGTTGATTCTTTGGTTAAAGATGTAATTATGCCTCCAATAGGTTTACTTTTAGGTAAAGTGGACTTTTCAAATTTATTTCTAATATTGCGTAATGGCGCAACTCCTGCTCCTTATAATTCATTAGCTGCTGCTCAAGAAGCTGGTGCTGTTACAATGAATTTGGGACTTTTTGTTAATGCTATTATTAGTTTTTTAATTGTAGCGTTTGCTGTATTCATTTTAATAAAAACTATTAATGAATTGCAGACAAAAATGGATAAGAAAGAAGCTCAAGAAATTGTTAAAACAACGAAAGCTTGTCCTTATTGTTGCTCAGAAATTCCATTAAAAGCAACTCGTTGTCCTAATTGTACTTCAGAATTGGGATACGAAAAATCATTTACGAAAAACAAGAAAAAATAATTTATTGTAATATAGTAGCTAGTTAAACTAAACTTACCAGTAATTACTTCGGTGATTATTGGTAAGTTTAGTTTATTATTTACAACCATAATAAAACCATTCACTACCAACCACCGCATTATGATTAGGCATTATAATATATCCATCTATGGGTGATATTTCTTTTTTACCATTATCATAAACAGCTATAATATCCCCTTTCTTAATTTGCATTAAATGATTATAATTAAAAGACATTTCTCCTTCATACTTTTTTAATATAACAGAATGCAATTTAACAACATTAGGACTAAATTTTTGCCATTTTTCTTCGATAACATCAAAAAAACTAAGAACATTAATTATTGATCTAATAGCTACATTAACAGCATTTTCTGATTTATGATAACCGCATTCTACGGTAATACCTGTTTTGTTTTGCAAATTTGCATATCTTTCTGTACAAAAATCATTAATAGGCTGATTTTCATATATTTCAGGCCAACCAGCAAGTGCATCATTCACAGGAATTAAAGAAAGCAATTCCAGATTTTTTTTACTAGGATAATCAATAAATGCGAAAGGCTTATCATCTTTACAATGCGTTGAATGCAAATCTAACATAATATCACAATCATCTATTTCTTTAATTAGCTGATTAGCTATTTTTTCCTCATTATTAGTAGGATTTAAGTGATTATACACAACTCTATTGAGATTAACATCAACAAATCTTGCATCTATCTTCTGTGCTTCAACATTAACCGTTGGAATAAACGTTATTTTACCAGACTTCAATTTAATCTTATCATTTTTCAACAACTCAATTAATTTATGTTGAGCTATCGTTCCTGCAACCTCATTACCATGAACAGCACCTAAAACAAGGATATGCTTTCCTATCTGATTTGCTTCAAAAGAATATTTCTTAAACACATCTAGCTCCTTTATTTACAAATATTACCGCTGTTTGATTATTTACTATTTCATTCGTACTACGTTTAGTTGGAACAAATTTGATAAAACCTGTATCCCTATCAAAACTTCCCCCAATATACCCTTTATCAAGCAATTTATCTATCAATTCAAATCTATTAAATGGTATTTCAATACCACCTGACATTTCTTTTTTATTATTTTTCATATTATGATGCATTAATGCTATTTTACCTCCATCTGAAGGATCTATAGTAGTGGCAAACATATGAAAACCATTATTAAAATAAGGTGGCATATTCCAATGATTACTTCTATCAATAATTGAAAAAGCTCCCGAACACCCTAGTTGCCTTGCATATTCTAGTCTACAAGCAATCATAATTTGATTAAGGTGATTCCCTCTATAATCAGGATGTACACTATCTGCACCTAATGCTGCTGCCAATACAAAATTTTTATCATCAAAAAAATTTGTCGGACTATTAGGAAGCTCACTTGCTAGGCTATATTCATCATTACAAAGACGAATATAAGACATTCCCACCAATTTAGAACCTGCAAAAACACCAATATAATGAACAGCATCATCTTCAAAAATATTATTATAATATTCTTGATTATGTTTATGAATAAAGCATTTTTCATCTGTAGCCAAATACTTATAAATAGTTTCAGATAATGCTCCCATATCTTTTGCATCATTTTTATTTAATGGTCTTATAACAAAATAGGGATTTTCTTTTTGTAACACACCTCCAATTTTGGCTAACCGTCCTCGCCAAACAACTTGACCATTAATATAAAACTTTTCCAAATTATTCATTTTTTTACCTTTATCAATACATAAAAAGGAGCGGAAGAAAATCTCCCGCTCCAGCATAATGTCCATATTTCAAATATAACAAAACTACGACGGGATATTATTCTCCTGACGTTTCTTAGATTTGAGTTGTTTTGCTATAGTTAAAAACATTTACATTCCTCTTTTAATTTTGAACTACTTTACATCATACAAATATAGTAGTCAAGTTAAATTTATCTAGTCAAAGATATTGTATCTTGAGCTATCATCAATTCTTCATCCGTTGGGATAACAAAAGCTTTAACTTTAGAATCTTTTGTTGAAATTTCCTCAATGTTTCCTCTACGATTATTAGCCTCTTCATCAACATTAATACCGAGGTAACTTAATCTATCTAATACCAATTTACGAATAATTGGCGAATTTTCACCAATACCAGCCGTAAACACTATTGCATCAACTCCTTCCAAAGCAGCAATATAACTACCGATGAATTTAACAATAGTATAAACATAAGTTTGCATACCAACTACAGCTCTATCATCACCTTTCAAATATGCTGCTTCAACATCACGCATATCTGAAAAACCTGTCAAACCAAGCATACCACTTTGTTTGTTCAAAAGATTATTAACTTCATCAACACTCAAATTTTGCTCTTTCATAATATGAAGCGGAATATATGGATCAATATCACCTGAACGTGTACCCATAATTATACCCGCCAAAGGAGTAAATCCCATAGATGTATCTATACATTTTCCATCTTTAATTGCTGAAAGAGAAGCTCCATTACCTAAATGGCAAACAACAACCTTGCTATTTGTACCAATAATTTTTGCTACTTCCTGAGCTATATAACGATGCGAAGTCCCATGCATGCCATAACGTCTAATCTGATGTCTTGTATACTGTTCCAAAGGTAATCCATAAAGAAAAGCCTCTTTAGGCATAGTTTGATGAAAAGCAGTATCAAACACTGCAATTTGAGCTACTTTTGGCAACGCCTTTTGAACAGCTCTAATACCTAAAACACCAGCTGGATTATGCAATGGCGCTAAAGATGACAATTCTTCAATCTTTTTAATAACGTCATCGTTAATTACAACGGATTTTGCATAAACTTCACCACCATGAACAATACGATGACCAACAGCACTTATTTCATTCAAACTTGTAATAGCACCGTTTAATAACAAATTAAACACTTCTTGTAATGCTTCATTATGTGTTGGCAAAGGAGAAACAACCTCTTTTTTATTGCCATCAGCATATTTTATACTAACCTTAGATCCATCAATACCAATACGTTCAGCCAAACCTTTGGCAACAACATCATATTTTTCTCCATCAACATTAAATAGTTGATATTTTAAAGATGAAGAACCTGAATTTAAAACTAAAATTTTTTGCATATTTTTACATCCTTTTTTTATGAATAACTAAACTACATAGCTTGAACAGCTGTCAAAGCAACTGTAAAAACAATATCTTTTGCTGAACAACCTCTAGACAAATCATTAATTGGAGCTTTCAATCCTTGCAAAACAGGACCAAACGCCGCATATCCACCCAATCTTTGAACCAATTTATAAGCGATATTACCAGCATTAAGATCTGGAAATATCAAAACCTTTGCATGACCAGCAACCGTGCTTCCTGATGCTTTTAATGCTGCAACATTATCAACCAAAGCAGCATCACCTTGCAATTCTCCATCCAAATCAATGCCTAAATCTTTGAACTCATCAGACACAGCCATTTCTTTTGCAATTTTAGTGGCTTTTTGAACTTTTTCAACCATATCACCTTTACCTGAACCATAAGTAGAATATGATAACATTGCAATATCAGGTTTAATACCAAACTGAACTGCTGTTTGAGCTGTTTGCATTGCAATATTTGCTAACTCTTGTTCATTTGGATTAACAGCAATCGCACAGTCGGCAAAAATCATTGTATTGTCATCTTTATTCATAAAGAAAAACGATGAAACCCCCATATCCTTACGAGCAGATTTGATAATCTGCAATGCAGGACGTACTGTATCAGCTGTTGAATGAGCTGCTCCAGAAACCATACCATCTGCGTGACCTGCTTTCATCATCAATGTACCAAAATAATTAACATCTTGCGCCATTTTTAAAGCGTCTTCTCTAGAAATACCTTTTTCTTTGCGCAATTCATAAAAAATTTCTGCATACTCATTTAACCTATCAGATGTCTTTGGATTTATAATATCAATTCCATCTATTGACCAACCTTTAACATCAAACTTAGATTTTATAATATTTTTATCTCCAAGCAAAATTACTTTTGCTATTTTTTCTTCGGTAATCTCTCTAGCCGCTTCAACAACTCTGTCATCTTCACCTTCTGGCAAAACTATAGTCTTATATCCTTGCTTAGCCTTATTAACAATTTCATCAATAAATTTTGTCATTACTTTTAATTCCTCATCTAAAAAATTATTCTCAATATAATAAACAACTTTATTATTCAAAAGTCAAAATATCTTTTGCTAATTTGGATAAAGTATTATATCTTACATCTAGTTTTGTTTTTTTATAACAATGGAGCTTCCGATGGAAAGAACCTTATCAATCATCAAACCTGATGCCACATCTCGCAATATTACTGGGCAAATCAATGCAATAATTGAAAATGCTGGACTAAAAATAGTTGCTCAAAAAATGATTAGGCTGTCCAAAAAACAAGCTGAAGAATTTTATAACGAACACCAAGGAAAACCTTTTTTTACAAACCTAGTCAATTTTATGACTTCAGCACCTGTTGTTGTTCAGGTTCTAGAGGCTGATAATGCCATTAGCTTATATCGTAAAATAATGGGAACAACTAACCCTGCCACTGCTGAAGAAGGAACTATACGCAAAACTTTTGCCCTATCTATAGATAAAAATTCGGTACATGGTTCTGATTCTTCAGCTAGCGCAGCTAGAGAGATTAATTTCTTTTTCAGCAACATTGAGATATATTAATTAGGAGAAAATACTTTGCGTAAATTATCTCTCTACACAATTTTTCTATATTCTTTGCTAATTTTTCAAGTTTTAGCATCTGATGAACGCTTTACTGTAGAAATAAAAGTAGATGTTTCAGATACTAGTGCATCAATAGCTCGAGATAAAGCAATGAATAGTGCTACACGAGCAGCTGTAACTGCTGTAGCTAAGCGCATTTCAACATCAGATGGTGCTAAAAAAATTTCCGAAATGACCGATGCTCAACTAATCAATTTTGTTAAAGAAACATCTGTCCTAAATGAAAAAAATTCCGATGTGCGCTACATAGCTGATCTTAAAATCATAATAAATGAAGAACTATTAAAACAATATATGCAAGAACGAGAAATTCCTCTACTTGCTAAAACCAACACCTCTATTCTAATAATACCAATTTTCCGTGAATTTGCTGATGACACCCCCATGCTTTGGGAAACAGACAACCCTTGGAAGCAAGCGTGGGATAATTCAACCTTATCATCAGCCATAAAGTTTGTCCCAATATCAAACTCTGCAACTAATGTATCAATAATCAATGCGGAAAAAGCCTCTGTAACAGATAAATCAAGTCTTGAAAATATAGCTAATGCAAACCAAGCAACTGATGTCTATGTCTTAGATGCTTCATACAACGGTATTGAAGGTCTAACTATCATTGCAACTTCTCTTTCTGATGAACGCTTTGAAATAAATGTCAATGGTACAAAGTCATCTGGTGCCGAATTATTTAATCAAGCAGTTGTAGAAACAAGAAATCAAATTGAGCAACGTATTCTAACTTCAAAAATAAATAAAGATGTTCAAGAAAACGAACTAACTGTATTATATCCTTTCTCTTCTTTAGGACGATGGATAATGGCTGAACAAAAAATAAAAAGAATACCAGAAATAACTAATATGGAAGTTCAAGCTATGGCTCCAGGCAAAGCTCAATTCAAAATATTATACACCAGCAGTTTTGAAAATATTCAACGTTCCCTTCATGCTCAAGGATATATCTTAGAAAATGGTGGTGATTATATGATTTTAAAAAATATTGGAGAATAGGCTATGAGCAAAACAGAAAATAAAAATTGGATATTTTGGCTCACATTGTTTGGTATATTTTGTTTGCTTGTATATACTCTACGTTCTGTTCTTCTTCCATTTGTAGTCGGTATCATTATTGGTTATTTACTAGATCCTTTAGCCACACGATTTGAAAAACTAAAACTCAGCAGAACAACTGCTACTTGTTTAGTTCTATTTTTAGTTGCAATCATATTAATACCTGCACTTATTGCTCTTGCAGGAATGATCGATGAACAACTAGCTTTATTTATTAATGCTGTACCTAAATATATGAGTTCATTAAGCCAAAAGATTGAACCTTTAATTGCTAACTTACAAGATAGTTTTCCAGCACTAAGCCGTGAAAAAATTCGCGAATATCTTCAAGGTAACATATCCAATGGGCTCAAACTTCTCGGTAGTGTCCTACGCAAACTTATAACCAGTGGTTATGCTTTATTTAATATTGTATCTTTACTTTTAATTACTCCTGTAGTGGCATTTTATATGCTTCGTGATTGGAATGATTTTATAAAAAAAGTTGATAGTCTTTTACCTAAAAGCTACAAAAAAGAAATTCGCAATCAGGCTAAAGCCATTGATAAAATTATATCATCATTTATCCGAGGACAACTTTCTGTTTGTGTTTTACTTGGTTCTTTCTATGCAATTGGTTTAACACTTGTTGGACTCGATTTGGGCATGCTCGTTGGTTTCATAGCAGGTATAATATCTTTTATACCATATGTTGGATCAATTGTTGGTTTTATTACCGCAATGGCTATAGCGTTTGCCCAGTTTGATTATTGGGTTCCAATTGCTCAAGTAGTTGGTGTTTTTGCTGTTGGTCAATTTTTAGAAGGAAATTTCTTAACTCCTAAACTTGTTGGCGATTCAATAGGTCTTCACCCCGTTTGGGTTATGTTTGCCTTGCTTGCAGGGGGCGTATTACTGGGATTTTTAGGTTTGATGATAGCTGTACCTTTAGCTGCAGTAATAGGTGTTTTAGTACGTTTTGCTATTTCCAAATACAAACAAAGCTCGTTATATAGGGAATAGTTTTAAATTTTTACTGACTAAAATATTTGCTGATTATTGCATAACCTATATTGTTAGTTTTTGTTTAATTCGACAAAATATAAATTTATTGCTACTACAAAGATAAATACTACTTAATATTATAGCTATTTTTGTTTGCAAAAAAGTATTAACGAAATTATTGGCATGCACAATCACTTCGAGGAGGAACGACGAGGATTAGCGATCTTCTTTGTTTTTAAAAATATTGAAGATGGCTTATATTTTTGCAAGCAAAAATAGCCATGACTTTTGGAGTGTGTAAGGCAAAAAAACTATAAAATTTGCTCATTTAGATAAAAAATAGTAATTTTCATGATAGTTTTCTTATGCAAAAACAATTTGTTATAAAAAGTAATGTGCGTTTAAACCAACGTTTTTGTAGAGGCTATTTTTAGCCTTTTTTATAGTATATAATAAAATTAGTAAAAAAGCAATTAACTCAT
>JAZSQL010000043.1:0-24233 GCA_045537965.1 Alphaproteobacteria bacterium
AAAAAAAAAACCCCGATAATAGTTATGTACAATTTGTGGGGGAGACTTTATTTCTCCTGTGGATTTTTTATTTATAATCTCTGTTGACTCTACCTTTTTATTGTATTAGATTCAAAAACGAATTTCATCTAATAAAAGGTATTTGTATGTATAATTTTCACATCATATCAGATATTTTTCGAATTATCCCCTAGGGGGATTTAGTTTGTTGTACATATCAATCTAGTTTTTTTGCTTAATCAATTAATTTAACGTTTTAGGATATTTAAAGATGGCTTATTATGCAGATGTAAAGGCAAAGCCTGACTTTGTCGAATTAGAAAAAGAAGTATTAAAGTTTTGGGAAGAAGACAAAACTTTTGAAAAATCGGTTCAAAATCGTGATGGCGCTACCGAGTTTGTGTTTTATGACGGTCCTCCATTTGCTAACGGAACACCTCACTATGGACATATCATGGTGTCTTATGTCAAAGACGTAGTTGCTCGTTTTCAAACTATGAATGGTAAAAAGGTAGATCGTCGTTTAGGTTGGGATTGTCATGGTTTGCCAGCAGAGATGTCAGCCGAAAAGCAACTAGGGGTTTCTGGACGCAAACAAATTGAAGAATACGGCGTTGAAAAATTCAATAATTTTTGCCGTTCCGATGTTTTAAAATATTCAAACATTTGGGTAGATACATTTAAGCGTATTGGTCGTTGGGTTGATTTTAATCACGATTACAAGACAATGGATTTGTCTTTTATGGAAAGTGTAATCAACAATTTTAAGCAACTTTGGGAAAAAGGTTTGGTTTACGAAGATTATCGCGTTTTACCATATTCTTGGGCTGCCGAAACTCCGCTTTCAAACTTTGAAGTAAATCAAGGTTATCAAGACAAAACCGATAATGCTATTACCGTTATGTTCAAACTTGAAAATGGTATGAAAATTCTTGTTTGGACTACAACTCCATGGACTTTACCTTCAAACCTTATGTTAGCAGTAGGTAAAGATATTGATTATGTGGTTATGGAAGAAGTTGGGCAAAAATATGTTATCGGTCGCGCTCTTTTAGGACGCTATAAAAAACAACTCGAAAATGCGGTTGAAGTTGGCTCAATGAAGGGTTCGGATTTAGTTGGTATGAGTTATGAGCCGATGTTCCCATACTTTAAGCATTTGAAAGAAAAAGGATGCTTCAAAGTATTGTCAGGCGATTTTGTTTCTACCGAAGATGGTACAGGTGTTGTTCACATCGCTCCAGGATTTGGTCAAGACGACTTTGATGTTTGTCGTACTTGCAATGCCGATTTTCCTGTAGTTTGCCCTGTTGACGAAGCAGGAAAGTTTACCGCAGAAGTCAAAGATTATGAGGGAAAACAAGTTTTCGAAACTAACGAGCCAATCATGCAATGGCTTAAAGAGCAAGGATTATTAGTTAAAAAAGAACAATATACTCACTCATATCCTTTCTGTTGGCGTACAGATACACCACTTATTTATAAGGCAATGTCGTCTTGGTTTGTTCGAGTAACCGACTTCAGAGATGAAATGGTTAAAAATAATCAAGAAATTAACTGGGTTCCTGAGCATATTAAAGACGGTCGTTTCGGTAAATGGCTTGAAGGTGCTCGTGATTGGTCAATTTCTCGTAATCGTTTTTGGGGTACTCCAATTCCAGTATGGAAATCAGACAATCCTGCATATCCGAGAGTTGATGTATTTGGTTCGGTTGCTGAAATCAAAGAAAAAACAGGTTTTGATGTTGTTAATTTACACAAACCATATATTGATGATGTAGTATATCCTAACCCTGATGACCCGACAGGCAAAACTATGATGCGTCGTGTTTCCGATGTGTTTGACTGTTGGTTTGAATCAGGTTCAATGCCTTATGCTCAAGTACACTATCCTTTTGAAAACAAAGAATGGTTCGAAAGTCATTTCCCTGCAGATTTTATTGTTGAGGCTATGGATCAAACTCGTGGTTGGTTCTACACCTTGACAGTACTATCAACAGCTCTTCACAATCGTCCAGCATTCAAGAATTGTATTTGTACAGGTTTGTTAATGGCTGAAGGCGGACAAAAACTTTCTAAGCGCCTAAAAAACTATCCAGATCCTAACGAGGTTTTAGATACAATAGGTTCAGATGCTTTACGTTGGTTTTTGGTGTCTTCACCTGTATTAAAGGGAGGAAATTTAGCTGTAGATAAAGAAGGGAAAGAAATCGCTAAAGCTGCTCGTGTTGCATTAATTCCATTTTGGAATGCTTTCTACTTCTTTACGCTTTATGCTAATGCTGAAAATTATCAGGCCAAAGAGGTATTTTCATCATCTTACGCTATTGATAACTATATTTTATCAAAGCTAAAAAAATTAGCAGATGTAGTAAGAACAGGTATCAATAGTTATGATGTAGCAGTTGCTTGTAACGAAATTGCTTCGTTTATCGAGGTTTTAAATAACTGGTACATTCGTCGTACTCGTGATCGTTTTTGGGAAGGAAATGCAGAAGCTTTTGATGTTTTGTATACAGTATTGCTTAATTTAAGCAAGATTACAGCTCCATTATTACCATTTGTTTCAGAGTATATATTCAAAACATTAACCCAAGAAGAGTCTGTTCATTTAACAGACTATCCAGATTTATCAGCTATAAATTTTGACAATGATTTAGTTGAAGATATGGACTTTTTACAAGATCTATGTTCAGCAGCTAAATTTATTCGTGAAGAAAAAAACTTACGTAACCGTTTGCCATTAAATTCACTAACGGTAGTTGGACGCGAATTACCAGATGCCTATAGCGAAATTATCAAAGACGAGCTAAATGTTAAACAAGTTTTGTTTGATGACAATTTATCTGCTTATGCAGATAAGAGAATTTATCTTTATACTCCATTGTTAGGTAAAGCTTTGGGCAAAGATATGGGTGCAGTTATGGCTGCTTATAAGCAAGGTAATTGGTCTCTTAATGACGATGGAACATTGTCTATAGCAGATCAAAATTTAACTAGGGATTTATTTGAAGTTCGTTTAGATATGAAAGATGGAGTTGCTGGACGTGCTTTTGCTGAAAACAAAGCCTTAGTAAGTTTAGATACAAATGTTACTGATGCACTAAAACGTGAAGGCATGGCTAGGGATTTTGTTCGTCTTATACAAACTTTACGTAAAGATAAAGACTTTAATATTTCTGATAGAATTGAGCTAAGTTATTCTACAAACAATCAAGAATTAGCATTGGCTTTGGAAGAAAACAAGTCTTACATAGCCGAGCAAGTTTTAGCTGTTAAGGTAGATAATAGTTGTTCTAACGGTACAAAATCAGATATTGAAGGAGCAGATATCTGCTATGATGCCAAAGTAGCATAATACAAAACTAGCTATCCCTAAAAAACTTAGGGATAGCTAAACATAAAGAACCGCTTTTTTATAAAAAGCGGTTCTTTATTACTTGATAAGAAAGTTTCAGATTAGAATCCTTCAGTATCTAAGCGTTTACGCAACTGTTTACGAGCACGGCGAACAGCTTCAGCTTGACGACGAGCTTTCTTTTCAGAATTTTTCTCATGACAACGACGCAATTTCATTTCGCGGAAAATGCCTTCACGTTGCATTTTCTTTTTCAAAACTTTCAAAGATTGTCCGACATCATTACCAATAACAGTAACTTGAACCACTTAAATCACCTCATTTCATCAATATCTAAAGGTTAAACTATTTAATGTTTTGGTTTCTAACATCCTTAAAATAAAAAATCAAGCACATTTTTCATAATAACATAAATTTTACATTGATAGAAGAGTATTTTATTCAAAAATTAACCTTATTGTTATACAATGCGTAAATAGCAGCACAGGGGAGGCTTCAAATGTTAAAAATATCTTTGATATTTCTAGGTATATATTTATCAATACACTCAGCTTCAGCAAATGAAGAGGCTGTAATTTCACTATTTGAGGGAACATCCCAAGCTGCTACTCCATCAAAACCTGCAGAAGAGGACAAAGACAGCCTATTTTCGTTTCTCAACTTCAAAATGCCTGATAAAATATTTTCTGATGATGACGAAAAAAAGCCTGCCACAATTGAAGATACTATCAAACTAGCTGACAAAGGAAATTTACAAGCTCAACTAATACTTGGATATTCATATCTTTATGGTGAAAATGGGCTAACACCAAATTATGACAAATCTTTTGAATATTACGGCAAAGCCGCTCTACAAAACGATCCCACAGGATTAAATAATTTGGGCAGTCTTTATTATGGTGGAATAGGCGTTTCTCGCAATCCTGTTAAAGCAGCAATACTATTTGAAAAAGCTGCGGAATTAGGCAACCCTGAAGCAGCTGTAAATATAGGTTTTATGCACGCAAGTGGCAATGGTGCCAAGCAGGATATTAAAAAGGCTATAGATTATTTTGAAAAAGCTTCAGAATTTGACAATCCTGCCGCCAAGTTTATGACTGGTTATGCTTACTATAAAGGTGTTGCTCGTCCTATAAATTATATCAAGGCAGCGCCATTAATAAAATATGCTGCAGATGCAGGCTTTGATGAGGCTCAGCTTATTTTAGCCAATATATATATTAATGGTCAAGGTTTTCCTCAGAACTACAATAACGCAGTAAAGTATTTACGTCTTTCATTGTCACAGGGTAACATCGAAGCAATGATGACTTTAGCCGATATTCTAGCTACTGGTCAAAAATATAACAAAGATATAGAATTTGCTCATGTTTTGTATAACCTTGCTGCTGTAAGAGGTGTAGCAGAAGCTTCAACACGTCGTCAAGCAGTAGAAAGCAAGATGAAAATTAATGAAATATTACAAGCTCAAATTAATGCTGAAAACTTTCAAGAAAAAATCAATCCTCTAACTAATTATATTCGCCAAACATTTGGTAATAATATTCGCTCATTTATGCAATAACATATACCTAATATATTACAACCTTGAATATGTACTTAAAAATAAAAAAGGTAGACTATTTATCAGCGTAAGGATTACCTGTTTTACGAACAGTAATTCTAATCGGAATACCGCCCAAATCAAAGGTTTCACGCAAATTATTAGTTAAATATCTCAAATACGAATCAGGTAGTCCCTCAGGATTACTCGAAAATATATAAAATGCAGGTGGTCTAGATTTTGCCTGAGTAATGTAGCGCAATTTTATTCTACGTTTATTTTTTCCTAAAGGAGGAGGGTTATTATCCAATGTATCAGCAAACCATTGGTTTAAAGGCGAAGTTGGTATACGTTTATTCCATCTATCATAAACTTTAAATACTGCCCGCATCAATTTATCAAGGTTTTCTTTTTTTAAAGCTGAAATTGTAACCGTAGGAATTCCTTCTGCCTGAGTTAAAGAAGTCATTAATTTATAGTTCAACCTATCCAAAGTCTCTTTACGATTAGCGATATCCCATTTATTTACAGCAATAACTAAAGCTCTTCCTTCATCTAAAACTTGTCTAGCAATAGTCAAATCTTGTTTATCTAATACAGCATCAGCATCTAAAACTAAAACTACAACTTGAGCCATAAAAGCAGCGTGTTTGGTTGCAGCAGCAGACATTTTCTCCAAACTATCATCAACTCTTGATTGTTTACGCAATCCTGCTGTATCAACAAGATTTATTCTTCGTCCCATATATTCCCACTCGTTTGTTATTGCATCACGAGTGACTCCAGCTTCTGGTCCTGTTAGCATTCTTTCATCATTTAACAAAGCATTAACAAGTGTAGATTTACCTACATTAGGGCGGCCAACAATAGCCAACTGAATAGGCTTTTGGTTATTTTCTGATATTTCATCTTTACCTTTTTCTATGACAACATCTTCTGCAATATCTTTCAGAGACTCATATAAATCTTGTATTCCTAAACCATGTTCTGCAGAAAAAGCAATAGGTTGCCCTAAACCAAGCTTATAAGCTTCATAAATACTATCTTCTTGTAATTTTCCTTCACATTTATTAGCAAGCAAAATTACGGGTTTACCTGTTTGACGCACTATATCAGCAAAGTGTTCATCATAAGGTTGGATACCCGCTCTTGCATCAAATAAGAACAACGCAACATCAGCATTATCTATTGCCTTTTGTGTTTGTAACCACATGCGTTGCTCAATATTATCAGTGTTAGAATATTCATATCCAGCTGTGTCAATAATTTCTAGATCAAGCCCCTGCAATTTTGCCGATGTAATTTTACGATCACGAGTAACACCTGGTTTATCGTGAACAATAGCTACTTTTCTCCCTGCAAGACGATTAAACAAAGTAGATTTTCCAACATTTGGACGTCCAATTATTGCAACTTTTAAAGCCATATTTATTCTCTTACTTATAAGCTGTTAAATCAGCCTCTTTTGTTGTTAAAAGCAGAATCTCATCAACCATAATGGGTGCGGTTTCGACACCTTCTTCAATATCTGCAACCCCCATTATCCTACCATTATAAGGAGAAATAGAAAAGAGCTTCCCAATAGATGACGCCACCAATAAAGCATCATTTGCTAATAAGGGACCAGATGTAAATGCACCAATTTTATTATCACCATTTACATAAGGAATAATGGTATTCCAAACAATTTTACCATCGTCTTTGTTAATAGCAACTAAATCACTATCAGTAGTAAGTACAAATAAAAAACGTCCTGCTAACCAAGGTTGTGATGATGCAGCAATTTCTCTTTGCCAAATTTTTGCCCCAGTCCTGATATCAACAGCAATCAGCGGCGCATTATAACCAACAGCAAAAATTTTGTCGTTATCAATTATTGGATTAGCCTTGATGGATGTAATATCAGCCATCGATTCAGTACTAGCACTTGAAACAAGCCATTCTGACCATAAAGGCGTTCCTGTTGACGCCTTATATGCTTGTATTTGTCCATTTGAAAAAGCCGCAACTACCAAATCTTTTTTAGGGCTATAAGCAGGAGCAGCACCTCCAATCATTGTTGTAGCTTCTTCTTCCAACTTATCTTTCCACAAAATATCACCAGAATTTATATTAAGAGCATAAAGACCATTGTCCAATGTCTGAACAATGACTAAGTCTTCATTAACTGTCGGAGCAATCCTAATTGGCGATTTTAAATCTTGTTGCCAAATAACATTGCCATTAGTTTTGTCCAAAGCAAAAACCGAACCAAAACCCGTAGTTGTAAACAGCTTATCTCCATAAACAGCAATACCTGCACCAGATATTGATGCCTTTTCTGTCTCTTCATTACTTGGTTTTAATTGCTTTTCCCAAATATCTTCGCCATTATTCATGTCAAAAGATTGTACCAAACCTTCTGCATCTATAGTATAAACAAAACGTCCATCAGATACAGGAGTTGCAATTAATATATTACGTTTTGATGAACCCTCACCAAAAGAAACATTCCAAATTTCATCTAAATTACCACCTGCTTTCAGATGTCCACCAATATGTTCAGATGTCAATCCTTTTTGTGTCCATGAATAATTTACCTTAGCTTTCGGTAATTTTACCTTTATTGTACGAGCATCTGGTTTAATATTCTTATCTTCTTGAATAACGCTTATTCGTTTTCCATTAACATTTAAGGGTTCTTTATCAAACATTCCACAACCAGCTAAGGCTATTGCCATAATACACCCATATACTAATTTTTTCATATCTGGATCTTCCTATATCAATTATTGTTCATTTAAAAGGTTTACCATGTCTAACGCTCTAGATTTGATAGTTTCAGAAACATCAGCAGAAGTAGCGATTTTCTGGTACTGAGCTTTAGCTGATTCAATATCATTTTCTCTAATATAAAGCATTGCCATCAATTCGTGAGCAATATCAAATCCCTTTTCTTCTTCCAACATTGGTTGCAACAAAACCATAATCTCATCTTTTGAAGCATCTGTATCCAATTTATATGAAACCAATTTTAAAGCTGCGATATTACGCATTTGCGATACCGTATTCCTATTATCAATAAGTGCTTGCAATACAGATGAAGCATCATCCTTTTTTCCTTGTTCAAAATAAATATTTGCTATTTGAAATTTTGCCAAATCATCATATATTCCAGATGCTTTTTCAGCCAACGTTGTATAAATTTCTAAACTTTCATCAATACGTCCCTGATTTTGTAAAGACATTGCTACTGAATAAGCGTCAGACAATTCTTGGTTTTTCTTATCTCTCCAACTTTTGATGCTTTCAAAGCTAATTGCGATAGTTAGAATCAAGGCTACGCCAATAATAATAAACAATCCATATTTACTCCACAGCTGTTGTAATTCTTCATTTTTAACATCCTCGACCACCTCTCGTAAAAGAGCATCTTCATTGATTTGGTCTTGCAATTTTTTCTTCATTAAATATCTCCATCCAAAACAAAATACCTATTGCTTAAATATATACTTGAACAATACAATTTAAGCAAAACAAATTTTAATTATTTTATAATTTCGTGAATTAAAAAACGTTTTATCCACTGCAAATCTTTAATAGACATTTTAGCTCCAAAAGTAATCGTATTATCTTCCGATATAACAGATACAAAATAACGTCCTGTAGCTGGATTTTCTGTAACTTCAATAGCTTCAATATCTTTCTTAAAAATTTCGTTATGCTTAGTTGAGAAAAACATATATTTATGAGTATTTACAATTTTATGTTTCTTTATAACAAGTTTTTCCTTTCTAAATAATATCTGAACAGCAACAAATATAATGCTTAATGCAACTATCAACATGATATATAAAGTAGAGGTATACGCTTGACGGAAAGAATCAAAATTCAATAAAACTAGTAACACAACAGAACCTATCAAGAAAATAGCTAGCCAAGCAAGTAAATTATAAGCATCCCATACAATTTTTCTAACTTTTAGGACCATTTTGTCTTTCTTGCGCACAAACTCAACGGTATTAGGCAAACGGTCATAAGAATCGTAAGTATCTTTTATCAAATTCATTTTTACTAATTGACTGATAGACTTATTTAAATTCTTAAGTTCAATGGCTTTTAATCCATCATCCGTATTAATCAAAGCAGGCAACTTAAATGCTCTAGCATATTCCTTCCATTTTTTTCTGACACCTTTAGGTGAAATTGATAGGTAAAGAGGGACAATTTTTTCAGAATTTGGATGATATAATTCTATTACATAACGATTGTGGGTTAAAAAACCTAATTGTAAAAACTCAACTCGAAACCTAACTCCTGTATAACTTTGTAAATCTTCTTGCAAAACTACACGTTCATGCCAAATAGGTCGCTTAATAAGCACCACCTTTTTTTCGACAAACTTGTACTTATTATAACGTATATAAATTAAAATATTAGTTATAACAATTCCCAATCCTACAATTACAAAACATAAATCAAAAAACCATACAGCCAAGAAGGGTTTATAATTGGTAATGTCTGTATTAGGGATAACAAATTCTCCACCCGTTTTAAAACCGTTAAGCCACTCGTATATTCCAAGCAAAAACAGTAAAAAACCAAAAATGATACCTGGTAATAAAAGCTTCAGTTCTGCCCTATCGGTTAAGAAAGATTTCCTATTTTTGTAATCTAGTTCAAGCTTATTACTAAAATGATTAGGTATAATATTGTGCATAAAGATTTTCCTCAACACCTTATTAGAGTTAACTAGGTATATACTAATTTAAATGTTTTAAATATTCATTATTTTTTTTACAACTTTTATCATATTTTAATAATATCACCTATAATGTTAAACTAAATAATAATTATTGCAAGGAACAAAAATGGGAAATTTTGAAATTTTTTCACAAGCATATAGTTTGCAGGCCTCTATTTTTGCAATAGGGTGCTTATTATTTGCTAGTATATTATCAGCTAAAGAAGATCGCCTTTTTTCAGCTATAAGTTTTTTGACAATAGCAATTATATTTGATTTTTTTGGCGTATGGGTAGAAGCAAAAGCGGTTGTTGCTTTTGATAAAGGTTTGGCCATAGAAACGTACGCAATGTTTGAGTTAGCATTATTTTTAATCTCAATGATTTTTATGTCCTTAGCAGCATCAAGATTTATATCTGTTTCATCAGATTCTTCATCGTTACCTGTTTGGATTTTAGGAGGGTTAGGCTCTTTTGCTGTAATTTTGTTTACAATGATTTTACCATCAGGAGATACTGTTAATAATATGCGCTTAATATTTCCATTAGCAGGTTTTTTATATTTAGCTGTTGGATTGTTTTCTCGTTTTTCATCACATAATAACAGCGGTTATATTACAGCTTTTGTGATAAGTATAATTGCAATAATAAGTATAGTTGTTAAATTTTTTAATATATATCCATCATGGTATATTACTATATTTTTATATATAGGATTTGCTATAAGCTTTTTACTAATGAAAAGCGATGTAATAAATGATAAGTACCAAAAAGCAGAACAAGATATTGAAAAATATAATCGACGTATTGAGGAAATTATAAAATTATCTCCATTCCCAATAATTATTTCAAGATTAACAGATGACAGAATTATTTTAGCAAACAATAATGCTGTTAAACTTTTTGGTATTAATCCTCAAGAGATAAATCAGCATCATCTTAAAGATTTTTTTGCAGATTCAAACAATCGTAGAATATTACTTGAAAAACTTGAAGAAACTAAAGAAGTGCAAGATTTTGAAGTATTAATAAAAACATCAACCACAGAAACACCTTTTTGGCTTTTAACATCAGCCAATATAATTGATTATAACTATGATGTTGCTCTTTATTCAGCTTTTCAGGATATTACTTCTCGTAAAAATAGAGAAGAATTACTTCAAAATCAAGCGACAAGAGATCCTTTAACTTCTCTTTACAATCGTCGTTATTTTGAAGAAGAAGTAAAAAAGCAAATTATCAAAGCTAAAGCAGCTAATTTACCATATAGTGTTTTGATGTTAGATGCTGATCATTTCAAAAAAGTAAATGATACCTACGGACATAAGGTTGGTGATAAGGTTTTGATAGAGCTTGCAACACGAGCTGAAAAGGCGCTCAGAGACAAAGATATTGTTGCTCGTTATGGAGGGGAAGAATTTATAATTTTTCTGCCAGAGATTAATGTAATTCAGGCAGAAAAAGTTGCCGATCGTTTGCGTCAGAGTATTTCAACAATAGTCGTTTATTCTGATGACAATCAAGAAGTGCGTTTCACGGTTTCTGTTGGTGTATCTTCATCAGATATATCAGATAATGTTGATACTCTTGTAAAGACAGCAGATGAAGCACTATATCGAGCAAAACAAAACGGACGTAATAGGGTGGAAGTCTTTACTAAAAATGATTTAAAACATTTTGAAGAACAAGGAATGCAGCTAGTCAAAAGTGAAAAGAAAAATCAACATCCAATTTTTGATAAAGAAAATTCTGCAGAGATATCATTACTAGATGGAACTGATACTCAAGATATTGAAACTATTTCTTAAAGAAAGATATTTATATGAGTTGTCCTCTAAGTGAAATATGCGGTGGTTGTTCTTATCGTGACATGGATATTTCATCATATCGCCAACTTAAGCAGCATAATTTTAACAAAACAGTTGCTAGTATTACAGATTCAAATTTTAAAATTAGTGATCCTATTTTTATTGAAGATGGGTGTCGTCGTAGGGCAACATTAACATTTGAATACAAAAAGAAAAAACTGATATTAGGTTTTAATCAAGAGAATTCACATAAAATCATAGATATTAATAATTGTCCGTTGCTTACGCCTGCTATAAACAATACATTATCATCAATACGAAAATTATTAGAGATGATATGTAGTGAAGGTTGGAATGAAAAAAAAGGTAAAAAAATCATTACTCACAATATCACCAATGGTGACGTATTTGTGTGTGAGGCTGATAATGGATTAGATATTGTACTAGAATATAATGAGGATATTACTCTTTTTCATCGTATGATTATATCAGAAATTGTACAGTCGACTACCAATGTTATTAGAATATCTCATAGGCGAACACCTTTTTCTAACACTGAAACAATAATTGAGAAGACTAAACCTTACATTAAGATGGGAAAGTATGACGTTTATGTCCCAGCAGGTACATTTTTACAACCATCACATGAAGGACAACAAGTTCTGAGTGATTTAGTAATGAAATATATGAAAGGCTCCAAAGGACAAGTCGCCGATTTATTTTGTGGTGTAGGAACTTTCTCATATTTATTAGCTGATATTCCTGATATTAAAATTACAGCAATTGATTCTTCAGAAACGCTTCTCAAGGGGTTTCAATCATCAATAAATTACAATAAAATAACAAATATCAAAACGGTAAATAAAAACCTTTTTAAATATCCTCTAGATAGCGAAGAATTAAAATCTTTTAGTGCTATTTTATTTGATCCTCCACGAGCAGGAGCTAGAGCTGTTTGTCAAGAATTAGCTAACTCAGACTATAAACCAGAGATTGTTGTTGCTATTTCGTGCAATCCCTCTACCTTTGTTAATGATGCAAATATTTTAATAAGCGGAGGATATAAACTGATTGAAATTACCATGGTTGACCAATTTATTTATTCTAATCACAGCGAGCTAGTTGCCTTCTTTACAAAATAGAAGATATAATTTATATTGCAAACAAATATAATAAGGTTTGTTGTCTATGAGAAAATTTTTAATACTAGGTTTGGCCTACTTACTATCGGCATGTTCTTACGTCGATTCTTCTGAATATGAGTGCCCAAAAATATCAATACCACGAGGAACTACACGCTCATACCAAAACAATGGACAATTTGATGAATTTCAAATAAATTTAATTGGTTTTGAAAGTTTTTGTTATACCGAATCTGTTACCAATCGTCGCTACGCTTCTATTACTCCAATATTCAAAGTACGTCGTCTTGAAGCAAGTTCTGTTTCTAGTATTGATACCAGTTTTTATATTAAAACTTCAATTAACGCTAAAGATTATTTAGGTATTCGCAATTATAATCAAGTTTTGAATATCCCAACATCTTCCAAGGAAACAATTATCACTGGAAAACAAACAATAACACGCATACCGACACAGCCATATAATAATTTCGAAATATATATTGGTATGACAATGAATAATGAAGCCTTTTCGAAAGCTAATAAGAAATTTGATATTGATTATCGCTATTTGTCAGAAGATGAACTTGCAAAACAGAATGATGATTTAATTGAAAATATTTATCTTGAAGTAAGTGACGACGAAGAGGTTATATATTCAGAATTTGATAAAAAACCAATAGTTGTTAAAAAAGATCGTCCACAAAATAATTGTCAAAATTAAGAGGAGAAAGCAATGTTTTTATGTTCTTGTCATCACAAGGAAAAACAAATGGCCAATGCTATTCGCTTTTTGGCTGCAGATATGATTGAAAAAGCAAAATCAGGTCACCCAGGAATGCCTTTGGGTATTGCTGATGTTGCCACAATGTTATTTTCTAAATATATAAAGGTTGATCCTCAAAATCCTAAATGGTTTGATAGAGATAGATTTGTATTATCGGCTGGACATGCATCTAGTTTGCTATACTCTTTATTTTATCTACTAGGATATAAAGATATTGATATAAATGATATAAAAAACTTTCGTCAACTAGAGGCCAAAACAGCAGGACATCCTGAATATGGTCATTTACAGGGTATTGATATGACAACAGGTCCTTTAGGACAGGGAATTTCAACAGCTGTTGGCATGGCATTAGCTGAAAAAATTATATCATCAAAATTTGGAACAGATGTTTGCGACCATTACACATATGTTATTATGGGAGATGGTTGTTTAATGGAGGGTATTTCTGAAGAAGCAATATCTTTAGCAGGACATTGGCGGTTAAATAAGTTAATAGCTTTTTGGGATAACAACAATGTTACTATAGATGGAAATGTATCTGTTGCATCATCGACAGATCAAATCGCTCGTTTCAAAGCAAATGGTTGGAATACAATTTCTATTGACGGACATAATTATTGTCAAATAGATCGAGCTATTAAAAAAGCTCAAAAATCAAACCGTCCAACATTAATTGCCTGCAAAACAACAATAGGATATGGTGCTCCTAATAAATGTAATTCACCTAAGTGTCATGGTTCTCCATTAGGAGCAGATGAACTTGCGTTGATGCGCAAAAACCTAAATTGGACAGCTGAACCATTTTCTGTACCTAGTGACATCTTAAAGAATTGGCGAGATGCAGGAAAGCGTAATAATGGATTAGTTAAAGATTGGGAAGCAAGAGCTAAATCTAAAGGGAAAGAATTTTTAGATACCATATCAGGAAAACTTCCAAAAGGTTGGGAAAAAGAATTAAACAAACTAAAGCAAGAAGCTATTAAAGAAAAACCAAATGTTGCTACACGCAAAGCGTCTAATATGTGTTTAGAAACAATAGTTCCTGCTTTATCTAATATTATAGGAGGTTCGGCAGATCTTGCAGGTCCTAATATGGTTATTACTAAGACCAGCAAAACAATTACTGCAAGTAATTATAATGGTAACAATATTGAATATGGGGTTAGGGAACACGCTATGGGTGCTATTATGAATGGATTGGCACTACATGGAGGTTTACTACCATTTGGTGGAACATTTTTGGTTTTTTCAGATTATTTACGCCCATCTATGCGTCTAGCATCTCTAATGGGATTACATACTATTTATGTTATGACACACGATTCTATAGGTGTAGGTGAAGATGGACCAACTCATCAACCAATTGAACATCTAGCATCATTTAGAGCTATGCCTAATATGCTAACGTTTCGTCCTTGCGACATTATTGAAACAGCAGAAGCTTGGGAATTAGCTATTACGCAAAGCCAAACACCAAGTATTTTAGCTCTAAGCCGTCAAAATTTACCTCTTTTAAGACAAGATGCTAAAGAAAACAAATCAGCTAAAGGTGGATACATTATTGCTGGCGATATTAATAAGCGTCAGGCAACAATAATTGCCACAGGTTCAGAGGTATCTTTAGCTGTTGATGCCTATAATAAACTTAAAGAAGAGGGGGTAAATGTTGCTGTCGTATCAATGCCTTGTACAGAATTGTTCGATAGTCAAGATATCAAATATCAAGAAGAAATATTAGGTAATAAACCTCGTATTGCTGTTGAAGCTGCTTCAAAATTTGGGTGGGAAAAATATGTTGGTCTTAATGGCGATATTATTGGTATGGATGGCTTTGGAGCATCAGCTCCAGGAGCAGAGCTCTATAAATACTTCGGTATTACAGTTGACGAAGTAGTAGATGCTGTAAAAGAAGCGTTGAAATAAGCAAAAAGAGCTTGAAATCAGTAAGCCTTTTAGATATTACTACAAATGATTGAATTTTAGTTAAGGAGAAAAATATGCCTTTAGTTACAATGCGTCAAATTTTGGATCACGCTGCTGAAAATAATTATGGTGTTCCAGCTTTTAATTTTAACGATATGGAACAAGTTATTGCTGTTTTGCAAGCTGCACGTAAAGTTAATGCTCCCGTTATTTTACAAACATCAACAGGTGCACGCAAGTTTGCAGGAGATCCAATGATTCGTCATATGGTTCAAGCGGGAATAGAAATGTTTCCAGAACTTCCTATTTGTTTGCACCAAGATCATGGTGCTTCTGTAGATATTTGTCAATCAGCTATAGTTAATGGATATTCATCTGTAATGATGGACGGTTCTTTAGAAGCTGATGGTAAAACACCTTCGTCATTTGAATACAACGCAAGAGTTACCAAAGAGGTTGTTGCTCGTGCTCATGCAGTTGGAGCTTCAGTAGAAGGTGAGCTTGGTGTTATCGGATCATTGGAAACAGGTAAAGGTGATAAAGAAGACGGTCATGGTGCCGAAGGTGTAATTGATAAAAAACGTCTAGTTACAGATCCTGATGAAGCAGCTCGTTTTGTTGAGGAGACAAAGTTAGATGCCTTAGCCGTTGCTGTAGGTACTTCACATGGTGCTTATAAATTCACTCGTAAGCCAGATGGTGAAATTTTAGCTATAGATGTTATTGAAAAAATTCATGCAAAATTGCCAAATACTCACATGGTTATGCATGGTTCATCTTCTGTTCCACAAGAATTACAAGATTTAATAAATGCCTATGGTGGAGCAATACCTCAAACTTATGGTGTTCCAGTTGAAGAAATCGTTCGTGGTATTAAATCAGGTGTTCGCAAAGTGAACGTTGATACCGATTGCCGTATGGCAATTACTGGTGCAATCAGAAAAATCTTTGCCGAAAATCCAAAAGAATTTGATCCTCGTAAATATTTAAAACCAGCTATTGAAGAAATGCAAAAAGTTTGTGAAGCTCGCTTCGTTGCCTTTGGTGCAGCTGGACATGCAGATAAGATTAAAGCTATTCCAATGTCTGAAATGGCAAAACGTTATGCTTCTGGTGAGCTTTAATTTAGTAAATAAATCAAAAACAAGCTCTGCTTTTGCAGAGCTTGTTTTTTACCATGGAATTCCATTTATGCATTTTTCAGGTGTTTTATTACAATCTGGCTTTCCTAATTCATGCTGAGCATGTCTCTCTGGCGTAAACTCTCCAACTTTAACGCAAGCTCCTAAAGTAACAATCATCAATAATATCAAAAGACTTTTCATAAGACTACCTCATTAAAATAGGATACCATATCGTAAATACAGCAATCAAAATACCAATTCTAGCTAGTTGAGCAAGCCAAATACTTTTATCATATGATGCTGCAGCACGCCAAACAGCAATAACAATTTTATAGGAATAAATTACCAAAATAACAAAAGTTGCCATATAACACAAAGCCCACCATAAGCTCATTTTTGACGTATATACAATATGAAAATGGCGCATAAAAAAGTCATAAATTGTCCGTCCTCGCAAATGAGCAGACAAAAAAGATGCAAACATTTTTAAGGCATAGTGTAATATTATTAAACCAAAAATACCGAACTTCCAAAAAGTTGCCCCTAAAGAAAGCTCCCCTTTAAACAATTTTGCTAGCATTTTTCCCTCATTATAAACTATACATCACTACCTAATAAATAATATCAAAGCAATAACCCCGCAAGAAAATAATATACTTTTCTAACAGGTTGCAATATTAACGGCTAATCCCCCTAAAGAAGTTTCTTTGTAACGATTACTCATATCTTTTCCTGTATCATACATTGTCTTAATAACACTATCAAGTGATACAACATGTTTTCCGTCACCTCTCAAAGCTAAGCGTGCTGAATTAATAGCTTTTACTGCTCCCATAGCATTTCTTTCTATACAAGGAATTTGTACTAAACCATCAACAGGATCACATGTTAATCCAAGATTATGCTCCATAGCAATTTCAGCAGCTTGTTCTATTTGAGCATTATTTCCTCCCATAGCTGCAGTAAGTCCAGCAGCAGCCATTGAACAAGCAACACCAATTTCTCCTTGACAACCTACTTCTGCTCCAGATATCGAAGCATTAGTTCTGTAAAGGGAACATATGGCAGCCGCTGTTGTCAAAAATTTGACTATTCCATCTTCTACAGATAAAGGTGAAGTATGAGATGCAAAGCGCTCAAAATAACGCATTACAGCAGGAAATATTCCAGCAGATCCCATTGTCGGAGCTGTTACCACACGTCCTCCAGCGGCATTTTCTTCTGCAGCAGCAAATCCCCACAAATTAATCCAATCGATTACCTCAAGCCCATCTTGTTGATTATCTAAAAATTTTTCTTTCAATTTATCATATATTTCAGGAGCTCGGCGTTTTACTTCCAATCCTCCTGGTAAAACCCCATGCCTACGCATTCCTCTTTCAATAGCATTATTCATTACATTGTAGATGTTTTTCAGATATGCAAAAACTTGTTTTTCTTCCTTTAAGCAAACCTCATTTTGTAAAACCACCTCGGAAAAGCTTAAATTATATTTAGAACATATATTTTGTAACTCAAAACAAGTATCAAATTGATGCGGAACATTATACACAATATGTTCTACTTGTTTGTCAAATTCATCTTGATTAACGATTGTTCCCCCTCCAATAGAAAAATATACCTCTTTTAAAATCTCTTTTCCATTAACATCAAATGCAGAAAACGTCATTCCATTAGAATGTTCTTTTAAGAATATTTCTTTATTCAAAACCATATCAGTTGTAATATCAAAACCAATAACTTTTTTTTGAGCTAAATGGAGTATTTTATCTCGTTCTACAGAATTATAATATGGTTTTTCAACATCAACTTCATCTGCAGTAAATCCCATCAATCCATATACAATAGCTCGTAATGTACCATGACCAATACCTGTTAAAGCCAACGAACCATACAAATCAACTTTTACTCTAGCAATATCATCTAACAGTTTTTTTTCTATAATAGTGTCAATATAACGTTTAGCCGCTTTCATAGGTCCAACAGTATGAGAACTGGATGGACCAATTCCAATAGCAAAAATTTCTTCTAATGCAAAATACATTACAAATAAGTCCTTATATCTTTATATGGTTTTATTCCTAATTTTTTTAGTGTTGTTGCAATATAGTCATGCAGCTCATTCCATTCAGAGTTAAAATCAATAAATTCTTTTGCTCTTTTAGATGATTTTGATAATTGCACTTCTATAGTTTCTTTCAAAATTTTGTTTATAGCTTCAGGCATTTTTACAAAATCAAAGCTAATTTTATTATCTGTAGTTATCACTATAGCCCCATGTCTTATAAGCCAATTAAAATGTATTAAATCGCCAACACGATGAGGTTGAATCTGCTTAGGTTTAGCTTTTAGCAATAAGCGCATTACCCAAGTTACATATATTTTTTTAAGCATAATTTCATCAATAACACCAACCTTAACATATTCTGGCATCATAGCGATAGATACAACATCTGCCTTATTTTCTTCTATTATGTGATTATAAATTCCTAAAGCTGTTTTATAAGTATTATCAGGTCCGAGCGAATGTCCATTTTCATGTCCTATAACAAAAATATGCTCAGCTTCTTCATCATAATACTGGTGAAAATCTTTTTCTAAAAGTGTATCCAGCATTTTTTTGATGCGATTTTTATCTCCAGACATTCTAACCTGACGATGATAAACATTTCTTCTTCCTCCACCTGTTTTAACAGCAAGTTTATCATCATTAGGCAAATTTTGGGCTGTAGTAATTCCACCGCGGCATTGTGCATAATCACCTTGTAATGTAACCAAGTCAACATCAACCATAGTTTGTTTAACACTATCGCCACTATCAATTTTTTGTTCATATTTATCAGCAAAAGGCATAAGCTTGGCGAGCTTTGTCATTTGATTTTTAAAAGTTAAAATAAGATCTGTTCCTTTTTTGTTGATAATACCAACTCTTGCTCCTAACATATCTTTAGGTGTTGGTAAAATAGCATTTTCCTCCAACAGAGATGCAAGCTCATGATTGTCAAAAATTGTTGGTGTCATTTGGTCATCATAATTTTCACGGCTAAGCGTAAATTCTAAAGGAGTATCCTGTAGTACAGCCCAGTGTTTGTCTGCTAACATATCCATATCTTCATTGTTTTGTAACAGGGCTTGAGCTTGCCATCTAAGATAATCATTAAATTCATTATTAGTTGAATAATGTGCGGCAACTTCTAATTCATTTGCAATTTCACTAAATTCCTTAGCAAAATATTCTGTATAATCAATAGCTTTTAACTCTTCCCTATTTCGCCTAACCATAGTTCTAGCAGACAAAATATCTTTAACTTCTTTCTTTTTTCCTGTTTTAAGCATATTTTTTATAATATTATGAAATTCTTCAATTTCTAAATCTTCGGGATAAAAATTATGTCCTATAGCTGTTTTTATTCCTTTAAATAGTTCAATTGGTTCAGGATCAATACCATTAATACCCGCTACACCATTTAGGCTATTAAATATTTTCAGTGTTTTTTGAGCATGACTATTATCTAAACAATTTTCAAGCCCTTGCTTAAGATAACGATTAAGAGAATGATCTTGTTCTAATGTAACATCATTAATAATTCTAGCTGCCTTCACCAAGTGTGAAAGAGCTTTTTTATCACCTTCGGCCAAATTTTGATATTCAGCAAAATTTGCATCAATCATATTAATAGGCATCATCTGCTCGTTAATCATTTTATCTAGTGTTTGTTCATCTAGAGCAATTTCAAATCCATTAATTATCGTCATTTTTTATCTCCACAGTTCTAAAACGAAATATTTTGATACTATCCGACCAATAAGAAGGGCTTAATCCAGCTTTTATTTTTAATTCTGTCAAAAATTCTTGTTTATCTGGAATTTGTTCCCAAACAACTGGTAAAAACAAACCTTGTCGTTCTCCATCTTGAATCAATAATCCATCAATATTTACTTTAATTTTAGATAATAAATCTTCAATAGAATTAAATTGAATTTCTTCAAAATTTGTTAAAAGAGCAATACTAAACGAAATATCTTTTAGTTCATCAGGCATAACAGGCGTAAAACGATTATCATTTAATGCTGCAGCATATGCATTATTAGCCAAATCAACTGCAATGGACTTATTTGCTACAACTGATCCTATACATCCTCGTAATTTACCATTCTTTTCCAAAGTAACAAAAGATGCTCCTTTATCAAATAAAATATTATCAAAATTATCTCGTTCTGGTTGAAAAAGCTCATTTTTATTAACAGCTCTGTCTAAAGCTATTTTTACTACACGAAGCAAAGCATCTTTATTGTGACGAGCAAAATTTTGCAAATGTTTTTGCTCTAATTCGATTCCTTCAAGTTCTTTGTCATCTTCAGTATTTTCGTAAACCCAAGAACCATAACCAACTACTTTATTTTTATCATTACTTACATCGCCAGAATTAGCCATATCCAAAAGACGAGGAACTAAACCAAATTTTTTTGCTAAAATCATAGCAGTATTAACAGCAGTAGCACCACAAGACTGATGATGTGTAATAGCCAAAGATCCTTCAATATTTTTTGACGTTTGTTCGTCTACTTTTTTTGCTGTTGCATAATCTAAATAATGCGACAAATCTGCTGAAACAATCAAAATACTACTATCACCTTCAAGATATGGCATCAATATATTGGCAATTTCTTCGGGATTGGCATCTCCATATAACAAAGGAATAATTGTAAAATCATCTAAAGTTTTTTGTAAAAAAGGTAATTGTACTTCAAGCGAATGTTCTTTACGATGAGCTTTAGTATTAAATTTGAAAAGTTTATTTTTAGCCAATTCTAAAGTAATTTGTTCATCTGTTTTTACTAGTCCCAAAGGTGTTTTGAATTGTTTGGCTGGAGACAAAGCCACTCCATTAATCCAAGCATGATGCGAAGGACCTAATAAAAATACCTTTTTTATTTTATCTTTAAATGGTTGTAACCTCTTATAAGCATGGGCTGCAACCTGAGCTGAATATCTATATCCAGCATGTGGAACAATTACAATCTGAGGTCTCACACTCAAATCTGAAACTACATGTTCAAGATAACCGTCAATATCATTATCTAACTGATACATATCAGCTGGATAAAATAAGCCAGCCATGGCCATTTCTCTAATAGGATTTATATCATTATCATTCAATGAATAATCGACTATCTTTTCATTATTAGCAGAAATATAACTTGTAAAATAAGATATATTAAAAATAATTACTACTGCAAATATCACAAAAATCATTAAATATGTTGGAATTTTTTTACGATTTATTTCCATTGGTATAGCATCCTTGTTTTATTAACAAAACTTAAGTCCCATTATAAAACAATGGGACTTAATTTTTTGCTAAAATTAGTATTGATTATTTACCCTTTCCAATAATCTTTCTACCGCTCATATATGGTTGCAACTTGACAGGAATATTTACTGAACCATCTTCATTTTGATGATTTTCAATAAACATAACCAATGCACGAGGTGTTGCAATTCCAGTATTATTAAGAGTGTGAGCAAATTTAACTTTTCCAGATGCATTTTCTCTATATCGTAAATTTGTTCTCCTAGCTTGCCATTCTGTGATATTTGAGCATGAATGCGTTTCACGATAACAATTTTGGCTTGGTAGCCAAGCTTCCAAATCATATTGACGATATTTAGGGGCACCCATATCACCACAACAAACATCCAAGACTTGATAAGGTAATTCCAAATCTTGTAAAACTTCTTCTGAGATAGCTAACAATTTTTTATGCCATTTCTCACTTTCTTCTAAATTGCCTTTACAAATGATAAACTGTTCCGTTTTCATAAATTGATGAACGCGAATAAGCCCTTTGGTATCTTTACCAGCAGCACCAGCTTCACGGCGAAAACATGGTGAAAATCCAGCATACATAATAGGCAAAGAATTTTCGCTCAAAAGCTCATCTGCATGCAAAGAATTTAAAATCAATTCTGCTGTTCCAGACAAATAAACGTCATCGGCAGGCATATAATAAATTTCATCACGAGAAAAAGGTAAATACCCTTGACCATACAAGGGCTTTTCTTTAGAAATAGACGGTACCGAAATAACAGTAAAACCATGGTTACGAAGTTTATCCAAAACCATCATATGAATAGCCAATTCTAGTTGTGCTAAGTCGTTTTTAAGAGCATAAGTCCTAGCTCCCGAAACTTTAGCAATACGCTCCATATCAGTCCATTCATTAAGTTCGCAAAGTTCAATTTGGTCTCGTGGTTTAAAATCAAATTTTCTAGGTTCACCAACTTTTCTAACAACTACATTAGCACTATCATCAGGACCATCAGGACAATCTTCACTAGGATAGTTTGGCATCCTTAACATCAAATCATTGAATTTTGCCTGAGCCTCATCTAGTAAAATTTGTTCGGCTTTAATTTCTTCGCCCAAAGCTTTACTTTTATTTATAATCTCGGATCTTTCTTCGGCAGATGCTGATTTAATTGCATTACTTAGTTTATTTTTTTCTTCTAATTTAGATTGAGATGATGTTTTCAAAATATTCAATTTCTGATAAGCATCGACCAATTCATCAACTTTTTCTTTAGGAAAACCTTTTCTTCCCAAAGAAGATTTGACCCACTCAATATTTTCAACAATAAACTTAATATCTAACATCTTTTTAAAAAATCCTCATAAAACTATTGATTTAAGCAAGTTGCTATAGTATCTGTTATAGATGTTAAATTCAATAAAAAAGTTAGGATAAGCAACAAAATGTTTGATAATAAAGTAGTTTTAACAGGGGTAAAACCAACTGGTACACCTCATTTGGGTAATTATTTGGGTGCTATAAAACCAGCAATAGAACTTGGTAAAAAAGTTGATAAACACTATATGTTTATTGCTGATTATCATGCAATTAATGCTGAAAAAGATCCTTTAGTCCTCAATCAAAAACTCAAAGAAATAGCCTGTGTTTATCTTGCTTTTGGTCTAGATCCCAACCACTCAATATTTTATCGCCAATCAGATATTCCAGAAATCCACGAAATAACCACGATTTTATATGCCTACACACCAAAAGGTTTTATGAACAAGGCCCATGCATACAAAGCTGCAGTCGATAAAAATCGAGAAATAGGCAAGCCAGATGACGATGGAATTAATATGGGGCTATATACTTATCCTACTCTTATGGCTACAGATATTTTAGCTTTTAACAGTGATATCGTTCCTGTTGGTAAAGATCAGGTTCAACATGTTGAAATTGCTAGAGATATTGCAGGGGCTATCAATGCCTATTATGGCAAAGAACTTCTCCATTTGCCAACTTATTACCTAGCTGAAAACGTAGCAGTTGTCCCAGGAATAGACGGTCGTAAAATGAGCAAATCATACGGCAATGTCATACCTTTATTTGAAGACGATAAAGCTATAAAAAAAGCTATTTTTTCAATCAAAACCGATTCTCGTCCTATGGAAGAACCTAAAGATCCAGAAGGAATATTAGTATATGAAATATACAAATCTATAGCAACACCTGAGCAGCTACAAGAAATGGGTGATGGTTTACGTCAAGGCAAACTAGGTTATGGTCATATCAAAAATATGTTGCTCGATGCTGTAATCAATACAGTTAAAGATGCAAGAGAAAAATATGATTACTATATGGCTCATTTTGACGAAGTTGAGGCAATGCTCCAACAAGGAGCTGCCAAAGCACGTCCTGTTGCTATAGAAACACTCTATCGTCTCAAAGAAGCTATTTTTGCTAAATAACACAAAAAAGAAATATGTTAAAAAATGTTTGTTACAATTTTGTTAAATATTGCATAGTTTTTGCGAAAAAAGTTGACAAAA
>JAZSQL010000030.1:0-9240 GCA_045537965.1 Alphaproteobacteria bacterium
TTTTTTTATTGATTTATTCCTTTCTCATTTACTATAATAATTATATCAAAATAAATTAAAAAAGTCAATTAAAAAATGAAAAAATTTTTAAAAAAATTTTCACAAAAACACTTGACAAAAATGCGGAAATGTGATACAATAAGGGATTTACACTTTACATGTAAACCGATCTGTATAGTAGGTGTAAAGTTTCGGGACTTTACATGTAAAGTGTAAAGTTGACAATTTGGTTTACATAAACTTGACATGTCAATTGACATGTAAAGCGGCTCGCGACGCTCCACCGCGAGCCGCAAAAAGACTAAAAATAGTCTTCTTCGTCCTCTTCATCCCAAGATACACAGTATTCCTCCCAACCTCCTGTTGGCATTTCTTCGTATGCGGCAGTCTCGATTTCATCTTCAGTTGCATTGTCATCAACTTCGATTTCATAATCAACCCAGCCTTCAACAATAGCGTGTATAGTAATTGTTTTCATATTACACCTCCTTCCTATAAATCCTCATTGAATTGGTCTAATTCTTCTTCAGAGCATACCCATATATCACACTCAGTGTCTAACCCATTTGCGCATTCATTGGCTTCTTCTATTGTGTCATAACATCCAACCATATCATAAGTCCACTCATCTTCAAATACTAATACATAAAACATATTATCATCTCCTTACATTATAATTATAGCATACCTAGAAAAAATTGTCAATAGTATTTAGATATATTTTTCTTTATACTTTTGTTTTCTAGGTATTACTTTTGACTTGTCCTTGTGGACACCGGCACCATTGTATGCCCAAGTCATAGGTATCCAAGTATCACGAACGTGTGATTTTTTCTTTTTATATTTTTTCATAGGTATCACTCACTTTCTATAATAATTATAACACATGAATGCGGCAATGTCAATACTTTTGGGATAAAAAAATAAAAAAATTTTTTTTCAAAAAACACTTGACAAAATCTTAAGGGCATGGTATAATAGAAATAGCGGGGTGAAGGCGGCCGCAGGTGAGCCGAGGGGGTAAAAAAAGTGTAAACCTCCCTTTACAGAAGATTTACACTTATTAGTGTCAATCACTTGACACTTTGGGGGTGTCAAGGGATTGACAAGGACTAGTCAACTAATTTGAAATATGCTTTCTTTTTGTCAACTTGTCTAGCAACTACATTGCTATCAACTAATTGTTTTAATAGGGCTGATAACTTTTGATTAGAGTAGTTTGCCATTTCTTCGTTTTGTTCTTGTAATTCAGTTATAGTAACGAATTTACCAATAACTCCAAGAGCATTTACGATTTTTTCTTTAACTAACTCATTTTCTTTTTGAGTTTTAGTTTGACCAGAATTGCTAGATTTCTTTTCTAGTAATTCTCTTTCGTGTGTTAAGAAGTCTACGAAGATTTGCATATCTTCAACTTCTTTGTTTCCCATTAATACATCAATTAATAGGTTAATAGTTTCTTTCTTAGTCATTTTTTTGTTTTCCATAATATCAATTCCTTTCCTTAGGGGGCTACCCTATCGTAAGTGTCATCTCTCACTTACATATTAATTATATCATAAATAAGATTTCTTGTCAACACTTTTTTAATATTTTTTAAATATTTTTTTATTTCTATTTTTGACTTCTTTTCTTATTTACATATATATTATAACATTTTTATTTTAAAAAGTCAATAGTTTTTTAAAATATTTTTAAATATTTTTTTGTGTTTTCTTTTCCTTTCTTATTTACATTATAATTATAACATTTTATTTAAAAAAAGTCAACACTTTTAGGATAAAAAAATTTTTTTATTTTTTTTGCATTTTTCACTTGACAAACCATAGGGAAGTGTGGTATAATATTTCGGCCTGCGGCGGCCGTTTACTATTATTATATCACATTTCCGCAGAAATGTCAATACCTTTTTAGAAAAAAATAAAAAAATATGCTATTAAGCATATTTTATTGCTCTAGGGTTGCGATGTAATTTTTTGTTAGTTTTTCCCTTTTTAGCAAGGTTTGCCGCAGTTCTTATAAATTGAGCCGCATTTTTATCAACAACCACCTTTGCAACATTTACTTTTCTTTTAGCCATATATATCACTCCTTCCATTTCTATATATATTATAGCATTTTTACTTTTGTTTGTCAATAGTTTTTTGGTAAGTTGCTATTTATTAAGCAAATAGCAACTTATCCATTTTTTTATGTTGTTTGATACAATATGCTAGAATTTCTTTTTCTATCAATGTATCTTCAAGTCCAGTATGACTTTCTATAAAGTCAAGATTTTTTGAAATATATTTATAAATAACTTCGGCTTTATATTGTGGTTGTGGTTTTTTATGCTTTGTCATAAAGTTGTTATCTTTACAAAACTTAATATAAGTTGGCATTTTACCTAATACTGATTTGGCAATTTTTAATGTATCCCACCACTCAACATATGGTAGTAAACTATATTTTTTTCCTAAATATTCTTTTGTTGCTTGTAAAGTTCCAAAATCAAATTTAGCATTGTGAGCACATACTACTGATATATTATATTCTTCAATAGTTTGTTTTAATATATAACTTATTTGTTCCCAAGTCTTAACAACTCTTGAACCATTTGCTATATCTTGCATATAGTTTGGCACTTTTTTAGAATAATATGCACTTTGCATTTTATCATAAAACTCTCCAAAAAATATTTCACTTACTATATAAGGACCTGTTTTATAAACATTTCCTTTTTTATCAATTATACAATAACCTATATCATAAGTAAGCATATTTTTTGCTTGCACTTCATCATCATTTAATTTAACAATAGGGCAAGTTTCAGTATCTAGCACCATATAATATTTTTTTCTTCTATCAATTTTTTTCTTTGTAAACATTTCAATCTCTCTCTCTTTCCTTTGTTTCTATATATATTATAGCATACTTGTTTTTTATTGTCAATGCTTTTTTTTGTAAAGTTGAGATTTTTATTTCTCAACTTTACATTGATAGTAAATGTCGCCTTGATTAGTATATCTTTCAACGATATTACTAGCACCACCACATCTTTCAATAGCACGATTTCTTTCGTGTCTATCTAGTGCATTTAAACCATAGAAGCATAATACTAAAACTCCAACGATAGCACCTACAAGTAAAATATCTTGTAATTTTTCTTTAATTTCTTTTTTTAAAACATATCTTTTTTTCATTTTAATTCCCTCTTTCTTCTTTCATCTTACATACTTATTATAACACTTTAATAAGCACTTGTCAATACTTTTTTTGAATTTTTTTTATTTTTTTTTAGTAAACTTTTTTCTTTCCTTTCTCATTTACTATAATAATTATAGCACAAATAAAAAATAATTGCAATACTTTTTTAAAAAATAAATTAAAAAAAGTTTCACTAAAACACTTGACAAAATAAAAAAAGTATGTTATAACAACGCACCCTGGTGTATCATCAACCTACAACGCCGCCTGGTGTGTCGCGGTTGACACTTGACAGTCGCTTTACACTTTTGGGTGTTCGCTTTACAGTTCGCTTTACACTTTTTTCTGTCAAAAAAGTGTAAAGCACTCCGTGCAGGCAAAATCGGCTCGTGACCTGCGCCCACGAGCCGCTCGAGAGAGTGGAGTAGGGTAGGGGAGAGTAGGGTAGGTTAGGAACTTTACACTCACACTCTCTCTTCTCACTCTCACACCCTCGCAAACCCTTATTTTACAAGGGTTTCCGCCCATTGCCGCACTTTTACACTTTACACTCTTGTTAAAAATAGGGCAGAAGAGCACTCCCCTAGCACTTCTCACCTCCCCTACCCTACCCTATCGGGAATTTTACTTTACACTTTTTTACACTTTTTCTATTGTCAAAAACTGTAAACCCCTACCCTAGCGCAAAAACGTCTCGTGGCGCACATGCACGAGACGCTCAAAAAGTCAAGTATTTTTTTACTTTACATGTAAAGTGTAAAGCGAACAAAAAAATTTAGGAGACAATTACTTGTTTCCTAAATAATTATTGTAGTATTGAGTTACTTTTGGTATCCAATGTTGATTTACACCTTTTGGGTCATTACTTGCACCAACAGGGCAATACTTGTTACCAATTTCTTCAATTGATTTTAAACCTTTACCAAAGTAATTATTTTTTAATAAGTTTACAAATGCTTGTAAGCCTTCTTCTTTACTTTTGTAAGAATAAAACTTTTCTTCTCTACTATTGTAGATACCACCAAAGTTATTATTATTTTTGTAAAGGTCTGAAGTCCAATTTCCAGTTTCGTGTTTACTGATAGCAATTAATAGAATTGCTTGTTCGTGTGTTAACTCACTTTCAATTGATTTATTATAAATACTTTTTTCAGTATCATTTAATTTTGCGATAACTTTTAATCTTGCAATTTCATTATCTTTTGCTTTAATTTGAGTTAGTAAGTTATCAATTTCATTTTGTAAAGTTTCAACTTGTTCCACTATTGAACTAGATAAAACTTCTTTAACTAATACTCTTGGTTTTTCAAAAGCAAAGATACTTAAACCAATTAATAAATAAATAATTGCAACTCTTAATAATCTTGGTAATTTCATAAATAATTTAGCATTTAAGTTATTAAACCATTTAATTATTAAGTAAATTATTTTAGCAATTTGTGCTATTACTAATGCAAATGCTTTTATTAAACCTTTCACTAATTTTATTAAAATGTTCGTTTCTTTTTTCATTTTGAACAACTCCTTTTCTTATCTTTTACAATATTATTATAACACATTATTAAGTGCTTGTTAATACTTTTTACAACTGAGTTTACACTTCTTGTAAAGTGTACTCAGTTGTATTGTAGAAGTCCCCTAAGAACTCTGGTAAGAATTCCACAAGGTCTTCCAAAGTGAAGAATACCATTTCTTCTTCTTTGTTGTTGTCTATTTCTAGAACTTCAACAACCTTGCTTTCTCCTAAATATCTAAATTTAACTATTACATTTTTCATTTAAATCACCTTTTCCTTTTCTTATTTACATTATTATTATACCATTTCCGTAAGTAAATGTCAATAGTTTTTTGAAAATTTTTTTATTTTTTTTTTAACTTTTAGGAAGTGTAAAGTTTTTTGTAAAATTGCATTTTTTCTCTTGACAAACCTAAGGCTAATGTGGTATAATATTTCGGGGTGATACGCCCGGTTGCGTTGTCGATTTAGGGCGGGTGTTCGGCAAGTAGTCAAACGGAACTCCGCAAAAATGGTTGAAACGGAACAGCAAAAAAAAGAGTTGAGATTTTTCTCAACTTTTTTATTTTTCGATTAACCAATTTGTTGGATTTAATCTAAGGTCTTTGATTAGGTATCTAGCACCAATTACTGCCAATGCGTAGAACCCTATCTCGATAGGTGTGTCTTTTGTAACACCTGTGCTATTTACAATAACTAATAACCTTTCTATTGCAAATACTAACATTGCAATTGTAGTAAGATTTTCCCATTTAATTTTTTTAATTTTTTTCATTAAAATCAACACCTTTCTTTCTTTATCTTACATTATTATTATACCATTTAATTATCTATTTGTCAATACTTTTTTTAAAATTTTTTTATTTTTTTTAATCTTTTTTAATTAATGTCATTCTTACTTTGTTATTAATGTTATTCTAATCAAACATTATTACATTAAATTGTAATAATGTTTGTTAGTTCTTGTAAGTCTTTTAATGTCAAACCTTTCCATTTCTTTGTACTATTATCACTTACAATTGTAAGTCTTTTAATACCCTTACCACCAAAACTCTCCCATTCGTTTAAGTTCTTTGTGTAATCATCTAATAAATAACATTGTTCATTAATTGTAATGTTGTATTTATCTTGTATTATTTGTGCTTTATTTTGTCCTAATCTACAAATAGTTATGTTCTCAACATTAATGTTTGGTAAATATTTTTCTAACCAAATCATTTTGTCTTTGTCTGCTTGTTCGTTTGGACTTGCTGAAATGATAAACAAATTATTTGTCTTTGCTAATTCGTTTACTATTTCAATGTTCTTGTATGCTTTTAGTCTTGCAAAAAATCCTTCTTCTTTGTCAAACCTTTCTAATGCATTGCGAACATTAAATCTTGCTAGTGTTCCATCTAAATCTAAAAATATTTTAACCATTATTACTTTCAACTCTCTTTCCTTTTTACATCTTAATTATACCACATCAAGCGTAAGGTGTCAATACCTTTTAGGAAAGTTTTTACACTTTTTGAAAGTAAGTTTTTAGAAATAAAATACCTAGAACAAATGTTCGTGCCAAAACAGGAACCGAACCGCCCGCCCACGACTGCCGTTTTGCTCGTTTGGTCTTTTAATTTCTTTCTAATAAATTTCTAGCATTTCCGCCAATACACAAAAGCACCTTGACACTTGCACCTTGCACGATTTCCGCAACTCCTTTGCTCTTGTTTTCTAATTAAGATTTTTATTTTTCTAATTTTATTTATTTTTAATTTTCTTCTAATTTATTTTATCTATTTTTTTTATTTTTAAAAAGTTTTGTTTCTTCTCGATGAACTGCAAAAATTTTGTTCTTTTGTGGGAACCCACCAACTTGCACCACGAACTTTTGTTCGCCACACCTGAAAGTAGTGTTTGGGAGTGGGGGTGGTGTTTTGTGATACGCCCGGGTGAGTTGTTGGAATGGCATGGTTCACGTCCAAAAAATCTCCAAATCTTTTTTCAATTCTTGAAAACGATTTTCTAATAATCTCCAAATGTTTTATCTATATTTTGTGATTACACAATCTGTTTTATAATCCCACTTTCCGCCATAAAAACCTCCATGGGTAAGAATAGGCTCCGTTCTCGGCTGTTTTTCAACGATTCCCGCCTGTATCATATCAAATAAAACATCTAAACATCCTTGGCAGTGTATTGCTCTCGTTGCTTTATTTATTTCTATACATTCAATAGAACCACTTCTTGACATAGTGCGCCAATAACTATACCATACTAAATCTTCTGGTATTTCTTCTATGCCTTCTACTGTATATCTGATGCGGAAATCGCCATAATCATCTATATTTTCCCAAGCAACATCATCTTTTAATTTAACTCCACTATTCCATATCATCTTTTTGAGCCTCCAAATCTTTAATCATCTTTGCTTTGATAATCTTTAAAAGAATGCGGGAAAGCAGCTTCTCGGCGTCTTTATCGAGAATCTCTTCTTCAGTAAGCGCCGCATCCTTCATTTTACCGATTTCCGCAACATAATAATCACAGATTTCAATAGCTCTTTCCTTACTTAATTCTTCTCCATATACATCCTTTTGTTTTTTATAATTCATCAAAATATTATGCATAGGCGCCTTCACTTTATAACAAGTATCAAGAGACTCCCCGTTTACAAATCTTTCAATAAAGTTATAAAGTCTAACGCAGTGATGTAATTGTTTTCCATCATATCCATATTTCTCAATCTTCTCAATTAAATTTGGATATGGGTGACACAATGCTTTCCTTTTTTCCATTGCCATACCTGCAATGCATCTTAAAAATTGGTTGCGGTGATATGCGGCAATGCTTGCTCGATAGTCGAATAGGTCGCGGATATAAGGTTCCCATTCTGGATTAATAATTTTAAACTCTGTAAATAAAAGTTCAATATAACTAATATTTGCTTTTCTAAACATTTCAAACATTACACGGATATCCTTCACTTCCGCGTGTTCATTGTTATCCATGATAACAACCGTGCTGACTGGCGGAGCCGCAGCAATAAAATCATCAAGAGGCGGCAATACGATTGCTTTTGTATCGATATCTGACACATATTCATCTGAGTACTCATCTAGCCCGTAATTTTGAGAACCCTGAAGACATACACATACAACCTCATAGCCCAAAGATTGTAAATAATCATAATGCTCTTGCACCCTTTTCATAATTTTTTCTTCTCTATTCATTTCTATCACCTTTTTTCATTTTATATAAATATTATAATATAAATTTTTCTTGAAATCAAATTAATACTCTTTAATCTAGACTTGACAAACTAAAATTTTTATGGTAAAATATAAGTATAAAAGGTCAAAAGTGATTTATATATTACTTAAAGAAAGGAGAAGTATAATGACAGAAACAAATGAAACTGCGGAAATGGCTGCTACAGAAGAAAGACAATATAAAAAATTAGATTATTCTTTAAAAACCGCTCAAGAGCGCAAAGATTTTGTAGAAGCTATGGTTGCGGAAATGTCTAAAGACCAATTAAAAAATAAAAAATATATTGAAATATTATCTGATTATATTGTTTCTGCAATGACTCCTGAAGAAAAAAAATCTAAAATGATATTAACCGATAACCGTATGGTTACTGTAAATAAAAGGGAAACATCATATCAAGGTTTAGTAGATAAATTTGAAAATGGCGAAGATGGATTATGGAATTTAATAATAGATGATAAAAATGTATTACTAACACACAAAGTATCAATAACAGAAGAAGATGTAAAAGAAATTAAACCTTTACAAGATTTAAAAGAAAGCATTGCAGCGGTGGAAAGAATGGTAGAAAGAGCCACTGGGAAAAGAAAATTTAAACTTAAAAAACATTTAATTGAAATGCATCAAGAGCAATATACAATTAAAGGAATGTATAAACAAACTATGGCAACACCAAATGTTATTAAGAGTATTACTAAAACTGATTTATCTGAAAATATTACAATAGATGAAAATGGTGAACCTATAAGCGATGGACTTATTACATTTTTTAATTACGAACATGTGTCAGCATTACTTTGTAATTATTCTGCTTTAAAAGAAGATGCTTGGGGAAAATTCTCTAGTGATTCTTATTATATGATGGAAGATTTAGATAATTTAATAGAAAAAACACTAAGAGATGATTATCCTTTATATTACAAACTTTTAATTTATAAAATAGATGGACGCCAAAATGCGGAAATCCAACAATTACTTGATGATGAATTTGGAATTACATATTCAGTAGAATATTTATCTTCTTTATGAAGAAATAAAATTCCTAAATTATTATCAGAACAAGCAAAAGAAGATTACTTAATGTGGCATTTCACTTATGTTGAAAAAGGAAAGTGGAAAAGATGCTCTAGATGTGGCGAAGTTAAATTAGCTCATAATAGGTTCTTTTCTAAAAATAATACCTCTAAAGATGGTTTTTATAGTATTTGTAAAAAATGTAGAAATAAGAAAAAGGAGGTTTAATAAATGGCAAGTAAACTATGTACTAAGTGTAATAAAATGATGGA
>JAZSQL010000025.1:0-38511 GCA_045537965.1 Alphaproteobacteria bacterium
TGTTAGTCACAGTGTAACCAACGGTCACTGGGGCGTCGCTTGTCCCATCGCTATATTCTTTGACGAATATAGCATCGTTATTACAAACGACGTTGATACTATTGCCAGCAACTGTCGCCGTTGGTATGAAATCACGGTGAACAAAACTACGATGGATGCTATCTACCATAATTTCTTCTTCTGTGATTCTTATGTTGAGCGTTACCGCAGCGTAATCGCTCTCATCATCACCGTAAAATTTTACAGTTGCCTTACGATCACTATTTATAGTAATCGTTTTAGCATAAGCTCTGCAAGGAGTAATCTCGCTTGCATAGTCAATATCATTATGCTTAACTTCACCAACGACTTCAGCAGATACCCAATTAATGCTAATGTTTACACCAGCAATATTGGCAACACCATCAACAATATTATAGGTTTCGCCTACAACATCGTTTATGTTGTCAACCACGATGACAGGAAACACCACATCGAAATAATTCTTGACTTTGTAGTCAATTATCTCGATGTTTTGCTCGGAACCATCCGTGTAAATATCTTTAAAATTTGCGACATTATCGCAAATTACAGATATTTTGGCGTTCTCATATTTGGCTATCCTGTGGAAAGCCTTATGAGAATATGACCACTCGGTATGGTCATACTCCGGTGGAGCGACGAAGTCTTCATCCACCAAGAACACCTGCGTTGCAGTTGCGAGGTTGTACTCACCACAACTCAGGGTATATTGGGTTTCTGATATTTCGTAGAAACCATTTGTGTTATCTGTTAAAACAACACCATGATTTCCACAAACACGCAAAGTGTCTAAGCATGGTAAGTCTATATAGACCGTACCATCAGCTTTGAAACTTTGTTTTAATCCCTCAACCTGCAATTTGTTGCTTTTGTTGTGGTTATATTTAAATTTAACCACTGTGTCGGCTATCTTGCCTTCTGCAAGATTGTCCAAACACTCAAAGCAATTATTTGCTTTGGCTACGATGGTGTCTTCTGCATAAAGCTTTAGACACACGCTGCCGAACTCAACTTCTCCGTTTTCACGGATAAATTCGGCATTGATACTGTCATTTTCGGCGGAACTCAATGGTCTCCAACCGATAATATTACTGATTTCTTCATCGGGCTCTGTTGTTGAACTTTCACCCCATGCTCTATCTCTAGAGCAATTTAGAAATGGCATTAGCATTGCCATTGCTACGATCACGTAGATCGTCTTCCTTTTTGTTTTTGTCTTCATTTTTTATTTTTTTGTTATTATTAATATTTTTATTTTCTGCACACGTTAGTACAGCTGAAAACGACAAAATGATCTCCACAAAAACAGTATAATATCATTTTACATTCAGCAAACTTAACTTACCTAAAATCTATGAATGATGAAAAAATTTTTCAAAAAATATAGAAATCTTCATAAAGATAGAACGCTATCTATCTGAAATAAAAACTCTTTTATCTTTTATAATAATCATTCAATAGTAGACTAAAGATAATATTTGTGCAATTTTAGTTATAGCATATTTTGTGCATTTGTGCAAGTTTTTTTGACAAAAAAATTACTCTACACCTTGTTTCTGCTTTGGAAATTATTTTTTATTAAACTTTGCTTTATTATATTCCAAGCAACTTTTCGTTGTGTATTGACAAAATAATCCCAGTAAGGTAGTATTAGGGCGAAATATAAAAAGGATGTATTGATATGATCCCTCTCGTGCGTCGTGTTATTAGAATTAATGAAAGTAAAACATCTGTAAGACTTAGTTCTTTTGAATGGCAAGCATTTGATGATTTATGTGCTAAAGAGCATATATCTCGTACTTCGCTAATTAATCTTTTGGCTAAGGCTGTAACCGAGTATCAGAATTTAACAGCAGTTATTCGCATTTTTACGCTGATTTATTATGTTGCTTTATCGAATGACTCTTCTAAAACTGAGCGACGCACACCTGATTTGACCAACATTTTTAATATTATCGGACAAATGAGATAATTTTTGCATAAAACTATTTTTCAGTTAACTTTTTAATAATATTCAAGTGATAGAGTGCAAGTAATATTAATAAACTCTATTGGGAGAAATGTTTATGAAAAAAGGTTTAGTATTAGCCTGCTCAATGTTAGCGATGGTATTTGTGTTGAGTTCGGTAGCAGAAGCTAGAGATGGTTTTTATTTGACGGCTCGTGGGGGTATGGCTTGGAATCATTTGAACTCTAAAAAAGATTCTATAACAACTGCTGGTGTTAGTGATTTAGATAGCGTTAGTGTGTTTGGTGGTGCGATTGGTTATAAATATAAATATTTTCGTGGTGAGTTAGAGTATGTTTCACGTGAAGATGCTGAAGAAGATATTAAAAGTGGAGCAGCGATTACATCTACAATGACTCTTTCATCAACCTCTTATATGTTTAATCTTTACTTTGATTTGATGCCTAATTATTGGATAAGTCCTTATATTAGTGTGGGTGCTGGTTTTTCAGAAATTGAGCTTAACAATGATAATGTTGGTTTGGTATTGGATGAAAATTATGAAGACACAAAATTCTCTTGGCAAATGGGTGCTGGTCTAACAATCAGAATTAATAGATGTCTTAATATTGATGGCGGATATCGTTATTATACATTGGGTAAAATTGAAGGTGCCGAGGTTAATACTCATGAATGGTATGCTGGCATAAGATTTACCTTCTAAAAATTATTTTACACTAACTTCAAATAGATATCCCCGAGTAAACTCGGGGTTCTATTAAGGATACAAACCTTCGGTTTGACCACGCACGTTAGCGTGGAAACGATGTTGTTATACAACATCTCGTTATTCATCCACCACTAAAGTGGTGGTTTTCTACAAGGATGTAATAAAAAAATCCTCAAGAACTTGCTTGAGGATTTTTTTTGGTTTTATTCATTTCCTAAATAACCATTAACTTGTGTAGTAAAATATTCATTGAAGCCTGTTGGATTAGGTGTCATATCTTGCAGACCTTCAATTTTTTGATACCCAATCTCATCACCATTTTGAATATCAACCATTACAACCTCTAGCGGATTTGATAATGCATATTCTTCAATAAAGCCCGAATTACTGTCTTCCCCATAATTTATAAGATAAAAAGCATAGTTGTTAAGATAGTTTTGATTATAAACTTCTTCTATCATTTCGATAGCTTGAGGACAAGTGGGACAAGGTTCGTTATTAAAAAAGACATATATAATTGATTTATCTGGGTTTTGGTTTTCATTTTGAAAATATTGCTCCTCAACCTCGGTTTGCAACATGTTATTTTCTTGTGCAATAGCTATTGTACAAATGGTAAAAAGCCCCAAAACAAAAGCAAAATATTTCATTTTTTATCTCCTATTGATTATACATTTTGTTTTGATATAAGAGCTGAATTTTATTTTTAAATATTTATAAACACATATTGTTATTTTTGCTTCAAAAAAACAATATCTTAAAATAGATTGTTGAGATGTTTAATTGTAAGGAATCGGATTAAAATGAGTGTTGCTTTAGTATTAGAAGGTGGTGCTAAAAGAGGTATTTATACCGCTGGAATATTGGATGTTTTGTTGGAAAACAATATTTTTGTTAATGCTGTATTGGGTGTTTCAGCTGGAGCAATTCATGGCTGTACCTATGTAGCTAAGCAAAAGGGACGCTCTATTAGATATAACCTTAAATATGGTAATGATCCTCGTTTTATGAGTATCAAAAATTGGATTAGAACAGGTAATGTTGTTGATACAGATTTTTGTTACAGGGAATTGCCTGAGATTTTAGATCCTTTTGATCATGGCTCTTTTGAAAATTCTGAAATTAAATTTTTTGCTGTATGCTCAAACATCGAAACAGGAAAAGCTGAATACATTCAATGTAAGGAACTTAGACAAGAAAGTGGTATAAACTATATCAGAGCTTCAGCATCGTTACCTTTCTTTTCGCAAATTGTTAAAATTGATAATAAAAATTTTTTAGATGGTGGAATTTGTGATAGTATACCTCTTAAAGCTGCTCAAAATTTGGGATATGACAAAAATATTGTCATTTTGACACGCCCAGATGGATATCGTAAAAAGGCATCTAAAAGTGGGTGGATTGCAAAAATTGTTTATCATAAATTTCCTAAATTTATAGAAGCTATAGTTAATCGATATAAAATGTATAATGATGAACTTGATTATGTAGCTGATGAAGAAAAAAAAGGAAATACTATGGTTTTACGTCCATCTAAAAATATTAAAATAGGTCGTATGGAGCAAAACCTAGATATAGTTAAAGCAATGTACGAGCTTGGAAGGGCTGATGCTTTAGCCGCATTGGATAAAATTAGGAATTTTGTAGCTTAAATTTATAACTGCTCCAAAGTCCAATCTCCATCTTCATAAACAAGATGAAAAAGAGCAGTATTGGGCATTTTGTGCGGTCCATAACCAAATTTATATAGAAAATAACGCATAGATCCACTATGAGATGCTATTCCTATAATTTTTTGTGGTGCAGATAGTAATTTTTCTATGCCTTTACTCATTCTTTGTTGCATTTCTTGTTTGCTTTCTCCGCCTGGCCAACGGGTTTCCATGTTCATATCATCACTGTACCAAGCATCCCAAATATCTGGATATTTAGTAGCTATATCTTTTTTATACATTCCTTCACAGACACCTAAACAACCTTCTGTAAATTCTAGCATAATAATGATATCTACGCCACATTTAGCCGCTACTGCTTCTGCAGTTTGATAAGCTCGTTTTAATGGCGAAGAATAAATAATTTCAATGTTTTTATTTTGTAGTCTATCAGCTAATATTTTTGCCTGAGATAAACCTGTTGAATTTAGCGGAAAATCAACTCCACACCCTTGCCAACGTCCAGCTAAGTTTTCATCTGTTTCGCCATGCCGAAAAATGTAGAAATCTTTACGCATTTTATTTTACCTCATTAATTATAACATTTGGAAAAAGCATTTGAGCAACTTCTTGATAATGAGTACTATATTTACTAACCCAAACATTTAATTCTTTGTTGCGGCTTAAACAAATATCAATCTCAAAATGTCTTGCTAAATAATCTTTTAATTTAGCCCCCATTAGCTCATCTTGAGAAACTATTTTAACTCTTTCTGGTAGATATTTGTGAAAAGATGATTTTAACAAAGGATAGTGTGTGCAACCTAAAATTAGCGAATCGATATCTTTAAATTGACATGAATACTTTTTTGCAGCTAATTCTGCGGCAGCAAAATTGTTACTTTCTATCAAAGGAACTAAATCTGGAGCGGCTATTTCAAAAACATCTATATCTGATTTCAGTTTGTGTAATTCTTCACTATAAATATGAGAATCAACTGTGGCATTTGTTGCTAAAACACCAATTCTAGAAGCGTTATCTACTAGAGCCTCCTCTACAGTTGGAATTACAACGCCCAAAACTTTTACATCTGAGGCATAATAGGGAATAAAATTTTGTTGTAGGAATCTTAAAGCTATTGAGGTGGCTGTATTGCAAGCAATTATTATAAGTCCACATTTTTGTGAAATTAAAAATTTTATGGCATCAATGGTATATGATAAAATTTGTTTGGTATCTTTATCTCCATACGGGAGATTAGCTGTGTCACCATAATAGACATAGTCATATTCAGGTAGTTTAGATATAAACGCTTTGGTAATAACCAAGCCACCTATACCTGAATCAAAAACGCCTATTTTCATTGAAAAAGATGCCTAAACAAAATGGTGGGAGTGGTAGGACTCGAACCTACGACCTCTACGATGTCAACGTAACGCTCTAACCACCTGAGCTACACACCCATCTTATGATAATGGGGCATTAATAATATAGCTTTTAGCTAATTGCAAGCTTTTTTTGTGACCATTAGCGAATATTTAAGTTTTAGAAATATATAATTTTAGACATTAAAGCTTCAGATTGAAGGAACTTTTAATGGATGAAAAGATTTTAGATTTCCGTGTTGATTATAGTAATCTTAAAATTCTTAATGAGTTTAACACTAAGGATTTTAAATTTCCTATTGTTTTATCTTCTCCTCATGCTGGAAACTGTTTTCCTGAAGAATTTTTGGCAAATTCTGCTCTTAAAAAAAATGAACTTAGAATTTCAGAAGATAGTTTCGTAACTGAGCTAGTTAAAGAGGCTAGTGATGCAGGTATTCCGCTCTTAAGTCTTAATATTCCACGCACCTTTATAGATGTCAATCGAGATAAAATTGAACTAGATGACACGATGTTTTTTGACGCACCAAAAAATAATGACATAAATTCAAGACGCTGTCGTGTGGGATTAGGTGTTTTGCATCGAGTAGTTTATCATAACAAAAATATATATGATGGTCTTTTAAGTTATAAGGAGGCTTTGGAGCGAATTAATAATGTTTATGATCCTTATCATAAAAGATTAAAACAATTGGTAGATAAATGTGTTCGTAAATTTGGTTTTTGTTTATTGCTTGACTGCCATTCAATGCCTTCTATGATTTGTAATATCATGAACGAATCTAAAGCTTTGGATTTTTGTATCTGTAATCTATTTGATGAAAGCTGCCCTACCGAAATATCTCAAAATTTTTATAATAGCCTTGCTAATCAAGATTTTAGAGTTGAATTTAATAGACCTTATGCTGGCGCTTTTATAACTTTTAATTATTGCCAACCTCGCAAAAACATATATACTATGCAACTAGAGATCAATCGTGGAATTTATATGAATGAAGATTCATATAAAAAAAATGAGTATTTTCAAGATATTGCCCATCACATCAGTCAGTCAATAATTGCTCTTGGTAATTTTTTACTAGATTTTAAAAAATAATTGTGTTATAAGCCCCTCTTGAATATTAACAGTTTATTAATAAATCTATTTGGTAAATTGTTTGTTTTTGTCTTTATTTTTAAGACAAAAGCGTGGCTAACTTAACCTTAAGTTTTGAAAAATTAAGATGAATAATTAGCCGTTAAGCAAGTTGAAATTGGTATATTTGTTGCATAAGGGATACTTGTGGCGAACTTAAGGGAACAGAGGGATGCGACTTTTCGTATCAAAATTTTTGATGTTTTTGTTATTCTTGCTGATGTTTTTTCAACCAGTAGAAGCTTCTGAATACCCTAAGTATGCTAATACTGAAGAAGTTTGTACAGTTGCCGCACAGCAATTTGAAAATAAATACCAAATCAAAAAACACCTTCTTACGACGATTACCAATGTTGAGTCTGGACGTTGGAATCAGAAAAAGCAACGCAATGTTGCTTGGCCTTGGACTATTAACGCTCAAGGTAGAGGGCGTTTCTTTGCGACCAAACAACAGGCTATTGCTGAGGTTAGACGACTACAAGCACAAGGTGTTAAAAGTATTGATGTTGGATGTATGCAAATTAACCTCGCTTACCACCCCGATGCTTTTGAAAACTTAGAAGAAGCATTTAATCCTTATAAAAACGTGGAGTATGGTGCGAAATTTTTAACAAAATTGTATAAACAGAAAGGTAACGATTGGAATAAGGCTGCTACAGCTTATCACTCTAGTTTACCACAAAAAGCAAAAAAATATGCGCATAAACTATCAAAAGTGTATAAAGGGATTGTTCAAGCTAGTTTAGAAGCTAAATCTGTTAATAAAAGTCTTAACGGAGTAAAAAGGCTTGAAAAGGATAAAGTTTTTGCTAAAAATAAACTTAATATAGAGGCAAAAGTTGCAAAGGCTGCTAATGAATGGCGCGAAGCAAAATTGACTGAATATAGGTTGAAAAAGGCAAGACAACTTTAAATTTAAGGAATTAAATGGTTAATTTCATGCAGGACTCTGGTTTATATTGGTGCCCTTTAGGGGGCAATAATATTGATCAGATTAGTGGGCATTGTTATCAATACACTAATGTTCTGCATGAAAAAGATAAAACTAGATACTCTACAATATTGGTGGATTTGGGTAAGTTTGATAATCATCAAGCTTTAGGAATAAAAAATTCTATTGCAGCAGTTCCTGATATTAGAGCGATTTTGCAAAAAAAAGAATTGAATCTAAAAGGGTTATTTTTAACACATTCACATCCTGATCATTTAAATGGTATAGTTCATTATATCCGAGCAGGGTACAAACTGCCAACTATTTATGGTGGTAGATATACTAAATTTATTTTAGAGGACTTGTATTCCCATTATCAGATAGGCAAAACAAAACAACCCACCTTCATTATTATAAATGATGGAGATAGAATAAAATGTGGAACTATTGAAATAGAGATTTTAGGCTCTTCTCATACTTGTTTTGATGCTTTTGGTTTTATAATTAGTAATGGAATAACATCGGTTTATCATAGTGGTGATATGAAAATCGACCAAACAACTTACTTTCGAAAACCAACAAATTTAAAGATGTTAGTATCTTGGAAAAATAAAATTAATTACGTAGTTGGTGATTTTTATGGTATTGACAATGATGGCATGGCTTGGCGAGAAGCTGATGTATTAAAAACATTAGTAAAAATAATAAAAAAATCACGCAAAAAGAAAATATTTCTCCCTGTGTATCCAACTCATGCTGAAATGTATATTTTAGCTTTTCTTGCTGCATTAAAATTAAAGAAAAATGTTGTATTTTATGGTGATGATGATTTTTATACCTATCTTAAAATGATAAAAAATTATGGAATAAATTTTGAAAAAATAGCAAAAAACAGAATAAAAATTGTTGAAGGTATTCCGAATAATATTGATGATTTAGACAATAATTTTGTTGTTATTGGAGCCTTTAACGATATTGGAAATTGGTTTAAAGCGTGTTCAAAAGATTCTTTTGCTCTAATTACAACCACTACTTATTTTAATCCTCTAAAGGGACAAATGAATGTTCGTAATATTAAATTTATTACACTAGAAGATTACCCTATATTACAAGGAGCTGGGCATGCTTTTTTGGGTGATTGGGAACATATTTTAAATATACTTCCCAATTCAGTATATATCCCAACGCATTGCCCATGTTTTGTAGCAGAAAGTTTTTCAAAATTAGCAAAAGAACTTGGTTTTATCATGATTGATCCCATTCCTAAAAATAATTATCTTTTTAAATTTTATGGTAATCAATATCAATTATTATCTAATCAACCTGCAACATGGTTAGTTGTTAAAAATGATGCCAGCTTTACTGAAGTCTGGCAAAAGGCTACTTCAGGACTTGGTTTTTTAAAAAGAACATGTAGCCGCCGAAGGACACAACAAAAATTTAATATGATGCTTTGTCAACGGAGAAAATAAATGGCTATTTCGAAGCATATAAAACCGTATAATATACGCTCTTATGAATGTGATCGTAATAACAATTTGCGTATTTTAACGTTGATGAATATATTGCAAGATATTGCTGATGATAATGCAGCATCTTTAGGTTTTGGACTTGATTTTTGCATTCAAAAAGGGATGACTTGGGTCGGTTCAAACTATATTTTAGAAATTGAGCGCCTACCAAAAATACACGAAAATATTGTTATTGAAACTTGGCCTTCTGCAAGAAATAAACTATCTGCCTATCGTGACTTTGAAATTTTTGGAGAAGATGGAACATCTATTATTAGAGCAACCAGTCAATGGATTTTGATAGATATAGAAAAAAAACGCCCTGTTTCTGTTATTGAAAATTTGCCGATTAAAGATGTTGTTAATGAACGAGCTGTAAATACTGATTTTCCTAAAATGGAAAATATTAAAAGAATAGATAATAGATTTAAGTTTAGAGTACGATTTGATGATATAGATTTGAATAAACATATAAATAATGCTGTTTATATTTTATGGGCAACCGAAGCTGTAGAACCAAATTTTCGACTAAATCATAATCCTGCCAAAATCAGCATAAATTTTCGCAAAGAAGGTTATATGGGTGAAAAAATAGAGGTTTTAACACAAATGGATGGTAATATATCAACCCATAGTATTAAAACCTATGATTCTGATAATGAAAGAGTGCTTGCTCGTGCGATAATTGAATGGAAATGAAATTAAAAGCTGATGCAAGGAGTTCTAGAATGAGTAATGAAAATTATCTGCTTAATAAAAAGGTTAAAATTTATCAACCTGAAGGGTTTTATAGAGCTTCTTCTGATGCTGTATGGTTATCTGCTGCTGTAAACAAAGTTAAAAAAGGTGATAATATACTAGACGTTGGATCCGGAACGGGCGCTGTTTCTCTTTGTTTAGCAGAAAGATTTAAAAATTCTGAAATATCAATAACAGGTATTGAGCTACAGTCTGTTTTAGCCGAATCAGCAACACAAAGCGCTATTACTAATGGCTTTAAATTTGTAAATTTTATAAACAGTAACATTTTTCAGAATGATCTAAAACCCTGTTCTTTTGCTCATGTCATAACAAATCCGCCTTATGCAGAAAATGATATGCCCTCGCCTAACGAGTCAAAAGCAATAGCCCATAATTTTCAATATGCAGATTTAAGTGGTTGGTTGAACTTTTGTATTAAAATGCTAAGACCCCAAGGATATTTTTATATAATAAATAGGACTGAAGCATTGGAGGATATAATTAGACATATTTCAGGAAAACTAGGAAAAATAGAAATTTTTCCTCTTTACTCTAAAATTTCTCAAAATGCTAAAAGAATAATAATACGAGCTCAAAAAGATTCTAAAACTCCTTTGGTTGTACATCCTGGTATTATTGTACACAACGAAGATGGTTCTTATTCTGATAAAGCCGAAAAGATATTGCGTTTGGGCGAGGCAATTTAAGCATTGACATATCTAACAATTAGCTTTATAAAGCTTTTGTCCGAGAACTCTAAACAAATGTTTAGAGCTTTAAATAACTATAATAAACCGGAGAAATAAAATGAAACGTACATATCAACCTTCAAAATTGGTTAGAGCTCGTCGCCATGGTTTCCGTGCTCGTATGGCTACTGCTGGTGGTCGCAAAGTTTTGGCTGCTCGTCGTGCTCATGGTCGCAAAAAACTTTCTGCTTAATTTTATTAAAGATGAAAGTTTTAACGTTAAAGAAACGTAAAGATTTTATTAGAGCCGCTAAGGGATTTAAGATTGTTACTAACGGTCTGGTTCTGCAAGCGGCTTTAAGTTTGCCTGTACCTAGCGAAAGTTGTTGTTTTGTAGGATATACTGCTACAAAAAAATTGGGAAAGGCTTGTTTGCGTAATTATACCAAACGTAGGTTACGAGCAGCTGTCCAGCTTGTTTTGCCAGAAAATGCTATATCTGGCGTTGATTATGTTTTTATTGGGCGTCACAATACAACGACTTTGAATTTTGCCTATTTGGTAAAAAAGATGCGCGAAGCTGTTATTCAAATCAATAAACAGATAAAAGAAAGAGAAAGTCTTGATGATAAAAAAGATGATGATTGCTCTAATTAGACTTTATCAAAAGATTATTTCCCCTATGCTTCCTAATGTATGCCGTTATAAACCTAGTTGTTCTGAATATTTTATTGAAGCTTTGCAAATTCATGGGATTTTTAAAGGAAGCTACTTGGGAATAAAAAGAATTTTACGTTGTCATCCTTGGGGTGGAAGCGGTTATGATCCTGTCCCACAAAAACAACAAAACAAGGAATAAGCTAAGATATTTGCTTGCTTATCTTCTAGATTTATACTAAATACTAGACAATAATGCTTTGTTTTAAGGAGTTTTATAGCAAATGAGAGAAGAAACCCGTGGTTTGTATTTGGCAATTTTGTTATCGGCAATAGCTATTTTGCTGGTGAATATGGTATGGCCTGAGCCCCAAAAACCGACTGTGGCAGAACCAACACTTACGGTAAAAGAACAACCTGTTAAAGTAAAAAATATTGAAACCAATGATAGCGAAATATACACTAAATCACCTCAAGAAATTAAAGAGACTGATGTTGTATTGCATAGTGATAAGCGAATCGATATTGCTAATGCAAAAATTGTTGGTTCTTTAAGAGTTAAAGGGGCTAGGTTTGATAATATATATCTTACAAACTATAAAAAAACACTGGAAGAAAATAGTGCCGATGTTGAGTTACTGTCCCCTAGTGGCACATTGTCTCCTTATTATGCAGAGTTTGGTTGGCTATCAAATAATTCTTCTATAAAATTACCTAGCAGCTCAACCGATTGGAAAGTTATTGGTTCAAAATTAACACCTGAAACACCTATTACTTTAGAGTGGAATAATGGGCAGGGTCTGAAATTTGTTAGACGCATATCTATTGATAAAAATTATATGTTTAACATTGAACAAATTGTCGAAAATAATTCTGGCAAAAGTATAACGTTGTATCCTTTCGGCATGATTAATCGCATATATAAGGCTGATAATAACTCTTCGTCTGTGGTACATGAAGGAATGTTGGGGGTAATAAATTCAAGCCTTAAAGAATTTAAGCCTAAAGATTTAGATGTTGGTGAAAATGAAGAGTTTGAAACAACAGGTGGTTGGGCTGGATTTGGTGAGAGATATTGGTTTTCAGCATTTACACTTGATAAAAATGCAAAAACCAAAGTTAGATTTAGCAAAACCGCTGAAGATTCCTTTCAGACAGATTATGTCGGAACGCCTATTGTTGTGGCTAATGGTGGTGTTGGAACTAGCAATGTTTTGTTTTTTGCAGGAGCTAAAGAAATTGCACTTCTAGATGAGTACACAAAAAACTTAGGTATCGATAAATTTGATTTAGCTGTTGATTTTGGGTGGTATTACTTTTTAACTAAACCATTTTTCTATATTTTGAACTTCTTGTATCACTTTATTGGTAATATGGGATGGGCTATTTTATTATTTGCAGCTTTGCTACGTTTAGCAATGTTTCCTATTGCTAATAAATCGTATGAAAGTATGTCAAAAATGAAAAAAGTACAACCTAAGATCCAAGCAATTCAAGAAAATTATAAAAATGACAAAATGCGTTTACAGCAAGAGATGATGGAACTTTATAAAAAAGAAAAAATAAACCCTGCTTCTGGATGTTTGCCGATGTTTATTCAAATTCCTGTATTTTTCTCTTTGTACAAAGTATTAAATATTGCGATTGAAATTCGTCATGCTCCATTTGTAGGTTGGATTAAAGATTTGTCTGCGCCAGATCCTTTGACTCTTTCTGCTATGACAGGAATTCATTTCCCTGCATTGATTGATCTTGGTGTTTGGCCAATTTTGATGGGTGTTACAATGTATTTGCAACAAAAATTGTCGCCTAAACCCGCTAGTAAGGACCAAGCTAGAATGTTTGCATTGATGCCTATAATATTTACATTTATGTTAGGTCATTTTGCATCTGGATTGGTTATTTATTGGACATTGAGCAATATTCTTTCAATTATTCAACAAAAAGCCATTATGAAAAAAGTTGGAGTATAATTTATGTCTTTTGAGTTGGAAGACTTTACCCCAGAGCAGTTAGCTCATGCTAATGCGTTATTCAAAACCCCGACAACATTTGTTTTAGGAGTGGCAAAATTAGATCAGCTTCCATTGACTGAAATGCCTGAAATTGCTTTTGCAGGGCGTTCTAATGTTGGAAAATCAAGCATAATTAACGCATTGACTGGTCAAAAAGGGTTAGCTAAAACATCTAATACACCTGGGCGAACTCAACAACTTAATTTTTTTAATTTAGCTAATAAATTACACATTGTTGATCTGCCAGGTTATGGTTTTGCTAAAGCTCCAGAAGCACAAGTTAAACAGTGGCAAAGGATTATATTTGCATATTTGCAAGGACGCGTTAATTTGAAACGAGTGTTTGTTCTGATTGATTCTCGTCATGGAATTAAAAAATCGGACTTGGAAATTATGGAACTTTTAGACAAAGCTGCAGTAACATATCAGATTGTACTGACTAAGCTTGATAAAATAGGTTCGGGTAACTTAACAAAAGTTATGACTGAAGTTGAAAATGAAATATCTAAACATGCTGCAGCATATACTAGGGTTTTGGCAACCAGTTCAGAAAGGAATATCGGTATTGATAATCTGAGGGCTGAAATAGCAAATTTGGTATAAAAAATCCCCTTAGTCTTTAAAACTAAGGGGATTTTATTCTATTTGCCTGAAGATTTATTTTTTCCAAACAACCTATTAAAAAAGCTTACCTTCTTTTCAGATGATTGATCTATAGGTTTTTGAATAGAAGACATATCTATTTTTTGTAATGTAACAGCTTCTTTGCTTGTTGCTCGTGCATTATTACCCTCTATTTTAGCTAGACCTTGAGTTTGATTAAACACTAAAACTTCAGCATTTAATGGCATATATATTTGTTCTTGCTTTTGTGTAACTTCAAAGTTTTCACTACCATTAATAGTTTTTGTTTCATGTGCATCTTTACCATCTACGTATGAATCAAATAATGTTCCTCCTTCGTCTACATGAATATGCTCACCCGAAGAATCTGTTGTTGCATTTTGATGTAAGTAACCATCCGTGTGAGCACCTCCTCTGGTATCTGCATTTTGTCCCACTTCACCAATATCACTCACATGTTTTTCAACTGCCGCAATGGTATCGATAACATTGCGTACAGCTCCAGCATTCATTATACCATTATCATTCGTGGTTGCCCTAACTGCTTGAACATCCTCTATTGATACATTCCAATCGGGATGTTTGGTAATATGGTTATCGGTAATCACTGTATGTAATCCTTTACAATCTACTGTCCCTCCACCATTGACATGATTTTGTAGAGTATCAACATCTGCCGCTACAGCCCTTGCTCCCATCAAAAGCATTGTATGATATGCTCTATGAACATCCAAAGGAGTATTAGGATGCTCAGCATTATAAGCTTCTACAATTGGTTTTAACGTTTCTATATTTTGTTCATACACATCAGGATTAGAACTAGTCCAATATTTAACCGTATCTTCTGCATATGCCTTAGCTGCATCAGTTACCTCAGTAATTGTTTCACTCCATCTAAGGGTAATTTCACCATTTTCCGAAGCAGTTAAGTTTAAACCTTCTTTAGATAGAGTTTCTTGAATTGTTTCTAATGTTGTTCTATACTCTTCTTGATTTAGAGTTCCACTATGAAGAGCATTTACTTCATCTCTTAAACCAGCAGCATCAATTCGTTGATTTAATTCGTCCATACTAACATTTCGGCTCAAATCGCCATCTGTACCATCTATAGTTCTGGTATCTCCAACAAGATTCATTCCTGAATCTAAAACGGCATTACATGCTTGAGCACATCCAATTCCCATGCCAATACCTGCTGCTGTAGAAATAGTACTTGTTAAAGTACCAAATATTAGTGCCTTTCCAAAGCTCTCCCCATCTCTGCGTTGAGCCAATGTCCCTCGAATTGTCGAATCGACCATACCTGCACCAACCATTGCAACGCTTAAATTTGTCATACCTAAAGATTCAGCAACTGGAATGTTTGTTTGAGCTAGCATTCCACAATCTTTCATTGCATCAACAGCCCCTTGAAGACCTTCAACACTTGCCGCAAGTCCAGGTACAACTGAAGCTGCGGTACCAACAGCGCTTAATAAAATTCCACTCCAGTTTTGTTTAAAAAATTTACCTACAGTTAAACTTGGATCATGTTTTTTGCGCTCTTTATAATTTTTTCTCATTCTCCACCAAGTAGCACCAGCGCTAACAACACCATAGGCTGCAACGGCTGCCCAACCATATGGAGTTGCAGCTACAGAAAAAGCAGCAACTCTTGCAGCTGCCAGACCTAATGTCCAAGGTAAATTTTTTGCCTGATTACTCAATATGGCTTTAGGAAGAGTATAAAACTTACCAAACCGATTGATACAACTCTGATCTATTTTTTGAAATGGCTTCCACATTTTACGCAAAACTGCAACGTTGCGATTGTTAAGTTTGGTTGCCAATCTGTTAACAAACAATGATTGTTTATTAACTTTTGCAGCAAAATACCCTGCTAAAGCCTCTTTGCTAATAGATACTTTTTTAGCTTTGGTTTCGATATATTGTTTGATTTTTGTCTTTTTGCTTTCTATATCCTTTTCATCGTTGAATGATGAATGATCTCCTTTTGCAGCATTTATAGCCTCTTGAGCTAAAATAATATCTGCTGTTTCTAGTATAGTCGTTTCAGATAATTGTTCCTTAAAAGCTTCTATAATTTCTTTTTTATTTTTATCGTTATGTTCTACTGCTGTTTTTTGGGAGGCAGAATGAAGAATAGCTTCAATAAATAATTTTTTATTTTCCTCACTAGAAATTTCATTGCCATTATCATCGTTTGTGTTAGGAAACTCTAGAGAATTAAATATTTCTTTTGTATCATCATCTAAAAGTTCTTCAAATGAATTATTTTTAATAATATCATTTACTTCTTTTTGAAGATAATCGTAAGCTTTATTGATGCTACCAGCTGATTTTTTATCAATATTTTCTAACCCATGTTCCTTATCGTATTCTGCTATTGCTTCTTCAAGAATATTTCGAACCTCGTTTATTTTTTCTTGATCTAACGTTACTCCTTCGGGCATATTATCTTGGTTTTTTTCCAGATAGTTAAGCATTGAATTAAAACCATCATAAACACCTGCAGCATTTAAATTATCAATGGTAAGTTCTGTGCCTACCTGAGGTATTTGTGAAGCCATTGCTTTTATGATAATATTTCTTTGCTCTGCTAAAGAAGATTTTTCTTCATCTGATAGTTTGTTTGATTTTAAAGCCCTGTCAGTATTGTCTGCCATAAGCACTAAGAAGTTAGGAGGCAATGTTTCCGCTAATTTTTTTCCTAATTCTGTTACCTTGATATTGAATTGACTCACCTGAACAGGTGATAAATTTTTTATGATACTTTCTTGCTCATCAAGCGTCATATCATTCCAATTTTTAGGAAATTTGTCGCCCATAACATCTCGTAAGGCAGATACTGCTATCCCTTCTTCTATACCAGCAGCACTATTTACAGCTGTTTTAGATGCAATGGTTATCATCTGATTCCATTCATCAGAAGTATATGTTCTTAAGGCTTCTTTTTTATTGTCATCATCGTGATTATCATCGTCATCATCGTTATTATCGTCATCTGCTTGTCCTTTTTCAGTAGGCCAGAGCACCCTTATTTCTTCTTTCTCAATATCATGATCAGGGTGATTTTCTTTTATTTTTTTCTCTAAATTATCAAGAAACTTAACATATAACTCTTGTTTTTCTTTGGTTAAAGAGGAACCTTCGCTGTATGAAACAAAATTTCTTACCTTATCCGTATGAGTTTTAATCCTCATATCGTCATTAACATTTGCTGAGTAGCCATAAGCATATTCAACATCAGCCATCAACTTCAATAATCTATCCTTGTCTGCTGTTTTGGTTTTATCATCAACCATGCTAGACAATACTTCTTGACAATATTGATGCATCTGATCGGCTGAAACAAAATCCAATTTTGATAAATCTAGAATATGATATTTATATGGCTTTTTATCTTCTATATCTTTGGGTGTTTTTTCTTTCTCAGGTCCTAGTGGTCTGCGAACAATAGTAATTTCTTCCCTAGCTTTAGGCTTTCCAATCTCTTCTGTTGGAAGTTGAATACCTGGATAGTCTTGTTCTATTTGAGATTTGACTGCATCCAATAGATTACAATAGAATTGCGCTGTAGTGGGGCTCATATATTGATAATTGCCCTTTTTTGATTTTTTCTTTTCTTGATGATAATACTTCTTCAACTTTAATAAGTGTTTTTCCTTTTCTTTATCATTGTAGATAGTATTATCAGCATACACTGCACCCAAGATTGTTAAAAATCTCTGCTGTTGGAAGCGTTTTTTATAAGCTCTTGCCATGTGCTCATTTTGAGCAAGAACTTTGGTGAACTCGTCCCTAAGATTTACATTATACTTCTTGAGTTCTTCTTCCATTAACTCAATATCTATAACCAATCTTGGCCATTTATCTTCTGTATTATCAACCATTTTTGTTCTCCCAACGAACAAATGTATAAAACTATATTTATGAATACCTTATCACACTTTTGACACAAAAACAAGTTTTTTTGTCAAAAAATGAGTCCATTTATTTTTAGTAATTGTAATGCTGATTTATTAATATCAGTTTAAAATCAACAAATGATAGCTAAAAACTTACTGAAATTGCTTGCATTTTGGCTTATTTTTTCCTAAATAGTAGACAAGATTTTATTTATGGGAATTTTGAAAAACTATGAGCAAACAAGACTACTATGAAACGCTAGGTGTAAGCAAACAAGCTTCTGCTGATGAAATAAAAAAATCATTTCGCAAGTTGGCAATGCAATATCACCCTGATCGCAATCCTAACGATAAAGAGGCTGAGACCAAATTTAAGGAAATTAACGAAGCATACGAAGTTTTGAAAGATGAGCAAAAACGTGCTGCTTATGATCGTTTTGGGCATCAGGCTTTTACTGGAGGACAAGGCGGAGGCAATCCTTTCGGTGGTGGTTTTAATTTTGATTTTGGTGCTAGTGCTGGCGGTTTCGCTGACATTTTTTCAGAAGTTTTTTCAGAGTTTATGGGAGGTGGACGTGGCAGACGCCAATCTTATGCTCAGCGAGGACAAGATGTGCGTTATAATTTGAGTATTACTCTTGAAGAAGCTTTTACTGGAATGGAAAAAGAAATAACTCTTCCTTCAACGGAAACTTGTGAAAATTGTAATGGTCATGGAACAAAAGATGGTAAAGAGGCTCCTGTATGTTCGCAGTGTGGCGGCTCGGGGAAAGTTCGTATTCAACAAGGATTTTTTGTGGTAGAACAAAATTGTCCTCACTGTAAAGGTACTGGACGCGTGGTTAAAGATGCTTGTCCTAATTGCAAAGGCAAAGGTTTTGTCAATAAACAAAAGACTATTAAGGTTAAGATTCCTGCTGGAATTGAAGATGATACTCGCATGAGAATCGTTGGTGGTGGCGAAGCAGGGATCAGAGGTGGCGAAAATGGCGATTTATATGTCTTTGTTACAGTTAAAAATCATAAATTATACGAAAGAGAAGGAGCTAACCTTTATACAAGGATTCCTATTTCAATGTGTTGTGCTGCCTTGGGTGGAAAAATTGAGATTCCATCAATTGATGGTTCGAAGATAGAGCTTAAAATTGATGCAGGTGCTCAATCTGATCAAGTTGTTAAGGTAAAGTCGCAAGGAATGACTATGGTACGTTCAGAACGACGTGGTGATTTGTTCGTTAAGCTTAGAGTTGAAATACCTGTTAATCTTTCTGCTCGACAAAAAGAATTGTTGGAAGAATTTCGTTCTATTAGCAAAGACGATAAATGCCAACCAGAATCAAAGAGTTTTTTTGATAAGATAAAAGATCTGTTTGCCGCTTGAAAAATAACATTTTAATTGTTTTTTAGCAATCTTTATGGTACTATAAAATATAGAAATGCGTTTTTAGGAGAGAATCTCGATGCCACTTCAAAGTGTGAGCAATAAAGTTGACGGAGTTGCAGGCTGGGATAAGTCTGTAGTTGACGTTAATAATGTTGACGAGAATTTTGCTAATGCTCGTGATCTTGGTTATTCGCGCTTAAATAGGACTCGTGTTTCGGTTATTGGGCGTTTGGGAAAATATGACTCCTCAGATTTGTATAAAATTCAGGTTCAGTCTAATGGAAAATTGTTTGTTAACCTTCGTACAGGTAGCGACGAAGAGGAAAAGGTTTTAGACCTTAGTAAACACGAACAGAGGCTTGAAGAGATTAAAGCGCAACTTGAGTCTATGGGGATAAAAAATGAAGATAGCATCATTGATACCACCCCTAAAACCCCTTTGGAAATAGCTAAGGCTGAAATTGAAAAAATGAAAGCCGAGCGTGAGAAAGAAAAAGCAGGTCTTTTGGACGATATTGCTCCAGGAATGACTATTAAGGTTTATACACAAAAAGGTAATCGTACTGTTTGTGTTGGTGATTCTACTGCTGATAAAAATTCTAAAGAATATGCAACAATGAAATCTATCCTTTCAGGTGAATATAAAGCAAAGAAAGGCATGTATTATATTGAGGTGGGATCAGAAGAAAGTTTGCGTGAAGAAAACGCATATGTTATGCAAATTAAACAAGGTAGTAAATATACCGATGACTATTTAGTTACTGAAGCAAATTCGCAAGATACCAAAAATGAAACAATTTCTATAACTTCTTCAACATCTTCATCTGAACAAATTTCAGCAGCTTATGCAGCGCAAATTCAAGCAATGCAATATGATTCTACTGCAACAATGATGTCAAATGCATATACCAATCTGGCATCTATTAAAAATAAGCAAAATAGTGCTGTTAAACTTTTTTCTTCATTAGTAAATAAAAATGTTTAAGCTATTTGATATCAATTTCTTCTAGTATGCATTCAAAGCTTTCGCTTTTTGGTGAACAAGCGTAGGCTCCTATATCTATAACACGTAAAATTTTAGGTAGATGAAGCATTCTAATTTGGTTAAATGTTTGACCATCTAGAGAGTAATAAACAATAAAATCATTACCACGCCTACGAATTTTTAACCAAATATCTTTTACTGATGTTGGCAAATCAATAACCGACCAATCTGAAGAACCTTGATTAGACACAACAACACCTAACTGAGGTTTTGTTGGATTGGGGGATAAAATCCCTGCTTTAAGCCAATTCTGAGCATCTGAACGTGCCATTATGCCACATTGGGCAGAATCTTTTATTGACGAAAAATGCCATTTAGTAACAGCCGAAAAGTCTTGTTCTTTAGATGTTGCAAAAAAATGTCCATTATCTTTAAAAAAATTATAATCTACACTCTGCCAAAAATCCGTCTGAGGCTTGGTGGTTATCAAAATACCTTCTTCAATAAAACCAACATTTTGAGGCTCATTTAGCCAATTAAATTCTCTGATATTTTCTAAAAGCATTAAAAAGTCCTAACATCCTCATCTGGCATTCGCAATAAGGCTTTTTCTAATTCTGTATCTTTAGTTTTAGGTGTAGCAACCTTTAAGGTTATAATTTGGTCACCACCTTTTATACCTTTACCTTTTAGGCGTAACTTATCACCTGTCGTTGCATATGGTGGAATATTAACTGCAACTTTGCCTGAAATAGTTGGAACAGTAACTTTTGCACCTAAAATTGCCTCTTTAAGCGTTATAGGTAAGTCTAACAATACTGTTTTATCAGCAAGGCTAAAATACGGATGACTATTGACGTTGATTGTTATTAAAACATCTCCAGCTGATCCACCATTAAAACCACCTTCTCCTAAACCTTTTAATCGTAATGTTTGACCATCTACTGTTCCCGCAGGTATTTTAACATTGATATTTTTACCATTGATATTAACCGTTTTTTCATCGCCTCTAGCTGCTGATAAAAATTCTATTCTCATGGTATAATTTATATCTTTACCCTTACGCGAACGTCTTGAAGCTCCACCAAAACCACCGCCAAAAGGATTTGCCCCTTGATTGGAGAATTGAGAAAAAATGTCTTCTCCAAAAATTGAAGAAAAATCGAATCCTCCACCTTGACCACTGCCAAATGGGTTGCCGCTGTAAGATTGGTATCCTCCACCAAAAGGATTTCCTCCGAAACCACTTGCTCCAAACCCTGTTGGCTTGCCATCAGCATCTATCTCATTGTTGTCATACTTTTTACGTTTTTCTTTATCGCCTAAAATATCATAAGCACATGAAATCTCTTTAAATTTCTCGGCAGCTTCTTTGTTATCTTTATTAAGATCAGGATGATATTTACGAGCAAGTTTGCGATATGCAGACTTTATCTCGTTCTCGCTTGCTCCTTTTGATACGCCTAGTGTTTGGTATAAATCTTTACTCATTGTTTATTAAACTCACAAAAAACTTCCTATATTTTATATAGGTCAGCAATTCGAGCTTTGCAAGTTGAAATCAATTATAGTTTATTTACAAACAAATGTTGCTCGGCGACGATTATTTTTCCATGTGGTAATATTATACAATGATGCCTGCCTTCTTCCATGATCATTACAATAAATTGCAGCAACAGGGGCAACCTCATCAACACGAATGTTTGTATATTCATAAACTACGTGCGAAGACGCTTTTTCAATCACTCTGACGTGTTCAGCAATATAGTTATACTCAGGTTCTTGATATTTTGCAGTATTAGAACACGCTGAAACAAAGGCTATAAAAAACATACAGCAGATTATTTTCTTCATGCGTTGGATTCCCTCGTATTAGTTGCTTTTATAGCCTTTTTATCTTTAGAAAGGGGTATCAGAGATAAACCTTTTACAGCCTCACCTTTTACCTCAATAACTTTTTTTCGCATATTGGTAATACTTAATTGCATTTTTTTTATAAATTCTTTGTCCATAGCTTTTTCCTAAAACTAAGAATTTTACCAACTCTAGTTTATGATAAAATCGGTTAAATAATGATTAATTAAGCTCATTATAAATATCTTTACCTGCTTTTAGCAAAATTTTATAGACACGATTGTTTTTAGAATCTTTAGAGCGACGATTTGATAGCTTGCTCATCATCTGCATTAAATCACGTTTAAATCTTTCATTTTCACGCAAAGATTCAAGATCACGAAGGTTTTCTTCATCACCCATTTTATAATCAACAACAGCTTTTAGTGTAGCCATATACATGGCATCTCGCTGTGCTGCGTATTGTGCATTAGCTGGGAAAATAGATAACAAAAATCCAACCAATACTAGATTAAACAATTTCATTTTGTACTCCTTTTAATAAAAGGTTGTTTTAATTAATATAATATCTATACTACAAATATAAGAATCGCTTGACTATGACTTTTTGAAAGTTATCAAATATGAATAAAACGCTTTGGATTTTATTAGATGATAGACGTGGTAGTGTTGGACAAGCCAAAGGTATTGCTGAGGCTCTTGGCAATAGAATAAATATTATTGAAAAACAAGTTGTTTATAATATTTTAGGCAGCCTTCCTAACTGGATAAAAGGACGTTCTTGTATAGGAATTGATAAGAAAAAATCTGACATAATTGAAGCTCCTTATCCTGATTTGATAATGTCAACCTCTCGTCGTACAGTATCGATTGCAAGATATGTTCGTAAAAAATCTGGCAACAAAACTAAAATTATTCAACTAATGTATCCTAGCGAAGGGGTGGGAATTTGCGATATGGAAATGGTTATTGTTCCTGCTCATGATAGTTTAAGCAAGCAACAAAACCCTAAGTCTTTTGTTATTACTGGAGCTCCTACAAGGATTTTTACTGATAAAATTGATGATATTCGCAAACAGTGGAATCCTGTCTTTCGGCACTTGCCCAAACCTTGGGTATCAGTAATTGTTGGAGGAGCAATCAAGAATCATCCTTGGTCCCTCAAAAATGCAGAAAATTTAGCGATAAAGCTTCGTGAAATAAACCAAAAAATTGGGGGATCTATCTTAATAACAACTTCTCGCCGTACTGGTAGTGAAGCAGAAAAACTTATTATGCAAAAACTTGAAGGAATTCCTACGTATACATATATGTGGGGAGAAAAAAAAGAAAATCCTATTATGGGTTTTTATACTTGTGCTGATCTAATTGTAGCAACAGCTGATTCTGTTTCTATGTGTTCCGAAGCCTGTGGTACAGGAAATCCTGTATTGTTATTCAAAGGACAAAATTGGCTAACTAAAAAACATTTGCGTTTTGCAGATTCACTGATTAAAAAAGGCTTTGCTGAAGATATTTATTCAGCAAAAGCTCTTGAATTTAAACCTCTATCAACACTTAATCCTGCGATTGAAATAGCAGATAAGATCTTAAGCATCGACTGAGCCAAATGCGCTACCATTAAAAAAGTTTTCTTCCTCTTGAGGTTTATTTGGATCTTCTTTACGAATAGCAACTGTTTTTTGAAACATTCTACCAAAATAAGTGCTTTTTAACCAAGAAAATTGTCCTCGCATTTTATTAGTTGCATAAGTTTCGATGTCTCTATCCCACAACCTTTCAACAAAAGGATGATACAAACGATTATACATTCTTACCAAATAACGCAAAGGATGCCAATAGAGAGGATTGTGCCAATCAATAAAAACAACTTTTCCTCCTGGTTTCACCATCTTTAGAGCGTTGTTAACAATTTGGTATTTTGAAGCTGATGGAACTTGAGAAAGTAACATAAAACAAATAACAACATCATAACTAGCTGTTGCTTTCATTGTTCTGGCGTCTTGTTTAAATATTTTTAAATTTTTGTATATCTGCCAATATTTTTCAATTGCTCTGGTCACTTCATTTTGATTGATATCTATGATATCATATTGTCCATAAGAGCCTATCGCCATTGCCGTTTCATCTATTTGATTACCAAAGGTTAATCCCATTTGCAATACTGCTTGGCTACGCTTTATTTCTTTGGTAGTGGTTGCAGATAATTTTTTGTATTGAAAAAAAGCTTTTAAATTACATAACAAATTGCTATCTAATAAAACACATTTTTCTGGTCGACGATAAATATGTCCGTAAATAAAATTAAGATAGGGTGGAAGTGCTAGCTTATCTTTTTTATCAGAATTCATTTTCTCTCTCTTGTAAAATTTTAATAACTTTCAATATACTCTTTTGATAACAATCTTGACCTTCAGATATGAGTTTTGATATTTTTGTATGACGATTATTTAACAAGTCATCCTCAATCTTGGTGCATATTTTAGAAAAATCTTCCATACCAAATACTAGACTGCTTGAACGCCAACAATGGAAAACATGGCGTTTTTCTTTATCTGATATTTTGTCTAATCTATCCCATGATTTAGTTGACTCAGCAAGATAGTCTTTTAACAAACCCTGCATTTTGTTTTTACCAAAAATATCTAAATATTCACATAGCTGTTTTTGATTGATATTAGTCATTTTTATTTAATAATCCTAGTTGATTGGCCGCAGCTACTGCTCCGGTACGGTTATAAACATTAAGTAGTTTCAAAATTGCAGTAACATGCAATTTTACAGTTCCTTCGGTTAGTCCTAGTTCATAAGCTATTTGCTTGTTAGACTGTCCTTTAGCTATAAGTTTTAATACATCTATTTGTCTTGGTGATAACACTTTTACATTTTCTGTAATATCTTGATTTAATGAGCTGGTTTCAATTTGTTTTAGTATATCGAACTCAGTTTGTGAAGTGTCTTTTAAAAGTTCAACTGGTATATAGACACCACCTGATAACACAAGATTAATTGCAGAAATAATTACCGCATTTGATGATGCTTTAGCAATATATCCTGCGGCACCTAATTCTATGGTCTTTTGGACAACTTCTCGGTCAAAAACAGCTGATAATATTATAATCGGTGTTTCTGGAAGCTTTTTGTGTATTTCCTGCAACGCATCTAACCATCGAGCTCCTGGCATAGCCAAATCTGTTAAAATCAAATCGATATCTTTATTTTTTTCAATTACTGCAAAAACTTCATTATAATCTTTGGCTTTGATTAATTCTGCCTCTGGATTAAAATCAGATAAAATAAACTCTAGACCTTTTAAAAATAATTCATGATCGTCTGCTATAAGTATTTTCATAGGCTCTCCTTTGATATTTTCCAATCCCCTGCGCATGACTGCCAAACAGCTAAAGATGCTGTTGCAGCTGTTTCTGCTCGTAGTATACGAGGTCCTAAACTAATATTTTCTACAAAATCTTTAGTACAAATTTTTTCTATTTCATTAGTACTAAAACCACCCTCTGGACCAATTAATATTGCCGCTGGTTTGTTAGCATATTTAGTAAATGTTGCTATGGCATCTTGCCCATTACGTTGTTCGTTCATAAAAAATAAAATTCTGGCTTTGTCCCATTCTGTTAGTAAATCATCTAGATTTTTTGCAACTAAAATTTGTGGAACACTTAATCGCTCACACTGTTCAGCTGCTTCAATAGCTTGCTGTCTAAATCTTTCTATTTTAATTTTTTCAACATTTGTATTCTGTGTAATAATTGGAATAATTTTACTTACACCTAATTCAACCGCCTTTTCGATAACAAAATCTGTTTTATCTTTTTTTAATGGAGCAAAAATAAGCCAAATATCACCTTCTGGTAGTGGGGTTTTTATCTGATTTAACACTTTTAGTATTGTATGTTTTTTATTAATATTTTGAATTTCACACAAAAACTCACCATTTTGGGAATTAAAGCATTTTATGGCTTCTCCCCTACTACATCGCATAACATTGCACAAATAATGGGATTTCATAACATCAAGTTCAATATCTGACGATATGTTTAATTCACAATCTGTATATAATCTAATGTTGCGATTATGATTCATTATTTTACCTTAATATAAAGAGCTTTGTTTCTAACCGTACTACCTTCTGGATCTATATAATCAAAAAAGATAGTACTATTTTGTTTACCATTTTGAATAAACTTAATAACACGAAAGCCATCATTTATAGTATTGGAAATCATTGAAACAGTACCATTATCATACGACAACTCCCAAGAATATCCAACATCTTCGTTTAAAATTATTTCAACCTTTTCTTGTAAAAGTAAATCAACAGTTTTTGTTGTTGCATTGCGTAAATCAACCTGTTGCGTCTCTAAAGGAGCTTTGGTTACTTTTCGAATTTTGGTAGAAATATTTTTATTTTTTTTATGAGATTTGGCGTTACGAGAACCACTAACAACATTGCGATATGACAATGCACTAGATGCAGACTGTTGGACTATAGCCTGTACATTACCCCAAAAAAACAATATCAGCAAGCTAACTAATGAAAAAAATTTAAGCATCGTTGAACTCCTTATTAATGAAAATATGCACACCAACAACATTTACTCTTTCTTTATATATTATATCGTTTATTTTAAACTTAAGAAAGTGAATATTTGGTTACAAAATAAATTTTTTAGGTTTTTTTATGATTATTACCATTGACGGACCTGCCGCAGCAGGAAAAGGTACTTTAGCTCAAAAATTAGCACAAAAATATGAGCTTGCTTATTTTGATACAGGAATGCTTTATCGTGCTGTGGGATTAAATTTGTTGCTTCATAATATTAATCCTGAAAATGAAGTGGATGCTTTAGCTGCTGCTCAAAATTTGACTTTTTCTAAAATGGTTGAATTATCTAAACATCCAGAGTTTAGATCAAATATTGGTGGACAAGCCGCATCTAAAGTTGCAGCCTTAGCTAGTGTTAGAGCTGAATTATTGAAAATGCAGCAAGATTTTGCTGTTACTCCTTCGTTCGCAGATGGAAAAGTAGCAAAAGGTGTTGTTTATGATGGGCGCGATACAGGAACAGTTGTTTGCCCTAATGCTGATATTAAGTTTTTTGTAACTGCAGCAGCTGAAGTTAGAGCTATGCGTAGATATAAGGAATACCTAAACAAAGGTATGCTATTCTCTTATGAAGAAGTTTTAGCACAAACCAAAGAACGAGATATGCGAGATTCTTCTCGAATATCAGCCCCTCTAAAACCTGCAGATGACGCTATACTTATTGATACTTCTGATATGAGTATTGATGAGGTATTTAGACGTGTTTGCCAAATTATCGATGAAAAATTTTTAGTTTGTAAATAGTGATATTTGTAAATTTACCAAAAAATATTTTAATGAACCTCCACCAGCTAATGTTGGTGATATTATTTTAGTTCAAGCCAAGTTTACCCTATATCTTAACGCCCATGATGTTCTATATGGTGTTGTATCACTGCCTTATTTACTCCAACTATACTGACAAAATACCCATCTGACCAAATACTCTCCGTACCAAAATAACATTTTTAAGAAACGGATAAACTTTCTTTAAATCTCTTGCTGTATTGGACGTTATTATGCGCACAATACTACCCACACTCATTTTAGGTGGTATTGAGACTAGAAGATGCATGTAATCTTTATCATGGTTTTGTTCAATGAACTCTATTTGCGGGTAGTGTTCATGAATTTCTCCTAGCCGTTTCTTAAAAATCCATATACGCTAGCATTGAATATTTTCTTACGGTATTTTGTCACTATCACAATATGATAGTAGTAGTGATAAAAAAACCTCGCCTTGAAAGCAAAGCGAGGTTTTTTTAATAAATAATTTAGCTTAATGAACATAAACCATAACTGAAGGGACAGAAGACTTTGCATCAGTCCTTGCTGATATATTTATCCGATCAGCGCTTACACCCATATTTATAATGTCTTGAAAAACTTTTGATGCGTAATCATTAGCATTGTTGCCTTGCAATGAATTTATGGCAACAATGTTAAATATTACATTAGGCTTTTTAGTAACAGCATTAGCAACAGCCTGTTTTAAACCATCTTTATATTTTACATCATTGGAATTAAATTTTACCGCAAATAATGGTTTTCCAGCTGTATTAGCGGCTGTTGTATTTACAGATTGTATCTTATTTGCAGAATTTAGCAAATTAGATGATCCTAATGGAACATTACTTACACCAAAACTTCCAACCCTAATAGCATCGCTTAATTTGGCAATATTTGCATTTGCCGTATCAACATACTGTTGCTGACGAGAAATGTCTCCATTAACCTCATTCAATAACGAATGCATAAGAATAGATGTTTGCCCTGCTTCATTTTCTAAAACTCTTAATTGACGGTGATCCTCGTCAACAGCTCCTGAAATACTATAAGCAGAACGAATTGATTCAACAAGGTAATCTGTATTAGCTGTATCTGCTGCCACTTTTGCTGACAACTGGTTCAATGCAGATGAATTGGTGCTCATTGTCTGAATATTATTTTGAGCTTGAGCTAACATTTTAAATACATGGGGGTTACCAGGTGTTGTGCCAACCTGTAATTTTGCCTCAATAGTGCCGATAGTTTTGTGATATTGTAAAGCATTGTTTACAACCGAAGATCTAATTTTTTGCAATTCATCATTATTATCTTTAATAGAATCCTGCAGTTGAGATAACTCACTTCTAAAAGTCAAAACTTTTTGGCCAACAAAAGTACCTGTATTGCTTACCTCAGAAATATTCACAGGTTCAAAACTGTTTGTACCAAGAATAATACCAGCTTCTGCAGCGTTTTTTTCTTCTAATGTTTGTTCTTGAACGTCTGAACCAAAAAGGGATGGAAATATAGCATCAGACGAATATGTACATCCGCCAAGTGCTACAATCATTAACATTGATGATAATTTTGCTAATTTTGTCATTGAAAAAGCACCTTAATAAAAAATAACATTTAACTCTGTTTTACACTATCTACCCGTTTTGTAAAGAAATTTTTTATAAAACGATAAGACTTTACAATCATCATACACATCATTTATTAAAATATTGGTAAAGAAATAATTTTTTTTGAAAAAAAATCTTGATTTTTTTATTTTGTTGCTGTAATAAATATTTTCGTTATGTTGGTTGTGCGCTCGTAGCTCAATTGGATAGAGCATCTGACTACGGATCAGAAGGTTAGGAGTTCGAATCTTCTCGGGCGCGCCATAAAAACTCCCCAAAGGGAGTTTTTTGTTTTTAACAATTCTTTTTATTCTACTCTTTGTTTACCTAATAATTTTTGAATCATCTCAGGTAACGAGTTGCTATGGTTATTTTCTATTATTTCTATAATCTCAAGTTCTTGTTTATCAAGCCTTCTATTTATTCCCAGAGAATCATAGTATTGTTTAGCACTGTTATATAATTTTGCAGCTTGCAAACTGTTACCTTCAGCGTATAGATGTTCTGATAAATGTTTATTGGCATTTGCAATTTGTGCAACATCTATCTCGCCGTCCGCAAAATTTAAGACATTTTGATAGGCCCAAACAGCCTTTGAGTCAGAATTTGCTTTTTTGTAGACATCGCCTAGTCGTCCCCAAGCAGTAATATTGGTTGATTGCAACTCAATAGCTAACTCATACGCAGATGTTGCTAACATTATATCATTTATTTCAGCTAAGGCACCAAAACAACAAGCATATTCTGACACTTCCATATATATGTTTTGACGTTTTTCTTCCGAAGAACTAGTGTTTGCTTTGTCTATCTTACTATCCATTAAATTTTCTAATAGAGCTAATGCTAAAGAAGCATCTCCATTCGCTAAATGGAACAAGGCTTGGTCTTCTTTGGGTAATACATCATACATATCAAGTTTAGCAAACTTACCAGAGATAGAAAGATTTATAAATGATTTAAGAGCATCTATAGCCTTTATTATATCATTTTCATCACTCATTCCTTGATTTTTAAAATTAAGTGTTTGAGCAATTTTTAAATCATCAACTCCCCGACCAAGCATATCAATAACTAATCCCATAAGCTGACTAAGCTCTTGTCTGTTTTGCTTATATGATAATGAGACACCTTCAATATCCGCCTCAGATGCAACAACAGTTCCTTTTTGCCAATCTAGATCTAATTTAGGCTCGTTATTTTTTTCTCTCTTTTTATTTTCTGTGTTAAGTTTTTCTTTTTGTTGTACTTCATCTTTTTTTGCTTTATCTTGTTCGTTTTTTATTTCTAAAGCTCGTTCTTTCTCTCGTTGTTGTTCCAATTCTTGTTGTTCACGAGCTTGTCTTTCCGCCAAAGCTAGTTCTAATTCTCGTTGCAGTTCTTTCTCTAATTCTTGCTGTTCATCATCGTTAAACACATTGTAAGATTCATCTTCGTTTTCAACTGATTCCTTTAAATTCTTAGCAGGATTATTACTTTTTACAAAAAATATGATATGACGAATATAAATAATTATCATTAAGAATAAAAATAAAACTAATGCTAATGCTATTAAAAATAAAGAAATCGTCTTTAAATTATTTGTTCCTGCCAAATAATTATTTATTGTCATCATTAAAAAATCAAACTTTAATGACAAAGATGTGATAAAATCTAAAGAAGTAAGTTGTTCTATCATATATTCTCAACCATTTACAAAAACTTTTTTTATCATATAATGATTTCCATAGCGATATTAATTTAAAACAAACTAATTAAAAATGGGTTACTTAAGTCAAAAAAAACACGAAACAAGAACAAGTATATTTATATATACGATGCTTTTATTTGTAGCATTGTTTAGTTTTTTGTCTTTGGTATACCCTGGTTTTAATGTTGTTTTTTTTAATTTGTTTCATTTATATGTGGTTTCGTTTTGTTTAATGGTTTATTCAACATTTATAAAACGCTATAAGATAGCAGTATTCTTCGCTTTATTTTTTCTGATAAATTATACAACATTAAGCTCATCAACAAATTTATTTTTTCCAGATAAATTTGTCGGTAGTAAAAATATTGAATTAAATTTTGCTTCAAATATAGATTTATCAAACTATTTTCATGAGAACAAAGAAGCTTCAGGAGCTATTATAATAGCGAAGAAATTTGTTGCTCCATATGTTATAATTAAAGAAAATAACTCGTTACTTACGTTAATTAAAGTAGATTTTAGAGGTGCTGATAAAAATCAGTATTCTCAAATTTTTAGTCAATTACATCAATTTATAGTCAAGCAGGATAATCCTGTTATAATTTTTGGTGAGTTTGCTGTTCCCGCTTGGGATAGATCATTCAAAAAGTTTTTAAATTTGTCTGGATTAACTGTTAAAAACGAACTTATTTTTACAAGTAAGTCTCATTATAATTTTTTCACAACACCAAGTTTTTATATACTTGGTTTCCAAGAAATGGGAGTATCTCGGACTAAAATATCGGAGATTAATAACATAAAAACGATAAAGACAAATGTGTCTTTTAATCTAGCGCACTTTTAATTAGGTTATAAAGGTCGTCATCAACATCTTTTGCATATTGAAGTGCTGCTGTTAGGTTTTTGTGTGCATTTTTGATATTTCCATATTTTTTTTCGATAATTGCTAAGTTTGCATAATCAATTGCAGCACCTGTTTTTCTATTATTAAATAATTCTTGATTAAGGGCCTGATTAAAAACCGCTTTAGCTCTATTTGGTTCGTTTTTTTGTAACAAAACAAGTCCTAGTAGAGTATAGGCATTAGCTATATAAAAACAGCTTTTGTGATGTTTTTCTTTATTAATTAATTCTCGCAAAATTATTTCAGCCATATCTAAATCACTATTTCGGACATAAGCCTCAGCTATAATGTATTGACATTCAAAATATGATGCAAAATTTTTTTCATTAAGATATATATTGGAAGCTGTATTAGCATATTTTATAGCATTATTAAACATTTTTTTAGTTATAGCAATTCGAGATAAAATATCATTTGCCATTGCGGTTACAGAGGGCAAATATTTTTTATTTAAAATATCTTTAGCTAATTTTTCAGCACTTTTTATATCATCTTGAATGAATGCTAACATCGATTTTTGGCACTGTATAAAACCAACGATTTCTCTTTTGTTAGGAATAATTTTTTCTGCTTTAGCAAGATAATTTTCAGCTTCAACAAATCTTTTTTGAATACTCATCAAAAGAGCAAATGTTCCTAATACCTCTGCTTCATCATTTTTTGCACCTAAATATTTGAATAACTTTAATGCTGATCTTAGCATAAAATCTGCACTATCAAACACTCCACAAACACGATAAATATTACCGAGAACAAAGTATGTTTGTGCTTCTTCAAAAACAAAGTTCTTTTTTTGAAAAATTTTTAGTGCTTTTGCTGCAAATTCTGATGCTGTTAGCAAATCACTTTCAAAAAGAGCTATTTGAGCTATTTGCAAAAACCAAAGCCCCTTTTGCGGTTTATTTAATTTTTCTTTATTTATCTTTTGTAATGTATTTTGCGCTTTAATATGTTGATTATTTTTTATATAGAATTCAGAGCTCATTAAATTATAAAGATTGTCAGGATATTCTATCTTGGATATTACCCCTTTAACCATTAACTTAAATTTTGCTTTTATTAAAGGATTTTGAATATTATCACATACTAAATTGAATTTATCATCTAAAATGTTTTTAAGTAAAAGCTTCTGAATGTTTTTTTTCTGATTAAAAATGTAGTTGGTAAACTCTTTAATGGCTATAGTTGAAAACAAACCTCTATCCATTATTTTTTTACTTACTATTTTTTGTAAAAATAAATATTTTAGCCTGATAATCTTAACTATAGCCCAAATAGGAACCAAAACAGCAATTAACAATAAGATAAAAAACGGTAAATATTGCATCAATTTATATTTTCTTTACTCAAAATTAGGTTTTGTAAGTATAGTATCAATAATAGCTTACTAAATTTTTAATGTATAGGGGTTTTATTATGACTATTACCAAGCTACAGCTAAATCAATTATATACTAAATGCGATCCTCAAAAGTTTAATTTTGCTTCAACAGCTGAACTAGAGGAGCGTTTGTCTGCTTTAGGACAAGATAGAGCCTTAGCCGCGGTGGAAATAGGCATAAATATTCAATCAAAAGGATATAATCTTTTTTGCCTTGGTCCTGAGGGAACTGGTAAAAGCTCTTTAGTTAAAAGAGTGTTGGCAAAAGAGGCAAAAAATAGACCAACCCCTGATGATTGGGCTTACATTTATAATTTTGATGAGCCATATAAACCTTTCGCAATTTCATTTCCTGCAGGAACAGCTAGTGAATTTGCTAAAGATGTTGATAAATTAATTGAGGCTTTTTCTGTTTCAATACCATCTGTTTTAGAAAGTGATGAATACAAGGCAGGTGTTAATATAATTCAAGAAAAGTATAAACAATCAAAAGAAAAATACATAAAAATACTACAAAAAAAGGCAAAAGGTAAAAGTGTTACATTATTACATATGCCCGTAGGTTTAGTTGTTGCTCCTGTAAAAAATGGTGAGGTTTTGAGTCCAGAAGCTTTTGAAAGCTTACCAGAAGAAGAAAAAAAACAACTTATTGAAGATTTAAATCAAATGCAGATAGAAATAGAAAATTCTGCACATGATTTACCTGCATGGGAAGATAAACAACATAATGAAATCAATAGGTTGCGGATAAAGTTTTTAAAAGAAACAGTAAAAAAACCTATAGATGAACTTCATACTAAATACAAAGGTATGAAACATGCCAATGATTTTCTGCGTGCAATTCAACATTATATTTTGGATAATGTTGAAGAATTCTTACCATCAAACGAAGTTACACCTCCTGCAGATGGAGAAGATCCTTTGGGAGCTTTATTGTCTAAGATAAAGCAACCAGAAGAAGATAAGTTTGCTAAGTTTAAAGTCAACGTTATTGTTAAAAATGAACCTAATTCTGGTGCTCCAATTATACACTTAGACCATCCAACACAAGGAAATCTGGTTGGTAAAGTTGAGCGTATCCAGCAATATGGTGCTCTTTTAACTGATTTTAGCTTAATTAAAGCTGGTGCTCTACATCAAGCAAACGGAGGTTTTTTACTGATCGATGCTCGTAAAATGTTAATGCAACCATTTGCTTGGGATTCACTAAAAAGAGCTATAGCTTCAAAATCAATCAAAATAGAAGCTCCTAGTGAGGAAACATCTTTTACAACCATATCCCTTGATCCTGAACCTATTCCATTAAACGTAAAAATAATTTTAACAGGCGATGCGGAACTTTATGAACTATTGAGCGAAAGAGATCCTGATTTTTCAGATTATTTTAAAGTTGAAGCTGATTTTGATGTTTTGATGGATCGTACAGAAGATAACGAGATTGAATATGCTAAATTAATAGGATCTTTATCTAAAAAGAAAAAACTCCGTTCATTAAATAGACAGGCTGTTGCAAAAATTATTGAACATTCATCACGTTTAGCGGAAAGCTCTGAAAAACTAACAGCACATATAGCGTCAATAGGAGATTTACTCCGTGAAGCAGATTACTGGGCTCGTAAGTCAAAGTCTAATCATATAGGTAAGAATCATATTGACCAAGCTATTGATGCTCAAATATATCGTGGTGGTCGCATTAAAGAGGCTATGCTTGAACAAATTGATAAGGGAACGATTCTTATTGATATAAAAGGAAAAAAAGTTGGACAAATTAATGGGCTTGTTGTTTATAATTTTTCTCGCAATAGTTTCGGTAAACCATCTCGTATTACAACTCAGGTACGAATCGGTAAAGGTGAATTTGTTAATATTGAACGCGAAGTAGAAATGAGCGGTCCAATTCATTCTAAAGGTGTACTTATTTTAGAAAGTTTACTAGCTAATCGTTTTGCTAAATATTGTCCTCTATCGCTGAATGCATCTATTGTTTTTGAACAATCTTATGGTGGTGTTGATGGTGATAGTGCGTCTTCAACAGAGTATTATTGTTTGTTATCTGCTATTTCTGGTATACCAATCAAACAAAGCATTGCTGTAACAGGTTCAATTAACCAATTTGGTGAAATTCAACCAATTGGAGGAGTTAATGAAAAGATAGAAGGATTTTTTGATGTTTGCTCTCATCAAGGACTAACGGGCGATCAAGGAGTAATTATCCCCAGAACTAATGTTAGTGATTTAATGTTGCGGGAAGATATTTGCCAAGCAGTTGAAGAGGGTAAATTTAGTATTTGGGCTGTTGATACAGTTGATGATGGTATTGAAATATTAACAGGAATTAAAGCTGGAATTATGGATAAGACAGGTCGTTACCCAAAGAAAACCGTTAATTATGAAGTACAACAAAGTCTCGCTAATTTTTATAAGTGCTATGCTCGTTATGCTAAAGAAACTCATGGTTGTTTGGGCAAATAGAACAAAGTCCTTATCTTCACGATAAGGACTTTATTTTTAGTTTGTTCGCTCTCTTTGTCTAGAATTATCTCTATAATACGATACTCTAGGAGCTGTTGTTAAACGTAGCTGAGCAAGCTTGCGTCCAATAGGCTTGTTTTGTTGGGTAGAGCTGTTGTTTTTAATTTTAAGCCCCTTTTCTTTAGTTTCTTTAATTCGATTACTAGGTAATGGCTTCAAATCTATATCAGTAATTATTTTAATATCAATAGGTTGATTAAAATTTTTACTTGCATCTAATCTTTTAAATTCGCTATCAATATTTCCTTTTATACTAACCATTTCTACAATAGCTCTGTCTAGAAACTTTTTATCTAATTGAACTGTGTTCAATAAATTTTGTAATTCCTCATTGTTAGGATCAACTCTAGCTTGAGTGCGAAGAGCCATAAAAGTTTCGGAAATTTCTTGTTGTTGTTGTTTTATCTTACGTCTTCTTTTTTCGAAGTTGTTTTTAAAAAACTGTAAATGCTCAATCAATTCACTACGCTTTGCATCATATTTAGGATCATCTTTATCTAGATTTTCAATCTTTTTTTCTAAAGATGATCCATCATCAAGCTCTTTATTTTCTAGTTTATCATCATTCATTTAGAAGCTCCGATAATTAATATATGTGTAGATGATATCATATTTTTATAAATAAAGCACGAGTATTTTAAAATATTTTACTATAAAAAACAAAACCTCACAAATTTGTGAGGTTTTGCTAAAAAATTAAAAGGCTCTACTAATTAAGCATTTTTCTTCAAAGCTTCACCCAAAGCATCACCAAGAGCAGAGTTGCCTGAATTAGAAGAATATTCTTCTAAAGCTTTTTTCTCTTCATCAATCTCTAATGCTTTAATTGATAAATTAACTTTAGAGTTTTTCTTATCAACGGATGTAACTTTGGCTTCTACAACGTCACCTTCTTTAAAGTTTGCTGTATCTTGCAAAGATTTTTCTTTAGATAAATCAGCTTTTTTGATATTTGCTGTTAAGCCATTAACATCAACACTAACAACCTTATCATCTACAGCAACAACAGTAGCTTTAACGATATCACCTTTTTTGATACCTTCCAAAGCTGCAGCAACTGTATCTTCAGTTAATTGTTTAATGCCTAAGCTAATACGTTCTTTTTCAACATCAACATCAATAATCTTAGCTTCAATATCTTGTCCTTTGCTATAATCTTTTACAGCATCTTCGCCTGCTTTATCCCAAGCTATATCAGACAAGTGAATCATGCCATCAATTTCATCAGAAAGACCAACAAACAAACCAAACTCTGTAATGTTTTTAATTTTTCCTTCAATGATAGAACCGACAGGATGTTCTTCAATATATGCAGCCCAAGGATTTGGTGTACATTGTTTAATACCTAAACTAATACGACGCTTTTCAACATCAACTTCCAAAACCTTAACTTCAACTTCTTGAGAAGTAGAAACGATTTTTCCTGGATGTACATTTTTACGAGTCCAGCTCATTTCAGAAACATGAACTAGACCTTCAATACCATCTTCCAATTCAACAAAAGCACCATAATCTGTAATGTTGGTAACTTTACCTGTGTAAATTTCATCAACATTATACTTACCTTCAACTTTTGCCCAAGGATCAGATTCAAGTTGCTTCATACCCAAGCTAATACGTTGATTATCTTCGTTAAATTTGATAACTTGAACTTTAATGGTTTGACCGACAGCCAAAACTTCAGCTGGATGATTAATGCGGCGCCAAGAAATATCTGTAACGTGTAATAAGCCGTCAACACCGCCCAAATCAATAAATGCACCATAATCTGTGATGTTTTTAACAACACCATCTAAAACAGATCCTTCCTTAAGATCGTTGATTAATTCTGCACGAGCTTCTGCTCTTGTTTCTTCCAAAACGACACGACGAGAAACAACGATATTGCCTCTAACTTTATCCATTTTTAAAATTTGGAATGGTTGAACAACGCCCATCAAAGGAGTAATATCTTTGATAGGACGGATATCGATTTGCGAACCAGGCAAGAACGCTATTGCACCATTTAAATCAACAGTGAAGCCTCCTTTAACACGACCGAAAATAACACCATTAACTCTTTCGCCAGCATTGAGAGATTTTTCTAAATCAACCCAAGCTTCTTCACGACGAGCTTTTTCTCTGGATAATACAATATTGCCATCACGATCTTCGTAACGATCAACATAAACTTCAACTACGTCGCCGATTTTTAATTCAGGATTTTGACCAAATTCACGAAGAGGAATGCGACCTTCTGATTTCAAACCAACATCAACAGTAGCAAAATCATTTGTTAAACGGATAATAGTCCCTTTAACAACAGAACCTGTAATACCATTATCGCCAAATTGTTCATTTAGCAAAGCTTCAAAATTTTCGTTTGTTTCAGGGATTTTAAATTCAGTATTTGTCATAAAATATAAAATTTCAAAAATGCCAGACCCGAAAAAATAAGTTCAGCGGACTTGTGCGATACCTAAACTCCAAATAAAATGAGCGCACCCTCGCTTTATTTGAAGTCTTTTATACACTCAAATATTTATTTTTCAAGCAAAATTTTGGAAAATATATTTAGTATATAGCATATCAATACTGAATTGCACAGCGAACAAAAGATTTGTATAAGTAGTTATTATCATTAAAACCATCTGCCTTACAAGAGAATATACTCAATCTCCATGCATTCTGAGGGCTTGATTCCGTCGATGTCCATCTATAGCTTGTTGATATACTACTACCTCCAACATGTAAAATAGAATAGTTTACAGAATCTTTGTTATTACATAAGAGTTTTAACTCTTTTAAACTAGGCAAAAACCAACTTCCTTCGGGTTGATTTCCTTCAGTTAAATTATAGCA
>JAZSQL010000018.1:0-10066 GCA_045537965.1 Alphaproteobacteria bacterium
AGAGGTATCAACCGGAGGAAGTTCAATATCAAAGCACATTGCTTGAAATGATACTTCTTCACCTGTTTCTAATGTCGCTGTTATCCCATGAAAGCCTTGAACAATACGAATTGTTGTAGGATTTCCATCATCATCGATAAAGTCCGGATGCTTGATTTCCAAGGTATGATAAATAAAAACATCACTTGGACTAGAGGCATAAGCTTCAATTATTGCTTGTTGTAAAACATCATTTGGCATTTGTTTCTCCTAGTATCCAATAGCTATCCAAGATACATAACCTTGACGTCTGCTTGTTGAGTCTGAATCAATGTAACGTATTGTAAAAGCCGTTGTTGAGGCGCTCATAACCATTGCACAATAGTTTGTATCACTAGTTGCATTTGTAGGTTGAGCATAAGGGGTAAGAATGACACTAATAACCGCCGTTGAAAATGCTTTAGGAAATGTAACACTAAAATCAGCATTACTATTTATGTTAACTCGTCCGCCTTGCATAATTAATCCTGTTACATTGTTCTTTTCCCAAAAAGATGTAGAGCTTTTGGAATAACTACCAGTCTTATTAAATAATGTTGCGGCTGTTATATTTCCTAGATTGGTATCAACTTTATTAGATATAATATTCCTTAATTCTGTAGTATTCTCTTCAGACAAAGGTCTGCTTATATCTGAACATTTTATATAAACAAGCTCATAATATGACTTCGGACGTGTTTCAGTACCAAATCGAGCAGTTCCATGCGCACCAGTTTTAGGATTCAGAATAGCTAAATCTGGTCCATCTTGGCGCATACCTTCATCTGATCCACTAGATGTTGCAATCGCCGCCCCATCGCCTGAATTATAAACATCTTGTCGTATTTGAGCTATATGGTAGTGTCCTTGAAATTGGTCATTTAATATTGTACCTAGGTTTTCTGTGGTTCCACTTCTTGCATAGTTTTTCAAAAGTGGCAAAATAACAGTATCATTATCAACCTTTACATAACTAGCACACATTCCATAACTTGAAACTTGGCTGTCATAAGTGGTTTCATCTGTAAAAACCAAATATTCGGTATCAACAAGTTGTTCAAAAAAGTCCGGATATCTAGCTCGGGTAATAGTATTTTTATACCAAACAGGTTCATACCCATCAGGAACTTTAGTACAGGCTGGAACACTTAAACGAGAACCAAGTGGTGCCGGCGTACAAGCATCAGCATAATATTTAGAGAGATTAGCTTGCTCTGTTGCTAACTCAATCTGACTAGCTCCTTCAGTCTTGATTTTATTAACTTGTGTAGTTCCTGCAGAATTAACATTGCTTATTTGTGTAGTTGCTGTTGAATTTATAGATGAAAGTTGCGTTGTTCCTGTATTTTTAATTAGCGATATTTGAGCATTCGTTTCTGTTTGTATATTTGAAATAGATGTATCTGTGACAACTGAAATATTATTAAAAACCTCAGATGCTTGATTTTTAATAGTTAAAGTATCTGCTTTTAACTGAGCAGTTTCAGACTTTATGTTATCTGTATCGGATTTTAATTGAATAGTTACATTTTTAATTGCAATAGCTTCATCTCTTGCAGCCTCAGCCTCGGCAACAACATCAGATACACCACCAGTTATCGCATCCCTCACATCTTTTAATTGTTTTGCAACAGTTGGAACATTTCCATTTTCTGTAGGAATTGTTGTCGTATCATTCCCATGTATGATATCATGCCATTTTTGAGCATCAGTTTCAGCCTGAGAAACAGTTGCTTCCAGTCTTTCTTCCATATTTGCCATAAATTAGGCTCCTTTACAGGGCATAAAAGTTAATTCACCAGCTGTTAATTTAACAACATCACCAACATCAACGAGAAAAGATAAGCTGTTATATTCTTCCCAATTTCCATAAGAGCCATATTGCCTAAAAACTGTATGTCCATTGATGTATCCTGTAATATTGCTGTTATAGACAGTATTTCTCATCAAAACCCATCCTATTTTTGTAATGGAAACATCTGTATTTAAGGAGAGAGTTGTCCTTTGAGACCAATTAGGACATAACCATCGCATGATTTGGGTTATAGAATTCTTAGAAATATTAGATAACGTAATATCTAATTTGCTATCTGTTGCATTTTCAGCTCTATTTGCTTGAGCTGTTGCTTCCGCTACTTGTTCTGCTACAGCTAGTTTCACATTTGAGATCTGAGTGTTTCCTTCTGTATTAATATCGGCAATTCCCTGAGAAACGGCAGATGATATTGAATTAAATGTTGTTTGAGCCATATTCTTATAGCCCTCAGCGGTATCTCTAAAACCTAGAGTATCTGTTTTTAACTGTTCTATCTCAGACTTAATGAACAAAGCATTATCTCTAACAGCTATTGTTTCATTTTTAGCTACAGAACAAGATCCTAAATAATCAGCTGCACCATTTATAAGTTCATCTCTAACATCTTTTAATTGTTTAGCAGCCGATGGAACGTTACCATTTTCTGTAGCAACACTTGTTTCATCATTCCCATGAATTATTGTGTGCCAAAGCGAGCCATCTGTTTCCGCTTTTAAAACAACTTCTTGCAGCCTTTCTTCCATATTTGCCATTAAATTATTTCCTTAAAAACCACATGCATACCAAGATTTAGGCATGTTTGCACTTCCACCTGTATTTGAAAATTTTATTTGCGTAGTAGATATCTTATTTATACATTGACCATAAATTTCTCCATTTGTTCCCATTGAAGTAGCAACAACTGTATAATTGGTATTTGAAAAAGCCTTTAGAAAGGTAATTGTTACGCCACCACCTTTAGCTGCAACACCACCTTGTTCAATCCATCCATCAGGCCAAATTCTGTACCATTCGGTTCCATTTACATATGTCGTGAACATTTTAGAAAACAAAGTTGTTTTAGTGATATTAGACAAGTCTTTTTCAAGCTTGCTATCTGTCGCATTTTCAGCTCTGTCTGCCTGAGCAGTTGCTTCTGCCACTTGTTCTGCTACCGCTGTTTTAACATTGGAAACCTGTGTTGTTCCTTCAGTTCTAACATCTGCAATACCTTGCGAAACGGCAGAAGATATAGAATTAAATGTTGTTTGAGCCATATTTTTATAGCTCTCAGCGGTATTTCTGAACTCCTGTGTATCAGATTTTAACTGTTCTATTTCCGATTTTATCACAAGAGCATTGTCTCTAACGGCTATTGTTTCATTTTTAGCTGTCAAACAAGAACCTAAATAATCAGCAGCGCCATTTATTAATTCATCCCTCACATCTTTTAATTGCTTAGCTACAGAGGGAACATTGCCATTTTCAGTTTTAACACTTGTTACATTATTACCATGAATTATTGTATGCCAAAGAGAGCCATCTATTTCTGTTTGCGAAACAACGGCTTGTAGCCTTTCTTCCATATTCATTTTACAGATCCTCTATTTGCTTTGGACAAGTTACATGAACAAACTCATGCAGACGATTTACAGATTTGGTTAATTTATCAAAATCGTTGGAAAGTAAGATATTCAAGCCCCCCTCCGATAGGGTAGGCCGCTCTCGTATCTCTAATTCTGAGGTAATAGCCCATAAAATGCCGTTTTGAAGTTTGGCTGTAAATTGTTGAGTGAACCGAGCCTCTTGTTCGATTAATCCCAATCCACCCAACAATTTTATAGCAAACCATTCTGCTCCTTCTTTGGCGTGGTACTTATACCAAGCCTCAAAAAGTGAAAACTGCGAAGCATTCATATACCACTTAACAGTAATTTTACTCGGCACCGCATCAAAACGTCTGCGCTGCCTTGCAGTTCCGGACTCCATTTGGGTTCTAATAATAGCCTCATTAGGTGTAATGGAGTATTCCTCAACCAATGGCAGAGGTAACAAATCTGGAAATCTTGCTGTCATAAATTATCCTTTTATATTAACCATAACTGCCATAAGCAGGATTTAAGCCATAACGTCGCTCTAAAACAGGTGCTAAACCTGTTCCTTTAGAGACATTTTTCGAGATTGAGCTTTCAATTTTCTCAATCATAATATCTAGGCTGAACTTTCCGTTTCCTTGGTTAGACTTAGAAACAGAGGCTTTTACATCTGATGAGGCATTATTTATTACATTTACACTGATATTGACTGTAGAACCATTATCACCAAGGGCTTTCATCTGTTCTTTGGTAAAAACACCTTCGCCACGTCTAGCAATAATTGGAACTTCATCACCAACAATACCACCGCTATGAAACTTCGGAGCACCACTAAAAACAGATAAACTGGCAGATTTAGTGCTTAAATTATCAGCGCCAATAATTCCACCGGTATGAGCTGTCGCAAAACCAAAGTAACTGCTAATCCCGTTCATCAAAGGCTGAGTAATAGATTGTCTGATAGCAATTTTGGTTAAATCACTCAATATCGCATTAGCAAAATCAGAAAAGCTCGCTTTCCCATTAACTACAAACGAGGTAAGAGCATCTTCCATATTAGAAAACGCATTTTTTACAGCGCTTTCACCAAGACTTGCAAAGTTACTCATCTCTTTTTGAACATCTTGAAACCCTCTAACAAAACCATCAGACAATGATTTTGAAGAATTAAGAGCTGTTTCATCAGCTTTTTTAAGCATATCATCATAAACTTTATTTATCTGCGCCTTATATTTTTCATAATCGGCAGAACTGGCATCAAGGTTATTTAAGGCATTGGCTCGCCACTCATCCGCCTTTGTCATTGCTTGTTCATAAGGAGTTTTAAGCTCTAGAAGTTTTTGCTTAAGGTCTTCTAAGTTCTTTTTATATTTTTCTTCTTGCTCCTTAGAAACAGGAGTAACTATTGTTTTTACCTCCGTTTCAGTTTCAATCTTCGGACGAAGTTCAGGATTTTCAAGATACTTAAGCTCTTGCCTTGCTGTCCAAGCATCTTTTTCTGCAGCTTTCAGTAATAAAAGTTTATTCTGAATTTCCTGTGCTTGTGGCTGAAAATCAGGATATTCAGCCGCAATCTTCCAAATCTCTTTCTCATATTGAGCTAAGTCAATCTTTGATTGCTTTAAGATTTCTGCCCAATCTTTGGCATAAATCTCATAATCCTTAAGCATTGCATTAGGAGTAAAACGTGTCACAAATGACAAACCACCTGTGTTTTTAAGCTCACGTCTCAGGTCTTTGACATTTTGTTCTGCTGTTTTGAGTTTAAGTCCCCATTCAGCCAAAGCCATATCTTTGGTTTGCTCTTTGGCAAATTTACTTGCTTCTTCGGTTGTTGCTTTTAGCTCATTTTGAAGTTCTTTTAGCGTTTCAGCATGATCTTTGGCTGCTTTTTTTGCTACATCATGACTATCAACTAACTTATAAATAGCAATTCCGGTAAGAACTGCTAAACCGGCTGGTCCACCAACTAGAGCTAATGCACCTTTTAATATACCAGTAGCTGTTGCTAATATACCCATTTGAACCGCAGCAACTTTAGAAACTTGGCTCATCATAGCTATTCCGGTAATGGCCGACTTAGTCGATAAAGACAATTTAACAAGAGATGCTTGTAAATATTCAACACCACCTTTTAATAGTTTAATGCCACCCAATATAGCAGTTGAACCAAATCTTGTAGCAAGTAAAGTTAGCGCAACATCAGCATGCTCAGCTAGTAAAAAGAACGAGTTAGATGCTAAACTTACAGCAGTTGCTAAGGTTTTGCCTATTATATCAGCAAGAGTTCCGCCACTTTCCACTAATTCATTAAAGCGAGTAAAGGTAGATTTTAGTGCTTCATTTAATCCAGCTTGACCAATCTGACGATAGATTTTTTCAAAGCTATCCTCAATATTGGATAATACTCCATTCATGGTCTTCATTTGCTCGGACATTGCACCGGCAAAATTAATATCACCAAGTGAACGGAGGTATTTTTCAATTTCGGTAGCATTTTTCTGAACTGTGGTCGTTACACCTTGAAAGGTAAAACTCACTTTTTCATTTTCAGCACGAGCCTTAATACCGAAGGTTTTAAGCCTTTCAAACTCACCAACGGTAGCTGCAGCTACTGCATCAACAAAATCCTTAATGTTCTTACCAAAAGCAGATGCTGTATTACCATAAGAGGTAAGAGCCGCTTCAGACGGATCTAAACCCAAGGCTTTTAAGCGAATAAATGCCTCAACTATTTCATTAAGCTGATAAGGAGTATCAATCGCAAACTTCTCAATTAACGCAAATGCTTGTTGAGCTCCTTGAGCTGAACCTGTCACAGTTTTAAGAGAACCTGACAGTTGTTCAAAAGATTTATTAGCGCTAAAAATAGCTGAAAAAGTATTTTTTAATCCCTGAAACCCAAGATATGCACCAAATAAAGCTGTTCCTTTACGAATTACATCATTAAAAGTGCGAGCCGTTGCATCTAAAGCCTTTAAATTATCATTAGCCGGTGTAATAACATTAGTAATCTGCCTAAATGCTCTCTCTCCATCAGTGCCAAGGCTTTTGAATTCTTTGCGCACCTTATCGCCACCGACTGCCGCAAGTCGTATGCTTAAATTTTTTACCGCACTCATGATTTTTCCTATAAAAAAAGCCCAAGTTTTTCAACTAGGACTAAAAGTTATTATTGTAAAAAAAATAGGTAGTTTTTTTACAAAGAATTTATCTCTTTTTCAAGTTCTGCAAGATATTCTAATATATCATTCCAATCTGGCTGGTCTCCATATATCATATTTTGCATATTTTCATAATCACTTCTAAGAACAGACAAACTGTGTAAAGGAGGTAATAAACATAAAGTTCCTGGTTTTGCTTCATCGTATTTTGCCCACCCTCTTGGATAAAACCTTTTTTTAAAAGAAATAACCTCTTTTAATAGATCAATATTTTGTAAAGCATCCTTTTTAACATCTGTTTTAGCCATTTTAAATATATCATAATAATGACGTGAATACCTGGGTGGTACAGCACTTGTTTCAGGTCTATAATGTTCATGATGTAATATCGTAATTTTCTCCCAAAATGTTCTAACAGCCTTAATTGTAGGAACATGAACTGTTGATAAGTTTAATTCAGGTAAAGATCGTGCTACAAAAGATTGAATATCGTATTGTTCATTAGGATTCCACAAAGCTAACGGACCTACTTCTAATTTGATGTCTGATTGTATATAAGAATCATCAAATACTCGTGGATAAATAACACGAAGAACATGATCATCTTCACTATCATTAACAACCGAACATACTGGCTGTAATATACAATTTAGTTTATCTTTCAATGTGTTACTAATATATACACCAGCTCTTGTTTCAAGTTTCTTATTGAATTCAGATTGTTTAGTATTTGATTCTTGTTCTAATTTTTCACCTTCATATAAAACTATATTTTGAGATAAAATTAAATCAATATCCTCTGAAAACCTTTCAATAAGACCAAAAGCCTTTGATAAAGACGTTCCGCCTTTAAAACATAAAATAGATTTTAGTTCACTATCCTTAAAGATTTTATCGAGAACCCATGTTACCCAAAAATCTTTTTCAACAATAAAAGGTCTTAATTTTAAATTATAAGCCACATCATTAAATATTTGATATCTGTGTTCTTTTTTAGCTTTTGCAATTTTATCCATTATCTTTCTCCTCTTTTAGCATTATTGCTTTTTTTATAACATCGTATATCCACCCAGAAGTCCTTACAGCTTCAATAGAAATTTTCTTCCATTCATCTAAAGAAAATTTAGAAGATAATGATTTAATGAATTCATCTGTTAACTGTTTTTCTCCAATTGCACGTATTGCTTGAATAACAAGTACTGTATTAATATCTCCTGACAATTCTTTTTTAGCTATATGCTTAAATTCTATAGTAATATTATCAATGTTATATATTCTATTTGGCCCGTCAGAAAGATATATGTTCTTCGCTACCAATTGATTTGACAACCCCAAATAATTTAGTGCAGTATTTCCATCTGGATATATTTCCCAATTAAATTTACGAGCAAAAGCTTGTGCTACTTGATTTATATCTGGCGCAATTCTTCTATTTAATATAGAGCTATACATTGGATAATCATAAATTCCTCGTGTAACACGTCTAATATCTCCTGTTTCTACGAGAGAAGAAAGAGCTACATCAATATCTCCACGCTTAAAATCCATTACAAAATCTGTAGCTGAAAAAGCCCATCCTTGTTTTTGCTCTCTAATTTTCCAAAGCAATTTATCTTTTATATTCATTTTCATACGTCACCTCTTTTTTAGAAATATATACTATTTTTTCTAAAAAATCAATATAAAAATATTCTTCTATAAATATAAAAAACAATAAAACAACTATTTGATTTACAAAGATATATTCAAGAAATACGCATTTCTCTTTTTAGAAAAAAATATACTTTTTTCTAAAAAATTAACCATTTATATTGATCATCCCATAAATTCCTATAGGCAATAGCTCACTTATAATTTCCATCTCAAATCCTAAGTTGCGAGCAATTTCTAATGCTAAAGTCAAATCAGGCTTAGGGAGTTTTAATAAAACCTCCCAGGCTTGATATCCGACATCTGTTTCTAAGGCTGTTTGGGTGTACTGGCACTTATAGAATGGGCAGAAGATTTTTCCTTCTCCACATCCTTGGCAATAACTTCTCCCGTCACCGAAGTGCCATTTGGCTCGGGAGTATAAGCGTTTTTTTCTGCCTCAATTATTTCATGTAATCCACAATATTGATGGCGGAAGTTTTCTGCCACAGCCCAAAAGTTAGAGAAAAGCTCATCAATCTTGTTTTCATTTAATGGCGCAACTTCATCTTTTTGGGCATCCATAACCCCATTCCACTCTAAAATACCGGCAATTCCTAAACCGATAAGTAAGAATTTGTCAGCCAATGCTTCTCGTTTTATTGGATTTTCAATATCGGCAAGCAAATTATCTTCAATTCCAGCGGCTTTATTTGCCTGATAAATTTTTGCAAATTCAGATAGCTTGGAGTTCATATATGCTTTTGCTTCATAAAATACAGCAGAAGTGCAAGGTTTTACCTTAACTTTAACTCCATATCCTAATTCTAACCAATAAGGCTCTTTATTTATTTTTAATCGTATCATTAATATCCCTCCACATCATTTACTAGAGTAACAGTCATCATTTTATCCAAGGTTTGATCTTTTGCTCCTTGGAAATCATAGGAACACTCAATTCCACCAGGTCCATCAACAGAGCGTTTAGGTTTGGGTAAATAAACTTCATGACAAGTTATAATCAGTTTTAATGTCTCTGAAAGCTGATAACCAAGCTCAATATCAACAGGAGTGCCACTTCGAGCCTTATCCAACAAAATATTATCCGCATATTTTGCCGAAATGCTTCCTGACAAGCTTGCAACACCTAAATCAATGGCTTCAACTTTACCATCGCTACGGATTGTCTCAATTTTTTCAAGGTTGTTGGAATAAGTAACACTGGCAGATGTGATATTAGCCAATAGCTCACCACCGCTTTTAATATATCCCTGAAACTGTGACACTCGGGTATAATTAAATACTTCCGGAGCTGAATTTATTGTTGAGGTAGCACCAGTTTCACCTTGTGCCATAAGGTTTACTGTAACTTGAGCTTCACCGGAGCGCTGAAAATTAAAAGCGATACTATTAGCTCTAACACCCATAAATCTTATAAATTGAGGTATTTCGGGTAATCCAACTTCTATTGAGTAGCTAGGAATTGATGTTTTACCACTTTCAAAATCATGAGAATAAGCTCCATCCTCAGTATCAGATGTTGTTGGTGTCCCAAATATTGCTTTTAACCATAATCCAATATTACGCATATCAACAGGAACAACCATATCTCCATCAACATTAATAACATCTTGGAAAGGCTGTGTTGGATCACGACCTAACCCCAAAACATTTGATGATATAAGACCTTGTTCACTATCTAATGATGATGAGATAAAAGGTACTTGCCGATAATTAGTATCGGGTAATACTCCATATTCTTTTTCTTCTGCAATTAATAACTTAGCATTCCATCCGTATGCACGTGCCATTTTACAATCCTTTCTATTTAAGTGCGTTTGTTGTTGAATATTCTAAAACTACAG
>JAZSQL010000013.1:0-12219 GCA_045537965.1 Alphaproteobacteria bacterium
CGAGAGTTCAGGAGGCAGCACAGGACAAGGTTGTGATGCTGTAGGTGCAATATTGTACAGTGATTTGAATTGTTATGATGAATCTTCTTTACCTAGCGGAAAAGTAACACCAATAGCCGTGGTGTTTGATACTGAAAATAGATTAGCTATTGGATTAAAAAATGCAGGACCTATGTATTGGATGAAACCAGGTTTGTGCGGAACTTATGGACAAGAATGTAATATTGAAGGAATAGCCGAATTTGAATTAGATGCAGGTTTTATAGTGTATTATAACGGTAAATGGTATGGAGAACTTCCGATTGAAACTATATTAAATGCAACAGATAATGGTAAAAACAATACAAAAGCGGTTATAGATTTAGGAGGAGATTATGCACTTAGTGATTATGCTCCAGGGTATTGCTATTATTCAACCGAAGGAGGACAAAAAGAAGGTAGCTGGTTCTTACCTAGTGCTAAAGAAATCATTAAATTAATTGAAAACTATGCTGATGTATATAATACATTAACCAATATAGATGGTGCTTTTTCAAGTAACTGGTATTACACATCTAGTGAAGTTACAGATGATGGATCATATTATAGAACAATAGGTTATCATACTGGTAATAATTATATGAAAACGCATATTGTTAGAAACTCTTATAAAGATGGGGTAGCTAGCTCACCATCATACTACGTTCGTTGTGCGATACAATATTAACCAATAACATCCCCAAAGCCCTGCATCTAATAAAAGAGCAGGGCTTAAATTTATTGGCAAGCATAATATTTTTTTTGTTCAATTTCTAGGTTCAAATATTTCACCACCAATGACTTCACACATAGCACCAGTTGTAAAAGGGTATGATGTAGGCATTTGTTGCAATCTGCGAACAGCCAAAAAAGCAAAAGCTTGAGCTTCAATCCCCATGTCATCAAATCCACATTCTGTTGCGGTTTTAATAATATAATCACTGGATTTTTGGCGTAAAAAACGGATTAAAGTAGGGTTTTTAGCTCCACCACCACAAACAATAACTTTTTTGGGCTTATCAGGAACAAAATCATTAATTGCCTTTATTATTGATTCGGCGATAAATGCTGTTGCTGTTGCAGCACCATCTTCTAATGAAAGCCCTTCCAAATGTTCCAATTTATCCTTAAATGTTTGACTATCGGCTGCTTTGGGTGGTTGCAAACTCAAAAATTTATGTTTCATCATACTAGTCAAAACATCTTCATTAATCTGTCCTGTAATTCCTAAAGTACCATTATAGTCCATATACATCCCTGCGTGACGATTAACCCATTCATTAATAGCCGCATTTCCAGGTCCAGTATCAAAAGCCAACAATTCGCCATTCTGTCCAACAAAGGTAAGCGAACTTATTCCTCCAATATCAATCACGACCAAAGGTTTTTCATCATTTTGCATCAATGCTGCGTGATATATTGCGGACAAAGGAGCTCCTTGTCCACCAGCTAAGATATCTGCATTGCGAAATTTTCCGACTACCTTCACTCCTAAATCATTAGCTATTTTTTGAGCATCACCAATTTGATACAAAATATGCTCATTAGGTTTATGGTAGACAACATGACCCGCAAACCCAATTAAATCGATTCCCTCATGATCGCTTAAAATTTCTCGTGCAGCACCAATATGAAATTCTGTTAAAGATTTTTCGATTCTAGTCTTTTCATCATCATTCATTGAAGCAAAATTTTTTTGCATATAGCACAAAGCTTCACGAAGATTATCATCGTATGGTATATCAAAGGTTTTGCCAAATTCAAAAACATCAATTCCGTCTGTGGTAATAATTGCAGCATTAACTCCGTCTAAAGACGAACCGCTAGTCATACCAAGAACTTTTGATGTGTGTATAGAATTCATAAAAGCAAACTCCTTTCTTGCAATGATAAAATAATATGCTAATATGCGTTAATATTTAGTTATGAATGAAAGAGGATAAAAAAGATGGCTGAATTTAAATCAGAATTTTTAAATATTATGCAGGAGAGGGGTTTTTACAATCAATGTACAAATATTGATGGTTTCGATGACTATCTGTCAGAATGCGAAAAGACAGGTATACCTGCAGTCGGCTATCTTGGTTCAGATCCTACAGGCGATAGTCTTCATGTCGGTCACATTGTTCCTCTTATGATGATGCGATGGTTTCAAAAGTGTGGTCACAAACCTCTAACATTGGTTGGCGGAGCGACAGCTCGAATTGGCGATCCTTCGGGTAAAGACAAATTGCGCCCCTTTTTAGATGATGAGACCCTAGCACATAATAATGAGGGGCTAAAGAAATCTTTTTCTAAATTCTTAAAGTTTGGTAACGGTCCAACCGATGCTATAATGGTTGACAACTGGGATTGGTTTAAAAATATAAATTATCTAGAATTTTTGCGCGATATTGGAACTTGCTACTCAGTTAATCGTATGCTTACTATGGATAGCGTCAAAACTCGTCTTGAACGAGAACAGCCTATGAGCTTTTTAGAATTTAATTATATGCTACTACAAGGTTATGATTTTTGTGTTTTGCTACAAAAATATGGTTGTCGAGCTCAGATAGCTGGATCAGATCAATGGGGAAATATTACCTCAGGAACAGAGCTTGGTCGTCGTAAATATAATACAGAACTATTTGGTTTTACTTCCCCGATTATCACCGATTCTAGTGGTAAAAAAATGGGTAAATCAGAAGGTAATGCAGTTTGGATTAATGATGACAAACTTCCATCTTATAACTATTTTCAATATTTTCGTAATATTGGCGATGCTGAAGTTGGTAAATGTTTACGTATTTACACAGATCTACCTATTGATGAAATACATCGTTTAGAAATGCTTAAAGATCAAGAAATCAACGAGGCTAAAAAGATTTTAGCTTTTGAGGCAACAAAAATATGTCGTGGTGAAGCTGAGGCAATAGCAGCTCGTGATACCGCTGTTAAAGCTTTTGAGCAAAATCAGCTAGGTGGTGATTTGCCAACTATTAATATTAATAATGGTGATGGTATTTTAGATATATTTGTTAATATTGGTTTTTGTGCTTCCAAAGGTGAAGCTCGTCGTCTTATAAAACAAGGTGGACTTAAGCTTAATGATAAACCAGTTCTGGATGAAAACTATCGTATTACAGTAGGCGATATTTCTGATGGGCAAGCAAAAATTGCCTTGGGTAAGAAAAAATTTGGTATTATTAAGCTCGGCTAATATTGATATTTTAACTTTTAGACCTTAAATTATCTAAGAGGTATAATCTAAAAAAGAGAATGTAATGCCAGACAATTTGCCAGAATTGCGAGATATTCATCTTCCTGATGGGGTTTCTATATTTCCACTAGCTTATGGTTGGTGGTTGATTTTGCTTGCATTGCTAGCTATAGTTTCTCTATATTACATAGTTAGGCTATTATACATCAAATCAAAAAAAAGATATGCTTTGCATTTATTAGCTTCTATTTCAAAGCAAAGATCATTAAGTTCTGCTGCCTCAATATCTGAAATATTGCGTCGTATATGTGTTTATAAATATCCTCAGGCTATAGTATTAATAGGACAACAATGGGTAGATTTTCTAAACAATCATTCAAAGTCTAAGTTAGATAAAAAAACTGCCGAATTATTAATTGAAGCACCATATTTGCCTGAAAAATCAAATAGATTTTCAGATAAAGATATAATGTCTTTATATACTTTTTGCCGCAATTGGATAGGAGAAAATCTATGATTGTTTTCGCTTATCCTTTGGCATTTATGTTGTTGCTACTTCCATTTGTTTTTTATCTTTTGATGCCAAGAATAAAAGGAATATATGGTAATGCCCTTAAGTTTCCATTTATTACTGATCTAAAAAGGATCTCAATTGCATCTGGAGGTATTTGGTCACAAAATAATAATTTAGTATTTTCAAAAAAGTTTTGGTTTATGTACGCTATTTGGTGTCTTCTTTGTGTATCTGCAGCTCGTCCACAAATAGTCGGAGAACCCATAAGATTAAAAAATGAAAGCCGCAATATTATGTTGGTATTAGACATATCAACATCAATGTTAGAAAAAGATTTTTCAATAGCCAATCAACGAATTAGTCGTTTGGATGCAGTTAAAAAAGTTGTATCAGACTTCACAGACAAAAGAGCTAATGACAGAATAGGGCTTATTTTGTTTGGTACAAGAGCTTATTTACAAGTCCCTCTTACCTATGATAAGGCAAGTGTTAAAGACGTTTTGTGGACAATGCAAGCAGGTATGGCAGGCGATTCGACCAGCATAGGAGATGCTCTTGCTTTAGCATTAAAAAATTTGCGCAACAATCCTAATGCTAAAGATAGTGTAATTATTTTACTGACAGATGGTGAAAATAATGATGGCTCTCTTTCTTTAGGTGAAGCAATAAAACTAGCCGCTGATGAAAATATCAAGACCTATACAATAGGTGTCGGTTCACCACATATTTTCTTCAATATGTTATCTATTGCAAGACCAAATGTTGATGAGCAAGGATTAGATCTTTTAGCTAAATCAACTCAAGGGCAATATTTTAGGGCTGAAAGTACAAATGATTTACAAAAAATTTATCAGTTAATTGATCAATTAGAGGCAACTTCAAATGACGAACGTTATGTAAAGGAAGTAACAGAGCTTTACTATATTCCCTTATTAATAGCTTTGTTGGTGTTAGCCATCGTTATTTATTTTTTGAAAGGAGCTGAATAATGGAATATTTTTTACATAATTTTCATTTTCTGCGTCCTTGGTTTTTACTCTTATTGTTTATACCAATTTTTTTGTATTTTAATTATTTCAGAGGAAGTCATACTCAGTCATCGTGGCAAAAAGTTATTGATAAGCGTCTTTTGGATTTTTTGCTAATTAAAGGATCTACTCAAAAACGCCGTTTTTATATTTTAACAGGTTTTTTAAGTACAATATTGGCGATTATAGCTGTTGCAGGACCAACATTTCAAAAAATAGAAGTTCCTTCATACAATATTCAAAATCCTGTTATGATAGTACTAAATATGTCTTCAGATATGCAAGAGGGAGATTTATCTCCTTCACGCCTTAGCCGAGCCAAATACAAAATAAACGACTTTCTAAGTTTATTGCAAGGAGTTCAAGCTGGTATAGAAATATATTCAAATGAACCTTTTGTTATTTCGCCCTTAACTGATGATATGAATATCCTAAAAAATCTACTTCCAGCTATAAATTTTGACATCATGCCGTCTAATGGTGACAGATTAGATAGAGCTATTGATTTAGCAGTATCAAAAATAAAATCCGCAGGATATAATCAAGGGCGCTTAGTTATATTTACTCCAGATGTTGGGCAAAAATTTGATTTAGCATTAGCTTCTTCAAAAAGAGCGTATTCTGAAAATTTTGTAGTTGATATTATAGGGATAACTTCACAAACAAATGAAAAGTTATCGTTAGTAGCAACATCAGGTGGCGGACAATATTGGAATATTCAAACAGATGATAGCCGAATATCCGAATTAGCATTAAGTTTAAACAAACAAAATGGAACTTTAGAAGAAAGTGAAAATATGCGTACAATATGGCTAGATGCTGGTTGGTATATCTTATTCTTACCAATTTTAGGCTTTTTAATGTTTTTTCGTAAAGGTATTTTAATTACAATTTTCACTTTACTTTCTTTCAATGCTCAAGCAGGTTTATTTATAAATTCTAATCAAGAAGGCTTAAATTCTTTTAATAATCAAGATTACAATCAAGCAGTATCTCTGTTTAACGATCCAAATTGGCAGGCAGCTAGTTTTTACCGTTTAGGAGATTATCAAAAAGCCTATAAGTTATATCAAAAAGACAACAGTATAAATGGAATTTATAATCAAGGTAATTCATTAGCCAAAAGTGGCAAAATTTCGGAAGCTATAAAAAAATATGAAGATGTTTTGCAACAAGATCCAAATCATGAAGATGCTAAATTTAATCTTGATTATTTAAAAAAACAACAGCAACAAAAACAGCAACAACAGCAAAATCAAGATAAAAACAAAAACCAAGATAATCAGCAACAACAAAATCAAAAACAAGATCAAGAACAAGATAATCAGCAAGCTGAATCCAATAATCAAGAACAAAATCAAAATTCTGAAGGAAGCCAAGATTCACAAAATCAACAACAAAGTGATGCTTCTCAGCAAGAAAATGGGCAGCAAGACAAAAATTCAGAAAATCAAGATGAAAATGCAAATAAAGAGCGACAAAATCAAATGGATGAACTAAATGAAAAAAAGCAATCATCAGAAGGAAAAGATCAATCTGGAGCTATATCTCAACAAGGAAATACAGAAGATGAATATAACGAACAAATGCAAGCAAAAGCACAACAATATAGAGAAATTCCAGAAGATCCAGGAGGTTTACTAAAAGCATTTATCTATCAAGAATATCGTCAAAATCGTTATAATGAACAATAGGTGATAAAATGAAAAAAATAATTTTTACATATGTACTATCATTGTTTATTGCAACCAATAGTTTAGCACAAAGTTTCAATGCAACGGTAAACCGCAATAGCGTACCTGAAGGAGAAACTTTTGTTCTAACACTTGATTTACAAGATGTTGATACTAATTCAAAACCAGATATAAATATATTATCAAAAGATTTTACTGTATTGTCTGTATCCAATAGCTATCGTACCAATATTATAAATAATCAAGTAAGTAAATCTCGTCAATGGAATATGGTTCTCATACCTAATCGAAGTGGTAATATTGTTATTCCATCAATTGAGCTAGAAGGATATCAAACCCAGCCAATAACGATAAATGTAATCCCTGCAGGTAGCGAAGACAAACTAGTTCAAAATAATACTACAAACGCCAATGCGCCAAAATTCAAAATGATAGGAAAAGCAAATAATTTAACACCTTATGTTCAAGAGCAAATAAATTATCAAGTAAAAATATATGATGTAGGAGGTCTACAAGGGACAGCTCCTTATTTTGCAGTTGATAATAATGATTGGATTGTAAAAAGTCTTGGAGAACCCAAAGTCGAAACCAAAATAATAAACGGTCAAAATTTACGAGAAATTACATTTGATTATGCGCTATTTCCTCAAAAATCGGGCAAACAAAACATTCCTCCTGTCAAATTTAACGGTTATTATTTAACCAAGAATACCAGAACAGATCCATTTGCTCGCTTTTTTGATGAAGATGATTTTTTTGCAGGATTTGGTTTAAACACAGTGTTTGCCAATAAAAATCCTGTAGTACTAAGCACAAAACCTATAGCTATTGATGTTAAAGCTGCACCGACATCAGCAGGATGGTGGTTGCCTGCTCAAGATGTTAAATTGTCAGCAGAATTCGATAACCCACGCCCCGAGTTTAAAACAGGAGAACCAATTAGTCGTACGATATATCTAAAAGCAGTAGGTGTATTAGATACTAATTTACCAGATATTAATTTCAATAAAGTTGCAGGTCTAAAACAATATCCAGAAAAACCAGTTAGAGAAATGACCGTTGCAAATAATCAAGTCATATCTTTATCTAAGGTCGCTAATGTTTACATTCCAGAGCGAGCAGGGGAAGCTATTTTGCCATCAATTGATGTAAAATGGTTTAATACTAAAACCAATAGTTTTGAAATCGCAACTATTCCAGAATATAGAGTCAATGTGTTACAAGGAAATATAACAGAAGCATCTTCAACAAATATTCCTACTATTACAACAATACAAAAACCAGACACAATAGCATCTGTTTCTCCTTCTCAATCAATTGATATTATAGAGCAAATAGACAATAAACTTATAATTTGGATGTTACTTGGAGCTTTTGTTGGTGGTATATTGCTTACATTATTACTAACAAAATTGTTCAAACTATTATCTTTACATAATAAACATAAAAGATTAATAATATCAGCAGCCAAAGATAAAGACCTTCGTCGCCTTCGTGATGAACTTATTAGCTGGGGGCAAAAACATTTTCCCTCTCGAAATATAACCAACTTGCAAGATGTTGCCGATATTTTTAATAATCAAGTTTTCAATAAAGAAGTTGAAAAAATTCGCGAAACTTTATACGCTGAAAACGAAAAGGATTGGAATGCAGATGAATTTCTAAATATTTTCTGCAAGCTTTCAAAACAAACAAAAAAGCACAAAAGGACTACCGATGAGCCATTGCCAAGATTATACAAATAAACTCTATCTTAGACAAATAGTTTATCCATGGGATGATAAAATAACTTATTATGTAACACAAGATGAAGTTGATGCTGTTTTGGCTAAGGGGAATTTACCAGAGGTAGAAATTAATGATTATACCTTTGCTAGCAATGCTCCTAAAATTGCAATCCTTTTAACCAGAGATAAGCATCCTAACAGACAAAAGGCAGATTATTCTATGCCCGTTTCTCTTATTGAAGCCATCAAGCTTTCTGGCGGGCACCCCTATTTTATGGTATACGAAGGAGTTGAAGAACAGCTTGAAGAAATTAAACCAGATGGAATTTTGTTACCAGGAGGAGATTTTGCCCTTCCTGAACAATGGTGCCTTGATAAAGCGGTTCACAAGTTGGAAAAAATTCGTCAACAGGCCTATATGGTTTGCCTAAATTATGCCAAAAATAAAAAAATACCATTACTAGGAATTTGCGCTGGAATGCAAATGTTAGCAGGATTTTGTGGCGCAAAGATAGAACAGGTTTCCAATCATAGAGGTAAGCTTAAAGAATTTGCACATCAAATAACAATCAAAAAAGAAACATCTCTTTCTAAAATTATTGATAAAGAAATAGTTGGTGTAAACAGCAATCATTCTGAAGCTGTAAGTTCATCTTATCTAGGAGATTGTATTGTATCAGCCTTTTCAGATGACAATATTGTTGAAGCAATAGAACCTAAAAATTCTTGGAATAAATTTGTTATTGGAATTCAATCTCATCCAGAATATTTTGTAAAACAAAAAGATTATTTTGCCACTAAATTATTTTCTTCGTTTATAGAAAGCAGTAAATCATGAATCCTAATTTAATAGAAATAAAACCAGATGATTATTTTATCATAGATATGATGTATGCATCACTTAAAAATAATATGACAGGTGTAGCTGTATACCAAGATATAGGAATTGGTAATAGAGCTTTTGTTCATAAAGATTTATGGAAAAAACTACAGCGAATTATTCCATATCTTAAAGAAAATAAACTCAAAATAAAAATTTGTGATGCTTATCGTCCACCACTAGCACATGCTAAAATGAAAGAAATTATTCCTCAGCCTGGTTTTTTTGCATCTCAACCAGAGCGTTCACTGCATTGTCATGGGACAGCAATAGATGTTTGCCTTTGCGATATTGACGGCAACGAACTTATATACCCCACAAAAGTTGACGCTTTTGACAACTTCTATGCTAAACAGGTTCAAGAAGGTAACTTAGCGCCATTTTTTGAATATTTACAAGAAGCACATCATGATTATGTGTGCGCAAGTCGACAAGCTCTAACTAATCGAGAAGAACTAAAAAAACTTATGGAAAGCATAGGATTAGAAGCTATATCTAATGAATGGTGGCACTACGAACTACCCGAAGGACGTAGCGAAAAATATCCTATGATAGAATATCCTTAAATCACTCCCATTTTTTGCGCTTTAATAACCGCTTGTGTTCTATTTGTTGCCCCCACTGCACGCAACAAAGCGTTGATGTGTAATTTTACTGTAGCTTCCGATACATTCATTTGATAGGCAATTTGCTTATTTGATAATCCTTGTGATAAATAACGCAAAACTTCAAATTGACGATTTGTAAGTCTTTTACCATTAGCAAGATTTGTACTATCATTTGTTTGGTTTATTAAGGTTGGTGGAAAATATGTACCCCCATTAAGAACCAATCCTAAAGCAGAATTAAGAACTTTTGTTTCAATATTTTTTGGTAAATAACAACAAACCCCAAGCCCAAGTGCTTTTTTTATATTATGAGCATCTTCAGATGCTGAAATAACACCTATTCTACTATTGTTTGCATGATTTTTTATAGCTTTTATACCTTCTTCCCAATTTACTTCTGGCATATCCAAATCAGCTAAAACCAGTTCAATATCATGGTTGTTTTTTAATACATCAACCGCCTGATTAAAGGTGGCTGCATCTAAAATTTGAGCCTGTGGCAAAATATTGTTTAAATTCAGCCTAAGTCCATCACGGTACAAGGCATGATCATCTGCAATCAAAATCTTCATTTAGCTCTCCATTAAATTAATGTTAGACGGCTATGATAGTTCGATTGTCAAACATATATTATCAAAAAAAGATATTTAAAGATTGTTTTTTAAATAAAATTATAAATATATGCAAGCAACGCCTGCTTCTTTAAACATTTGTTCAGAATATACCAATTTATCACGCCAAGTACCAGATGGAGTATTAGCATCAAATTCGACTTTATGAGTAACAACCATCTTAATACCAGATTGTATTATTGCTCTAGCACAATCAGGACAAGGCATTGCAGTAACATAGATAACACATCCTTTTAGCGATGCTCCGATTAAACAAGCATTATAAACAGCATTTCTCTCAGCATGTTCAAAAAAATCATATTTTGTAGGTCTTTCAAGACGTTCTGGAATATCGTCATCAACACCTCTAACCACGCCATTATATCCAGTTGAACGTATTTCACGATCAGGACCAACTATTATAGCGCCAACTTTGGTAGATGGATCTTTGGACCAAGTAGCCACCAATTTAGCAACTTCCATAAATCTATTATGCCATTTATCAGAAAACATATACAATCTCCTAAAATATGATTGACATTATTATAAAAATGAAAGATTTTAGAGGCAACACTTTTTTATAATTTAATAGGAGAAAAAAATGAGTGCTATTATCGATATTCACGCTAGAGAAATTTTAGATTCTCGTGGAACCCCAACTGTTGAGGCGGAGGTTGTATTACAATCAGGTGCATTTGGTCGTGCAGCTGTTCCTTCTGGCGCATCAACAGGTGCTCACGAAGCTGTAGAACTTCGTGACGGCGATAAAAAACGTTTTGGTGGTAAGGGCGTTTTGAAAGCTGTTGAGAATGTTAATGACAAGATTTATGATGCTCTAGCTGGTATGGATGCTGAAGATCAAATCGAAATCGATAACGCAATGATTGAGCTTGATGGAACAGACAATAAAGGCAAACTTGGTGCTAATGCTATTTTGGCTGTTTCTATGGCTGTTGCAAAAGCTCAAGCTGAAGAAGCTGAACTTCCTTTATATCGTTATATTGGTGGTACTATGGCGCGTACATTGCCAGTTCCAATGATGAATATCTTAAATGGTGGCAAGCATGCTGATAACCCAATTGATATTCAAGAGTTTATGATTATGCCTGTTTCTGCAGCTAATATTCGTGAAGCAATTCGCATGGGTGCAGAAATCTTCCAAACATTGAAGAAGAACTTAAAAGCCGCTGGTCATAATACTAATGTTGGTGATGAAGGTGGTTTTGCTCCTAACTTAAAAACAGCTGAAGAAGCTTTGCAATTTATCGTCGATTCTATTACTGACGCTGGTTATAAACCAGGTGAAGATGTTGTTTTAGCTCTTGATGCAGCTTCAACCGAATTTTACAAAGATGGTAAATATGAAATGGAAGGCGAAGGCAAATCTTACACAAACACTCAAATGGTCGAATACTATAAAGATTTGTGCGCTCGTTTCCCAATTTTCTCAATTGAAGATGGTATGGCTGAAGACGATTGGGAAGGTTGGAAAATGTTGACCAATGCTATTGGTGACAAAGTTCAATTAGTTGGTGATGATTTGTTTGTTACTAACCCAAAACGTTTAGCTATGGGTATTGAAAAAGGTGTTGCTAACTCAATTTTGGTAAAAGTAAACCAAATTGGTACATTAACCGAAACATTAAAAGCTGTTGATTTGGCTCATCGCAATAAATACACAGCAGTATTGTCTCACCGTTCTGGTGAAACAGAAGATGCAACAATCGCTGACATTGCTGTTGCTACAAACTGTGGTCAAATTAAGACAGGTTCAATGTCTCGTACAGACCGTATGGCAAAATACAACCAACTTATTCGTATTGAAGAAGAATTAGGCGATATGGCTCTTTATGCAGGTAAATCTATCTTGAAAAACAGATAAGATTTACTCAAATAAAAAATCCTCGATAACATAACTGTCCAAATTTTTGTGGGCGGCT
>JAZSQL010000017.1:0-46269 GCA_045537965.1 Alphaproteobacteria bacterium
TACATAAGAAAAAATATATGAAAATTACTATTTTTTATCTAAATGAGCAAAATTTATAGTTTTTTTGCCTTACACACTCCAAAAGTCATGGTTATTTTTGCTTGCAAAAATATAAGCCATCTTCAATATTTTTAAAAACAAGGACGCAACGATGTTAAAACCCAAACACAAAAAAAAGCTCCGCATTTGCGGAGCTAACAATATTATTTTTAGAAATGTTCATCACAACGACGAATCAATTCTTCAATATTCTCTGGTGGCCAACCAGGAGTATCCATACCCAAATGAATTCCCATCTTAGCCAACACTTCTTTAATTTCATTCAAAGACTTACGACCAAAGTTCGGTGTTCTGAGCATCTCTGCTTCTGTCTTTTGAGCCAAATCACCAATATAAACAATATTATCGTTCTTCAAACAGTTAGCTGAACGAACAGAAAGCTCAAGCTCTTCAACCTTCTTGAGTAAATTACGGTTAAATGGTAATTCTTCTTTTTCTTGAGCTGATTCAGCCTCTGGCTCATCAAAATTAATAAATGGTTTCAATTGATCTTGCAAAATTCTAGCTGCATAAGCCACAGCATCTTCAGGAGATACAACACCATTAGTTTCTACAACCAAAGTCAACTTATCATAGTCAGTAGCCTGTCCAACACGAGTATTCTCAACTTTATAAGAAACCTTTCTAACTGGAGAATAAATAGCGTCAACAGGAATAACTCCAATTGGAGTATCAGCAGTTTTGTTCATTGCTGCTGGAACATACCCCTTACCTGTGCTAACAGTCATTTCCATGTTAAGTTTAGCACCTGCATCCAAATTACAAATAACCAAATCAGGATTCATAATCTCAACATCATGACCTGTTTCAATCATCGCAGCAGTAACAACACAAGGTCCTTCTGCCTTCAAAGACATAGTTTTAACACCTTCGCTGTGAACAGCAACTGCCAAACACTTAACATTTAAAACGATATCAGTAACATCTTCCCTTACACCTGGAACTACTGAAAATTCGTGTAACACTCCGTCAATTTTGATGCTTGTAACAGCACCACCTTGCAAAGATGAAAGCAACACTCTACGAAGAGCGTTACCTAAAGTCAAACCAAATCCTCTTTCCAAAGGTTCTACAACAATCTTAGTTTTATTAGCTTCATCCAAAGCATTAATATCTAAATTTGTTGGTTTAATAAGTTCTTGCCAATTTTTTTGAATCACTGGAATGCCCTCTAAGTTTTATTGCATATGCAAAGTTCAATAAACACGACTAAAGGATTGCAGAGCCTTTGCTTACCCTGCAACCCCACAAGTCAAATACTATACGCGGCGTCTTTTTCTCAATCTACAGCCATTATGAGGAATTGGTGTAACATCACGAATTGTTGTAATTGTAAAACCAATAACCTGCAAAGCTCTAATAGCCGATTCTCTTCCAGAACCAGGACCTTTAACTTCAACCTCTAAAGTTTTCATACCATGCTCTTGAGCCTTCTTACCAGCTTCTTCCGCTGCAACTTGAGCAGCATAAGGAGTAGATTTTCTTGATCCCTTAAAACCTTGAGCACCTGCTGTTGACCAAGCCACTGTATTGCCTTGAGCATCTGTAATAGTAACTCTAGTATTGTTGAAAGTAGAATTGATATGGGCAACACCTGCCGTAATATTCTTTTTCTCTTTTCTTTTAACACGTTGTGATACTGCTTTTGCCATTTTTCAAATCACCTTATTTCTTCTTATTAGCCACAGTCTTACGTTTACCTTTACGAGTACGGGCATTTTGTTTTGTACTCTGACCTCTAACAGGCAAACCCTTACGATGACGCAAACCTCTATAACATCCAAGGTCCATCAATCTTTTAATATTTACACCAACTTCACGACGAAGCTCACCCTCAACAACTACATCATTGTCAATAACTTCACGGATCTTAGCAACTTCTTCATCGCTCAATTCATGCACGCGGCGCTCAGCAGAAACACCAGATTTCTTACAAATGTCCTGAGCAGTTTTTCTACCAATGCCATAAATATAAGTCAAAGCGACCTCAATTTTTTTGGCAGTTGGAATATTTACACCAGCTATACGAGCCAAATTAACTCTCCATTTTTAAAATTAAACCACATTTAAAAAGTTGATCACCACTTTTCAAAATTAAGCGGATTATATGACAAAATTCATTAGTGTCAACCAAAGATTTAATAAAATTTTCAAAAAAATGTACTTTTTCAGAATTTTATATAAAAAAATCTTTACGCCACACCTAACAAACTGTCTATTTTACTAGCAACAGCCGCTATCGACCCTGTACCATCAACACAACGCAACAAACCCTTCTTCTCAAAATAAGGAATTGTAGGATATGTCAAAGCCCTATAATTAACGAGTCGATTCTGAACAGTTGCACGATTGTCATCGATTCGGCGATAAAATTCTGTACCACCACATTCATCACAAACACCGTATACCTTTGGTTTTTGATGTTTATCATGATAGCCATGTCCACACTTCATACATGAATATCGCCCTAATATACGTTCCATAATAATCTCATCAGGAACTTGGATTTCAATAACCGTATCCAATATAATTCCTTTATCTTTAAGCATATCTTCTAACACTTCTGCTTGAGGCAATGTTCTTGGAAAACCATCTAAAATAAAACCATTTTTACAATCATCTTGATCGATTCTGTTGCCTAGCATTTTAATTATCATATCATCGGGAACTAAATTTCCCCCATCAATCAAAGCTTTAATTTTAAGTCCTAGCTCCGAACCTGTTTGTGCCTCTGCTCGCAACATCTCACCAGTTGACAAATGAGGTATAGCAACTCGCTCTTTCAACAAGCGCGCCTGAGTACCTTTTCCGCACCCAGGAGCACCTGTCAAAACTACATGCAAACCCAAACCATTGCTATTCATACTATCTTCTCTTTCTAGAAGCCAACTGAGCTTTGCGAATTAATCCCTCATACTGATAAGCAATCAAATGAGACTGTATTTGCCCAACAAAATCCATTGTAACCTGAACAACGATAAGCAATGTTGTACCACCTAAAATAAATGGAACAGATAACTTTGAAATCAAAATTTCAGGCAATATACACAAACCAACCAAATATACAGCACCAAGCACAGTCAAACGAGTAATTACATAATCCAAATACTCAGCTGTATTTTTACCTGGTCTAATCCCTGCAACAAAACCACCATGTTTTTTCAAATTTTCAGCAGTTTCTTCTGGATTAAAAACAATTGCAGTATAAAAGAAAGCAAAGAATGCAATCAAAAATGCATACAAAGCCAAATACAATGGCTGACCATGCCCCAACATCTGAGACAAGGTCTGCACCCAAGCTGGACCATTTTCAGCAGTTAGATTAGCAATTGTAATAGGCAACAACAACAAAGAACTTGCAAAAATTGGAGGAATAACACCAGTTGGATTAATTTTTAACGGCAAATGAGATGTTTCGGCAGAACCCATTCTCCCCATAGCTTGACGCTTTGGATATTGGATAATTATTTTGCGCTGAGCTCTCTCTACCAAGATAATCAAATAAACCAAGGCAACAGCCATAACCAACAACATCAAAATAACGCCCGCTGACATTGAACCAACACGACCCAATTCAAAAGTTTGTGCTAACGCCGCAGGTATGTTAGCAATAATACCAACTGTAATAATTAAAGACGAACCATTACCAACACCTCTAGCTGTAATTTGCTCGCCCAACCAAACAATAAACATTGTACCACCAACAAGTGAAATAATTGTTGTAAATTTAAATACAAACCCTGGCAACAAAACAGCAGACATTCCTGTAGAACCGCTCATGCTTTCCAAACCAACTGCAATTCCATAACCTTGAACAATTGTAATCAAAACTGTCAAATAGCGAGTATATTGTGTAATTTTTCTATGCCCAGCCTCACCTTCTTTCTTCAAAGATTGTAACGAAGGAATAATAGATTGTCCTAATTGAACAATAATTGAAGCCGAAATATAAGGCATGATATTCAGAGCAAAAATCGTCATACGTTCCAACGCACCACCAGCAAACATATTAAACATACCCAACAAACCACCAGAATTTTGCGCAAACAATTCCGCTACAACTGTTGGATCAATTCCTGGCAAAGGCACAAAAGTCCCCATACGAAATACTATCAATGCCAAAACTGTAAACCACAATCTTTTCTTTAATTCTTCAGCTTTACCAAAGGCCGACATATCAACATTTGCAGCCATTTTCTCTGCTAACGAAACCATCTTATTATCCTTATATTTCTATTTAAAACAAAACGCTAGACTATTATTTAGTCCTTATCAGCCAAAATATTAATACATCAAAAAAATTTTTATGCAACTTAAATATCAGATATATTGAGAGTTTTTATAAAAAAAGCTGTCTCAAATCGAAACAGCTTTTTTCTTCTTATCTACTAAAAAGTAAATTAAGCCAAATTAACCTTACCACCAGCTTTTTCAACTGCAGCAACTGCAGTTTTTGAAGCTGAGTTAACTGTAACATTAACTTTTGAAGTGATAGCGCCTCTTGCTAACAAACGAACACCATCTAATTTCTTACTGATAATACCTGCATTAAGCAAAGTATCAACAGTTATATCTTCAGCATTCAATTTACCAGCATCAACAGCTTTCTGCAATGTATCCAAATTAACAACTGCAAAAACCTTTGCGAAGTGATTTTTAAAACCACGTTTGGGAAGCCTACGATAAATAGGCATTTGACCGCCTTCAAAACCATTAACGGCAACACCAGAACGAGATTTTTGACCTTTCTGACCACGACCGCCAGTTTTACCTGAACCACTACCAATACCACGAGCTACACGCTTACGTGATTTTCTGGCGCCTTCATTATCTCTAATTTCGTTAAGTTTCATTTTTCTAATCCTTACATTAAAACAAAGTCTTTATTCAAAGCTCCAAAATCTTGATAAAGGGTTGTGCTACACCGAAAATTTTGAGTGATGTGTACAAAAGAAGATACATGAGCGAAAAATTTTCAAGTATGACAACCCCTTTTGCAAGATTTTATTACTCTTCGACTTTAACCAAGTGTTGCACCTTCTTAATCATACCACGAACAGATGGTGTATCTTCTAATACAGCGGTCTTGTGCATCTTATTCAAACCTAAACCAACCAATGTAGCTTTTTGATCTTTTGGCTTACCAATTGGACTAGCAATTTGAGTAACTTTAATAGTCTTATTAGCCATTGATTAAGCCTCCTCTACTACAGATTTAGAACTTGAATTTTCACGACGAGAAACAATATCACCTACCTTCTTACCGCGTTTTGCAGCAACCATTCTTGGTGAATTAATTGATTCCAAAGCATCAAAAGTAGCTTTAATCATGTTATATGGATTGTTAGACCCAACAGATTTAGCAACTACATCTTGAACGCCCAATACTTCAAATACCGCACGCATTGGACCACCAGCGATCACACCAGTACCTGCAGGAGCTGTTCTCAAATAAACTTTACCAGCCCCAAAACGACCTGATACATCATGGTGCAAAGTTCTACCTTCACGCAATGGAATACGTATCATATTTCTTTTTGCTTCATTAGTTGCTTTAGTAATAGCCTCAGGAACTTCTGAAGCCTTACCAGAACCATAGCCTACACGCCCCTTTTGATCACCGACAACAACTACGGCAGCAAAAGACATTGTGCGACCACCTTTAACGGTTTTAGCAACTCTATTAACATGAACTAATTTTTCAACTAATTCTTCTTTTTTCTCAGTCTTACTATTAGTACGACGTTGTTCTACAGCTTGTTGTGCCATTTCTACTCTCCCTTAGAATTTCAAACCAGCACTGCGTGCTGCATCAGCCAAAGCTTTGACACGACCATGGTAAATATAACCACCGCGATCAAAGACTACTTCACTTACGCCAGACTTAACAGCGCGTTCTGCAATAACTTTTCCAACAAAGCTTGCAGCTTCAACATTGGCAGTCTTCTTCAAACTTTCTCTAACTTCTTTATCCAAAGTAGATGCTGAAGCAACTGTAACGCCTTTAACATCGTCTATAATCTGAGCATACATATGTTTACCACTACGAAATACAGACAATCTCATCTTTCCATTCGCAGCTTTTTTCAGAGCAGATCTAATACGACCTTTTCTCTTTTCAAACAATTCTTTTGGTGTACTCATTAATTTTTACCCTTATTTCTTCTTGCCTTCTTTACGACGTACATATTCACCAACGTATCTAATACCTTTACCTTTGTATGGTTCAGGCTTTCTCCATTCGCGAATTTCAGACGCTGTCTGCCCGACAAGTTGTTTATCTGCACCAAAGATGCTGATTTGTGTAGGTGATGTACATGTAATTTTCAAACCTTTAGGTGTCTCAATAGTAACATCATGAGAATAGCCCAAAGACAAAACTAACTTTGTACCCTCTACGCGTGCTTTATAACCCACACCAACCAACTCTAATTCTTTTGTAAAGCCTTCACTAACACCTTTAACCAAAGTGTTAATATTAGCTCTAGTTGTACCCCATAAAGCACGAGCCTCTTTAGATTCGCCTTTAGGAGCAACAACAACCTTATTTCCATCCAAAGCTACTGAAACATAATCTTCGCTATAATGACAAGATAACTCACCATTCTTACCTTTAACCGAAACATTACCTGCTTCAATAGCAACATTAACGCCATCAGGAACGATAACCGGATATTTACCAACTCTAGACATACCGATAATCCTCCCTTAAAATACTTGGCACAAAATTTCACCGCCTACATTAGCTTTACGAGCATCATTATCACTCATAACACCTTGTGGTGTAGAAATGATAGAAATACCCAAGCCATTGTATACTCTTGGTAGATCTTTAACTGAAGAATAAACTCTTCTACCAGGAGTAGAAACGCGGAAAATTTCTGTAATTACAGAAGCACCTTCAAAGTACTTCAACTTAATACGAAGTTCATCAACTCCAGGACGAACATTTGATTTCTCATAACCAAGAATGTATCCCTCTTTTTTCAAAACTTCTAACACATTTTCACGCAAGCGAGAAGCAGGTGATACGACTTCACTCTTCTTTGCTCTTTGTGCGTTTCTAATGCGTGTGAGCATATCGCCCAAAGGATCTGTCATTGACATATTCGAATCTCCTACCAGCTTGATTTAACCAAACCAGGAATTTCACCAAAGCTTGCCATATCTCTTAATTCAACGCGAGCAAGGCCAAATTTCCTATAAACACCACGAGAACGACCTGTAAGTTTGCAACGATTTCTGTATCTTATCTTTGCAGAATTACGAGGCATCTCAGCTAATTTTAAAGTAGCCTGGAATCTCTCTTCAGGAGAGATGGTTTTATCCATAACTATCTTTTTGAGCTTATTACGACGTGAAGCATACTTCTCTGCCATTTTAGCTCTTTTCAAGTTTCTGTAAACTGAACTTGTTTTTGCCATTAGTTTCTCTCCGCTTATTTCTTATAAGGAAGGTTAAAGCCAGTTAGAAGAGCCTTAGCTTCTTCATCAGTTTTTGCAGTAGTACAAATACAAATATCCATACCTCTGATATTCTCAACTTTATCATAGTTGATTTCAGGGAAAATAATTTGCTCTTTAATACCAAATGCAAAGTTTCCTCTACCATCAAAGTTCTTACCACTAATACCATGGAAGTCTCTAACGCGTGGCAAAGCTATATTGACTAATCTCTCTAAGAATTCATACATTCTTGTAGAACGCAATGTAACTTTGCAACCAATAGGCATACCTTCTCTCAATTTGAAAGTAGCGATTGATTTACGAGCTGTAGTAACAACTGGTTTTTGACCAGCTATCAAAGCTAATTCCTCAACAGCGTTATTCAATTTTTTCTTATCAAGTGTTGCTTCACCAACACCGATATTCAAAACAATTTTAGTCAATTTAGGAATCTCGTGTGGGTTGGTGTAACCGAATTTTTCCACAAGAGATTTTTTTATGACTTGATTGTATAAGTCTTCAAAATTTGCCATAAATTTTTCTCCTATTAATCGATTACGGCACCAGTTTTACGAGCAAAACGCACTTTCTTACCGTCAACCTCCTTGTAACCAATCTTAGTGGCTTTACCATCTTTAACAAAAGCTACATTGGAAACGTTAACAGGTGCTTCTTTGGTAACAATACCACCAGGGTTTGTTTGGCTTGGTTTGGTATGTCTCTTAACCAAATTTACACCTTGAACAACAACCTTGTTCTCTTTTGGCATTGCTTTCAAAACTTCACCAGTCTTGCCTTTGTCATCACCTGACAAAATAACAACTTGGTCGCCCTTTTTAATTTTCAACTTAGGCATTATAATACCTCCGGTGCTAATGAAATAATTTTCATAAATTTTTTGTTTCTGAGTTCTCTTGTAACAGGACCAAAGATACGAGTACCAATTGGTTCACCGTCTTTATTAATGAGAACAGCAGCATTTTTATCAAAACGGATTACTGATCCGTCTTTTCTTCTGATGTCAGAAGCTGTACGAACAATCACAGCTTTATGAACATCACCTTTTTTCACACGACCTCTAGGAATAGCATCTTTAATAGACACTACAATTACATCGCCAACAGAGGCATGCATTCTCTTGGAACCTCCAAGAACCTTTATGCACTGCACCTGACGAGCACCAGAGTTGTCGGCGACATCAAGGTTGGTTTGCATCTGTATCATTTTCTAATTCCTTTTCTTTAATTTAGTTTCCTGTTTGTTAGGACATTGCCTTTTTAACAATGTCCTTAAAACAGTATATTTCTTAGGCGTTATCAACGATTACAGTCCAAGTCTTGGTTTTAGAATATGGAGCACATTCTTCAATACGAACCACATCGCCAACTTTGAACTGATTATTCTCATCATGAGCAGCATATTTTTTGCTTTTCTTGATGAATTTTCTGTAAACAGGGTGCATAACTTGACGTTCTACACTAACAACAACTGTCTTATCCTGCTTATCACTTACAACAACACCTTGAAGAATTCTTTTAGGCATATTATTTCTCCCTCTAGTTATTCTTCTTGCGCTCTGTGATGAGCGTGTTGATTTTTGCTACTTCCTTACGGACCTTTGCCAACTGAGCTGTATTTTGCAATTGTCCGGTAGACTGTTGGATGCGCAAATTAAATTGTTCTTTTTTACATTCGATCAATTTAGATTCCAACTCATCCAAACTCATAGCACGAAGATCTTTAGTTTTTACCATTATTCTGCTCCCAGTTCTGAATTAAGTTTTTTCACAAACTTGGTTTTGATAGGTAGTTTTGCAGCACCTAAAGCCAAAGCTCTACGAGCAGTATCTTCATCAATACCACCACATTCAAACAAAACTCTACCTGGTTTAACTCTGGCAACCCAGAACTCAACAGAACCCTTACCTTTACCCATACGAACCTCGGCTGGTTTATCAGTTACAGGAACATCTGGGAAAATTCTAATCCATAATTGGCCAAGTCTTTTCATTTCACGAGTAATCGCACGACGAGCAGCCTCAATTTGGCGAGCTGTAATGCGCTCTGGTGTCAAAGCCTTCAAACCATATGAACCAAAACTTAACTCTGATCCGCCTTTGGCCAAGCCGTGAATACGACCTTTATGCTGTTTGCGGAATTTCAATCTTTTTGGACTTAACATTTTTATTCACCCATTATTTCTGTTCAGCCAACTTTTTGTCCTGAGCCATTGGATCATGAGCCATAATTTCGCCCTTATAAATCCAAACTTTAATACCACAGGCACCATAAGTTGTATGAGCTGTTGAGGTAGCATAATCAATGTCAGCACGCAATGTGTGCAAAGGAACACGACCTTCACGATAGTGCTCAGTTCTTGCAATTTCTGCGCCGCCTAAACGACCAGAACAAGCAACCTTAATACCTTCTGCACCCAAACGCAAAGCTGACTGCATAACGCGTTTCATTGCACGACGGAAAGCAACACGTCTTTCCAATTGTTGAGCAACGCTATCTGCAACCAATTGTGCATCTAACTCAGGTTTTCTAACTTCCAAAATGTTTAATTGAACTTCAGAATCAGTCATCTTTTGGATTTCTTTTCTCAAAACCTCAATATCCTGACCCTTTTTACCAATTACAACACCTGGTCTTGCAGAGTGAATCGTAACTCTAGCTTTTTTAGCAGGACGTTCAATAACAATCTTGCTTATACCAGCCTGAGCCAATTTCTCTTTCAAGAATTCTTTAATTTTAACATCTTCGTGAAGGTAATCTGCATATTTGTCATCAGCATACCAACGAGAGTCCCAAGTACGGTTAACTCCAAGACGAAGACTTGTAGGATTTACTTTTTGTCCCATTAGATTACTCCCCACGCTCTGCCACAACAATAGTCATGTTTGAGAAAGGCTTCAAAACTCTAGCCCCTCTACCACGACCACGTGCATGCATACGTTTCATAACTAAACCTTTACCAACATAAGCCTCTTTAACAAAAAGCTTATCAATGTTAAGCTGGTGGTTATTTTCAGCATTGGCAATTGCAGATTGCAAAACAGCCAAAGCAGTCTTAGCAATTCTCTTCTTCGAAAAGCTGAGTTCAGCCACAGCCTTAGAAGCGCTCAAACCACGGATTGACTGAGCCACAAGGTTCAATTTACGAGGAGAAGTACGAATAGAGTGGCAAATAGCCAAAGCCTCATTTGCTTGTACTCTTCTTTCATTCTTAGTCTGACTCATAATTAACCTCTCTTAGCTTTTTTGTCTGCAGCATGACCGTAAAATGTACGGGTAGGAGCAAACTCACCAAATTTATGACCAATCATATCCTCAGTAACTAATACTGGGATGAACTTATGACCATTATGGACACCGAATGTCAAACCAACAAACTGTGGCAACATTGTCGAACGGCGAGACCAAATTTTAATCACTTCGTTACGCTTAGAAGCTCTAGCAGCCTCTGCTTTTTTCAGAAGATAGCCATCAACAAACGGCCCTTTCCATACGGAACGTGTCATTAGCGTTTCTCCTTATTTCTTTTTATTTTCATGACGAGTTCTCATGATGAACTTGTCTGTTTTCTTGTTAGTACGAGTTTTAGCACCCTTAGTTGGTTTACCCCAAGGAGTAACAGGATGACGACCGCCTGATGTACGACCTTCACCACCACCGTGTGGGTGATCAACTGGGTTCATAGCAACACCACGAGAAACTGGACGATTACCTAACCAACGATTACGACCAGCTTTACCAAGTGATTTGTTTTGGTTATCAGGGTTAGATACTGCTCCAACAGTAGCCAAACATTCTTCACGAACCACCCTTAACTCACCAGAACTCAATTTCAATTGAGCATAGCCAGCATCTTTACCAACCAATTGAGCATAACAACCTGCTGAACGAACCAATTGTCCACCTTTTCCAGCCTTTAACTCAACGTTGTGAATGATAGTACCAACTGGCATACTCTTTAAAGGCATAGCATTTCCTGGTTTGATATCAGCTTTTTCAGAAGAAATAACTTTATCACCAGCTTTCAATCTCTGAGGAGCTAAAATATAAGCCTTTTCGCCATCTTCATAGCTAATTAAAGCAATAAAAGCTGAGCGATTAGGATCATATTCTATTCTCTCTACAGTAGCCTCTAAATCAAATTTTCTACGTTTAAAGTCAATCACGCGCAATTTGCGTTTATGACCGCCACCAATTCTACGACTGGTAACATGACCGAAGTTATCACGACCACCAGTTTTTGTCAAACCAACAGTCAATGTCTTCTCAGGTTTACCTTTGTACAACTCGCTTCTGTCAACGATAACGAGCTGACGAAGTCCAGGAGATGTGGGCTTATAATTTTTCAATGCCATTTTTTAAATTCCTGTAGTAACATCAATGTTTTGACCTTCGGCAAGAGTAACCACAGCCTTTTTATAGTCAGAACGCTGACCTATACGACCACGGAAAACTTTTTCCTTACCGTTTGTACGAATTGTATTCACTTTGTTTACTTTAACATTAAAGATTGCCTCAACAGCAGCCTTAACTTCGTCTTTGTTTGCAGACAAAGGAACTATAAATGTAACTTTTCCATTTTCTGAAGAAATCATAGATTTTTCAGTAATAACTGGACGCACTAAAGTATCATACATTTTAGCTGTTACATTGTTTGTTTTCTTAGACTTACTCATTTCAATCTTTCTCCTAAGCAAACAACTGCATCTTTAGTCAAGACCAATTTTTCTTTTCTCAAGATGTCATAAACGTTAGCACCAACAGTTGGCAAAACATCAACACCAACGATATTACGAGAAGCAAGAGCAAAGTTTGTATCAACTTCTTTTCCATCAATAAACAAGCTGTTTTTCAAACCACAAGCTATCAATTTCTCGTTCAACAACTTAGTCTTTGGTTCAGCCAATTTAGCCTCGTCGATAATAACTAAATTACCCTCTTGAGCTTTAGCAGACAAAGCTGTCTTCAACCCAAGTTGACGAAACTTCTTAGTCAAATCATGCGAGTGATCACGAACAACTGGACCAAACACAACACCACCTTTACGGAATTGAGTACCCTTGCGAGAACCTTGACGAGCACGACCACCGCCTTTTTGCTTAAATGGCTTAGCAGGAGTCAATGCAACTTCCGAGCGACCTTTTGTCTTGTGTGTTCCAGCCTGAAGTCTAGCTAATTGCCAAACAACAACGCGGTGCAAGATATCAGCACAAACTTCCAAACCAAAAATAGATTTGTCAAGTTCAATTGAGCCAACTACCTTATTTTCTAAATTCAAGATGTCCTGTTTCATTATCTTCATCCTTATAATCTCTATGCATTTTCAGCTGGAGCTTCAACTTCAGCTTTAGCAACAGGTTCATCAACTTTAATCAAACCAGCAGGCATTGGCAACTGAACTGAAGAAGATTTTTTAACAGCATCAGTAACATATACCCAGCCATTTTCAGAACCAGGAACGCCACCTTTAACCATAATCAATCCCTTATCAGCATTAACAGCTACAACCTTCAAGTTTTGAACAGTAACACGTTCATCACCCATATGTCCAGCCATCTTTTTGCCTTTAAATACCTTACCAGGATCTTGTCTTTGTCCTGTAGAACCATGAGAACGGTGAGAAATAGACACACCGTGCGTAGCTTCCAAACCAGCAAAGTTGTGGCGCTTCATAACACCAGCAAAACCTTTACCAATAGATGTTCCACAAACGTCAACAAATTGACCTGGAACAAAATGTTCTACAGATAGTTTATCACCAACAGAAAGAAGACAATCTTCAGAAACTCTGAACTCTGCCAACTTTTTCTTTGGTTCAATATTAGCCTTTGCAAAATATCCCTTCAATGGTTTTGACAAATTCTTTGCTTTTACAGAGCCGCAACCCAACTGAACAGATGTATAACCATCCTTTTCTTGAGTTTTTACAGCGACAACTTCCAAGCCGTCAACTTGCAAAACAGTAACAGGTACATGAGTACCATCTACATCAAAAATGCGGGACATTCCAAGTTTTTTTGCAATTAGACCTGTACGCATTATTAATTTTTCCTTTTCTTAATAGGTTGACTTAATTTTTACCTAAAACCAAGCCAACATTAAATTATAACTTAATTTCAACATTAACACCAGCAGCCAAATCAAGCTTCATCAAAGCATCAACAGTTTGTGGTGTTGGATCTACAATATCTAAAAGTCTTTTGTGAGTTCTGATTTCGAACTGTTCACGAGATTTTTTATCAACGTGAGGAGATCTATTCACAGTAAACTTCTCGATTCTTGTTGGTAGAGGAATAGGACCTCTAACATTAGCGCCTGTTCTTTTGGCTGTGTGGACGATTTCTTTAGTAGAAAGATCCAGCAAACGATGGTCAAAAGCTTTCAAGCGAATTCTAATATTCTGTGTATCCATCTTAAACACTTTTCCTTATAACTAGACGGCATAAATCCACCATTTCAGAATTTTGCCATCTAAAAGTTAAACCTTATGCAGAGCCTTACAGTTTTTTATTTTTACCCGTTTAAACAAACGCTCTAACTCAATATAAAGTCAGAAAAACCTAAGGTTGCGCTATGTTTTATATCGCAAAGATTAGTGGGTATATTACTCCAATCTCTTTGACACAGGCGCTTTGTAACACATCTAAAACATAATTGCAAGCAAAAAAAATGAAAAAAATGAAAAAAAATTACATTTTATGTCTTCCGCAAATCAAGACTCAGACTCTATTTGAGTCAAATCAACATTTTTGTCCAACAAGAGTCTAATTCATTTCAAAAGACTATTCTTTTATTCTTTGCCACAAATCAAAATTATTCACCTTTCTGTAATTTTTTTCTATATAATCTTTATCTATTTTCCAAAAATCAACATCTCTTTTTACAATTTTTGACCTATATTCCGGATTTTTTGCAGCTCTTTGCCAGATCAAAAAATTACGTCTATGAAAGAAAGAAAAATACCAGTTGGAGTGAGTATCTATTATATTCCATAACTCCGAACCAAACAAAAACTTTGGTTTCTTTTCCTTTATAAACTCATTAAGATCAAAAGATTTATCATCTCTATTTAAGAGATCAACAATCACAACATTCCCTACACCCAGCCAATGATAATCCACCAAGGGTTGATATAAATTGAAATTCAAGTTATTTAACATTACAACCTCATCTTCAGAACTCCCATTGTCCAAAACATATCTGATTGTATTAACATATTTGGCAGCACTATTTTTCTGATATTCTTTTGGATAAATACTAAGCAAATTCAAAAAAATAAAAAAAGTCATAGTGATATACAGAAGAGCATTTTTTTCAGTATTAGCGCATTTTCTACCCAAAATTATTACCGCTAAATACATATACATGTATATATATTGCACATGAGGAAAGAACATTATCAATGAGATTGCCGCGAACACCCATGAAATCATCACCAATAATATATCATCATCGTACTTAAAATATCTTATAACTCCTACTCCCACCAAAAGAGTAATTGGTTTCAAAAAATAAGGAACTCCCGATGTATAATTACCATAGTACGATTTCATCAACATATTAAATTCAAAATTGCAATACCACCAATCAGCTAATATACCTTTATACCACAAAAAAGCTACCATCAAAAGCAACAAAGCCAAAGCACTAAAACCGGCAATAAAAAAATCTTTCATTTGTACTTTTTTCTTAATTACAAAATAAATATTACCAAGAACAAAACCGACACCCAAAAATGCTATTTTTTGCAAAAAAGCAAAACTCACTACTAGACTGCAATAAGCCAACACTAAATAGGCTAACCTTTGTTTTTTTAAATATTTAATATTCCAATAAATTGCCATAATATAGAACAGACACATAAAAATATCCGGACGAAAAGTCAAAATATCTTTCCACATTGGCAGTGCGAACAAACACAACAGAGAAAAAACGGCAGATCTTTTATCGTAAACCAACAACGCAAGCTTATACACTATAAACATACATACAAAATGCCCTATCAATGCTATAGCACGGGCCATATACAAAACATTAATATTTCTGTAAAAAAACTTTGCGACAGGTGAAAACAAATACCAAAACAACGGATTATGATGCTCAAAAAAATCCTTATATGGCAGTTTACCCTCAGATATTAACCAAGATGCATAAATATGTTCAACCGTGTCATACAAACATTCTCCGGCAGCCGAAAAATACCTTACAATACATACAAATAAAAACGACAAAACGGATAAATACACTAACTCTTTTTTATAATCATCAAAACACCTTACAACCTTTGAAACTATCATTATTTCTTTTCCTCATGATACTCTTTTTCAGTATTAACCAACCATATATTATCTTTGCTGTTTTTTACATGAACAATATTGTCAACCGCTGTCATTGCTGTCAAAACCGAATGATCCATATTATTATATTTATGCATTCCGTTGCGTCCGATTAAAAACAAATTATCAAAACCGTCAACAAACTCACGAATTTTTTCAAATTTATCATAGCTTCCGAAATAAGCCGGATATGCTTTTTCAACTTTATAGGAACAAGTATCTAAAACATCTTCAATGTCAACCACACCCATTTTTACCAATTCGCCAACAGCAAAATCAATAAAATCCTTATCCTTGGCATCCCAAATTTCATCACCTTGCGAACAAAAATACTCCAATCCGAGCCATACCGTATTTTCAAAGTCATTAACCATATACGGAGACCAGTTATTAAAAACTTGAATGCGTCCCATTTTTACATTCTTTTCTTGCACATAAATCCAAGTATCCGGCACTATTCCGTTAACAGTATTATACTTAGTCTTATTTTTTAGCTTTAATTTGTTTACCAAAACACCGACTGTTCTAAAATCACGATAAGCCAAACCATCCGCTATATTTTTAACCTCATTATTAACTCTATTTCCCATCAGTTTTATCAAATATTTTACGGGCATTGACGATAATACATAATCAGGTTCAATTTCTTTTCTCCGTTATCATTTTCCCAACAAATCTTTTTTACCAGATTGCCCTCACAAACTACATCGGTTATTTTTATATTAAATAAAATGTCTCCGCCTTTTTCTTTTATCTTGTCTGCCACTGTTTGCCACAAATGCCCAGGACCGAATTTAGGATAATAAAAACCGTCAATTAAAGATGTCTCGATATTTTTACCTTTTTTAATCTTAAATATTTTTTGAAAAATATCTTTAACAATCGCCAATATAGATATTCCCTTAACCCTTTGAGCGCCCCATTCGGCAGAAATATCCGCACATTTTATTCCCCACAATTTTTCGGTATAGTCCTTAAAAAAAGTTTCATATAATTTATAACCGAAGCGATTTACAAAAAAATCCTCCAAACTTTTTTCATTTCTCTTAAATACCAGAGCCTTAAAATAAGACAATACAATCAATATCATCCGCCAAATGCCAAGTCCTAATACTGTATTCAGCGACAGCGACACGGGATAGTCAAAAAACTTTTTATTATAATATATCCTTGAAATTCGGCGTCTTTGTAACATTACATTATCATTTTTTTCAGGATCGTACATAGCCGTATTATGCGCATTATTATTTTCATCAGACAATAAAATATCGTCCTTACTTGGCGCAGTCTGTAAAGGCAAAAAATTAAGCCACCATTTCATTACCCTGTCTGATTTGGTAAAGAAACGATGGCCACCCAAATCTATTCTATTATTTTTATAATTGTGTGTAGCCGATATACCGCCGACAAAATCATTTTTTTCCAGAACAATAGGATGTATATCTGTTCTTTCAAGAAATTCATATGCAGCTGTTAAACCCGCCGGTCCGGCGCCTATAATTACCGCTATTTTTTTCATACATAATCCTCATTCTATTATAATGCCATAATTGTATAAAGAGGATTATCATTTGTAAACAATGTATTATATTATGCACATTAAACGCATATTTAAATTTCTTCAATATTGCACCGAAAATTTTAATAGATATCAACGGGCAAACATTTACCTTGGTTTAACAGCCGACCACATCTTCTCTAACGAATAAAAATCTCTCACTTCCGGACGGAAAATATGGATTATAACATCATAAGCATCAACCAACACCCAATCAGCCTTTTCCAAACCTTCAGATATGGAAGAACAACCGTTTTCTTTTAGTTTCATTTGCAAATTTTCTGCCAAAGAAGCAACATGACGATTCGAGTTTCCGCTGGCCACCACCATATATGAGGCGATAGAAGATTTCCCCTCCAAATCAATAACAATAACATCTTCGGCCTTGCCGTCATCCAATGATGTTTTGACAATTTCCAATATTTTTTCTACCGGATCTACATTCTTTTTTGCTTTTACTTTTCCAGCCACTTTAATCTTCTCCTTTTTTTTACAATGGCGACCATGGTTTGTCGGCAACAACAATTTGCTCTTCCACCACATCTTCATCTCTGCGTTTTCTGTCACGAGTAATGTATTTATTGACCTCTAACAAACAATCAAACACACCCTTTTTAGCAATTGCCGAGATAGCAAACACTTTTTTTCCGATTGCTTTTTCCAAAGCTTTTTGTTTTTTTGCTACCTCTTTATCATCTAAAGCGTCTATTTTATTTAGCGCCACGACTTCAGGCTTCTTAGCCAATTTTTCATCTTGCAAAGTTTTTATTAAACCGAGTACTATTTTTACATCATAAGTAGCATCACCATCTATCATCACATAAACATCCGCATCAATATCAGCAAACATCTTTCTGACAACATTACCTTTACCCTGCCTGTTTTCATACATAATTTTTGCACCAGACTTTTTTGCCTTATCAACTGTTTTATCTGTAGAATTATTATCGCATACAAAAATATCGGCTTTAGGAAGATATTTTTTACAATCATTAAAACCCTAGCTATTGTAAGCTCTCCATTATAACATGGTATCAATATTGCAACCTTGCTCATCACCATTTCCTTTTCCTAATACTTCATTTTTCTTTTCTTCAGAAACACAAATACAAAGATTTGTATCCAAATTATTTTTTAACTTTCGACAATATTTACCTTTTAATTCTCCAACTAAAGCTGTATAAAAATCTTCATAAAAAGAACTTAAAAATGATAAATCCCTATATATTACTACTACTTCACCTTTGTGATTTTGCTCAATTTCATCTCTGATCTTTCTAAAATTTCCTCTTTCAACAAAATCAGATCCTTTCATATATTCAGCATTCAAATGTTTATAACCCAAAGCTCTAAAATCATTATTATTTTTAGCTAATTCCACAATAACCCCAGCAGTAGGAAAATTATACAATTTTACCAAACTATTTGATGGCAACTTAATATTTTCTACCCAAGCAAACTTTTTTTCGTTTCGTAAAGATGACCAACCATAGCTTTCCTTTATATTCAAAATCAAAATTCCACAAACAATCATCACTAAAGAATAATATGCAACTAATCTAACAAGTGAACCTGTTTTGTAAGAAAATGCTATTTTAACAAAAAACAATGCTGATAACATTTCCACCACCACAAAATATCTGTGAATAGAAAATATCAACATCCAACACACATACGATAAAAACAAAAGTACAGCATAAAAACACCAAAATCTTTTAGCTGCCAAAGCTATCCATCTATGAGGTTTTACCGACATATACAAAATAAACCCCAAAGCTAATGTATAAAATATACTTCCTCTAAAATCCCAAAAAACTATTTCAGCAGCACGATATTTTCCACCCAACCACACATAAGGATAAATAAACAGTTGCAACCAATCGCGTATAAATCTTCGATCAGTATAATTAAAATCATCAAAATATGGAGATTTAAAAATACCATTCAAAAATGGAAAAAATGGATTGTCATATAAAACCCACATTTTATACATCCACCACCCATTAACCAACAAATACCCGAACAATCCTCCAAAAGCAAATAAGAATACATACTTAACTGGTTTCGCTAAAAATTTGTTACACAAAATCAAACTAATTCCACTAGAAATACAAATATAAATTATTGTTGATTTTAACCCCAAACCACATCCTAAAATCGAACCTGCTACAAAAAATTTATAACCTTTTTGCAAATGTATATTTTTTATCATATTAAACAAAATATATAAAGCAACAAAAGCAATTAACGCCATTTGAATTTCATTAGTAGACGAACCAGCTTGAAAATATGTTGCTTGCCCCGTTGCTGCAATAACCACAGTCAAAACAGACTTCAAAACATCTATTGCACTTTTTTGATCAAAAAATAACCGAACAAATTTGTAAAAGACATACAACAACAAACCGAACCATATCCCTTGCACAGCAAAAATAAGGTTCAAATCATTATTAAAATTTTTAATCATCAAATATAAAGGAATATCAATCAGCGGATTAAAAAATGTATTTACCGAAGCCGGCACAATATCAAAATTAAGACGATTATGAAAAAAAGCAAATGGATTGTAATAATGATAATTAGTAAAATCCCATCTAAAGTCAAATTTGTTCACAATACAAACACAAATTGCAATCGAACAAAATAACAATATTTGTAACGAGTTACCAAGCCACCCTGTTTTTAATATATTTTCAACAAAAAAATTACATCTTAATTTACCACTAGCAAGAAGAGGCCTTCCTTCCTTTGTTCATAATCGTCCCTTTTCATTTACATCAATCTTCAAAAAATATTACAATAAAAATCTACAACTCAGGTATTGACGCCTTAGTCTTTTTCTCTTCTGCAACTGGAGCATCTGTACTTTTACTAACAATTTTTCCTGCTAACAAATCTTTAATTTCTTCTCCTGTCAAAGTTTCATATTCTATAAGTGCTTCAGATAATTTCTCCCAATCAGCTTGGTGTTCTAACAAAAGCTTCTTTGCTCCCTCATAACCGCCAACAACCAAAGATTTAATTTCAGCATCAACCAATTTAGCTGTTTCTTCACTCATATTTTTACTTTGAGTTACTGATTTGCCTAAAAATACTTCACCAGTATTTTCGGCATACAAAACAGGACCTAATTTTTCACTCATACCCCATTCGGTAACCATTGAACGAGCCAAGTTTGTAGCAGCTGCAATATCCGAAGAAGCACCAGAAGTTATTTTTTTCGGACCGAACTTCAATTCCTCAGCAACACGCCCTCCCATCATGATAATAAGACGAGAAAGCATCTTCGTTTTTGAGTAAGAATATTGATCTTTTTCTGGCAACTGCTGTACCATACCCAAAGCACGTCCACGAGGAATAATTGTTGCTTTATGAATAGGATCTGTCTCTTCCACAAACAACGAACAAATTGCATGGCCCGCTTCATGATAAGCTGTCAATTTCTTTTCATTTTCATCCATTGCCATAGATCTACGTTCTGCTCCCATAAGAACTTTATCTTTAGCCTCATCAAAATCTTTTGATGTAACTTTGGTCTTATTTTTACGAGCGGCAAGCAACGCAGCCTCATTTACCAAATTAGCTAAGTCAGCTCCCGAAAACCCTGGAGTACCACGAGCTATTACTGATAAATTAACATCTTTAGCTAACGGAACTTTTTTAACATGAACTTTTAATATATCCTCACGCCCTTTTTTGTCTGGATTCGTAACCGTAACCTGTCTATCAAAACGCCCTGGTCGCAACAAAGCTGGATCCAAAACATCAGGACGGTTCGTTGCTGCAATCAAAATAACATTTTCTTTTTCTTCAAAACCATCCATTTCTACCAAAAGTTGGTTTAATGTTTGCTCCCTTTCATCATTACCACCACCAAGACCAGCACCACGATGACGCCCTACTGCAACAATCTCATCAATAAACAATAAACATGGAGCATTTTTCTTGGCTTGTGCAAACATATCTCTGACACGGCTTGCACCCACACCAACAAACATCTCTACAAAATCAGAACCAGAGATTGAAAAGAACGGCACATCAGCTTCTCCAGCAACAGCTTTTGCCAACAATGTTTTACCAGTTCCTGGAGGTCCAACCATCAAAACACCTTTCGGAATTTTACCGCCTAAACGTTGAAATTTTGCTGGATCTTTCAAAAAGTCAATAACCTCTTCCAATTCTTGCTTAGCCTCATCTGCTCCAGCAACATCAGCAAAAGTAACTTTTTTAGTATTCTCAATTAACCTTGCACGAGATTTACCAAAACTCATTGCTTTATTATTACCCGCATTTGCTTGGCGCATAAAAAACACCCAAACTCCAATAAGCAACAACATAGGAAACCATGAAATAAACATACCCCACAAATTATCACCTGTAGTATCCTCTGGTGCAGCGGTAACCTTAACATCATTCTTGCGTAAATTTTCAACCATTGAAGGATCATACGGCGCATAGGTGTAAAATCTTGCACCATTTGTAGCTGTACCACTAATGCTAGCTCCTGTAATAGTAACCTCTGATATCTGCTTATTTTCTACTCTGTCCATAAATTCAGAAAATGCCAACTGCTCTGCTCCCACTTTAGCAGGATCACCAGCAATAAAGCTCATAATCAATGACAAGACAACAAATATACCAAGCCAAACAAAAAAACTCTTTCCCATACCCATATCATAATCCTTAAACAAAAAAACTTACCTTTTCATATATAGTTTTTTTATTTTCAAAACACAAGAGTTTGTAAAATATTACTACCAAAAAAAGCTGCTCCTTTCGAAACAGCTTTTTTTACAAAAACTTTTCAACAAAAATTATTTAGCAGCATCAATAGCTTCTTGGATAACTGAAGCATCAAGAGTTTGCAAAATTTTGTTGTTGAAAACCAACGTTGGAACACCACCAACTTGGATCTTACCAGCTAATTCAGAAACAGCATTCATTGTTTCTTGAACTTTTGCAGATTTCATATCCTCCTTAGCCTTTGCGACATCAAGACCAACATTAGCAAGAGCTTCATCAACCTTAGCTTCTGTCAATCTACCTTCTGTTTCAAATAAAGCTGTGTAAACCTCTGCAAATTTACCTTGTTCACCAGCAGCCAAAGCAGCTTGAGCAGCATATTTAGAAACTGGAGACAAAAATGCCATTGGTTTTGCTACAATTTTAACATCTGGATTCTTTGCGGCGATTTCTTTCAAAGCTGGATAAATTTTGTGACAATATCCACAAGAAAAATCAAAAAATTCAACCAAAACCAACTTACCTTCTGGGTTAGCAATAATACCATCACCAGCACGATTGTTCAATTCTTCAGCATTAGCTTTAAGATTTTCTTCAACCTTCTTCATAGCTTCTTCTCTTTGTTTTATATCATAAGCTTGCATTGCTTCGATAATCAACTCAGGCTTAGCTTTGAGAACCTCTTCAACATTACCACTTTGTTTGCATGTACAACAAATAATGCACATAACTAGCGCTGCAACTGCAACAACCAAAGCAACTAAAGACACATAAACAGCATTAATTTTTTTCATTTTAATTTCCTTCAAAATATTATAATTTTTTCAAAAACCAAGTGTATATTAAACAATCTAAATATTATTTACAAGACAAAAATAAATCTTATTGATAATATAAAAAATATGGTTCATAAATAATTATAATAAATAAAAAAACAATATGGGATAAATAAAATGTTTCAAATCCACTTTTCTTTGCTGTCCAAAACCAAAGCATTAGAACATGAAATTGATACTTTCCATGACAAACTTATTGATGCCTCAATGACTTTCAGCAAAGCTGTCAAAACATACCTTAATGAACAACATAGTGATAACTTCAAAAAATATTCCAAACAAATAAAGAGAATTGAACACGAAGCTGATAAACTGAGACGTAACATTGAAAACAGTTTATACTCTCACAATCTACTTCCCGATTTACGAGCAGATGTTCTTAAATTAGTTGAAAATCTGGATAAAGTCATAAACAAATTTGAAGAAATCACTTATATGTTTTACGCAGAATGCCCCGAAATTCCTGAAGAATATAAATCAAATTTCAAAGAATTAAGTAAGCTAAGCTCTGATTGCGCTGAAAACATGTGCAAAGCATCTCGCGCCTTTTTCCGAGATCTCACAACATTGCGTGACTACTCCCAAAAAGTATATTTTATCGAACATGAATCAGATATTTGCTGTCGCAAAATGCTTGAAGATATTTTTGCATCCTCACGCTCTTTGGCAGAAAAATTACAATTACGCCAATTTGTTGACGGTATCGCCAATATAGCTGACGAAGCAGAAGATTTTATTGATCAACTTTTAATTTTTGCAATTAAACGAGACATTTAATGGATTTTTTATTTCTTTTTTTTATAAGTTCTGGCTTATTTTTAGGTTGGTCTCTTGGAGCAAGTGATGCTTCTAACATTTTTGGCACAGCCATTGCAACCAAAATGATTCGTTTTAAAAGCGCTGCAATTATCAGCTCCATATTTATCATAATTGGTGCTGTCTATGCTGGAGCAGGAGGCGCTACAACCTTAGGAAAACTGGGAAGTATTAATACATTAGCAGGAGCTTTTATGGCAGCACTTTCTGCAGCCATTGCCATATACTGGTCTGTCAAATTATCAATGCCAGTCTCTACTTCTCAAGCTATCGTTGGAGCTATTATTGGTTGGAACTTTTATGCTGGCTATTCTACCGATGTCAGCACACTAGCCCAAATAGTTGGAACATGGGTTATCTGCCCTATACTTGCTGGTATAATATCTGTTATTTTATACTCTTTAATTCAAATATATTGTCGCAGATCTTGCATGCATCTTATCCGCCGCGATCACTACACTCGTATCGGACTAATTCTTGCTGGGGCATTCAGTGCTTATGCTCTAGGTGCCAACAACATAGCCAATGTTATGGGCGTTTTTGTTCCATCCAGTCCACTTCATCACCTAGACCTTCCTTTTGGTTTTTCATTAAACAAAGCTCAAGTCTTATTTTTACTAGGAGCTATAGCAATATCTGTTGGTATTTTCACTTACTCCCAAAAGGTTATTCACACCATAGGCAATAACATAATGAGAATGTCTCCAATGATGGCTTTTGTTGTAGTAATATCACAAGGATTAGTTTTATTCTTATTTTCATCACAAGATTTATACAACTTTTTACAAAACCACAATCTACCAACAATTCCTCTTGTTCCCGTATCAAGTACTCAAGCCGTTGTTGGAGCAGTAATAGGAATAGGTCTTGCCAAAGGAACACACCACCTAAATTGGGGAATTTTAGGAAAAATAGCTATAAGTTGGGTTCTAGCTCCTGTAATTTCTGCTCTAATTTGCTACATTTCCCTATTTTTCTTACAAAACGTTTTCAATCAGGTTGTATATCAATGAAAATAACTATAATAGCCATCGGCAAATGCAAAAAAAACTCTCCTGAAGCTGCAATAATAGAAGAATATATCAAACGCTCTAATTGGCAAATATCAATCAAAGAAAAAGATAATTCCAATCAAAAAGATGAAGCGGAATTTCTTACTTCATCAATTCCTAGTGGTGCTAAAATTATAGTCCTAGATGAGCGTGGAGAAAATTTAAAATCAACTGAATTAGCTAAAAAAATTTCAAATTGGCAAATAAATGGTACATCTGAAATATGTTTTCTAATAGGTGGTGCTGATGGTCATTTATCAACCACTCGTGACAAAGCTGATCTAATCCTCTCGTTTGGCAGACTAACCTTACCACATATGCTTATGCGGGCAGTTTTAAGCGAACAAATTTATAGGATTCAAACCATCATATCAGGTCACCCTTATCATCGTAATTAAAAGTATGGGCACAAAAAAAATTACCTATCAAATTTGACAAAATTATTCTGTAGTCAACCTAAAAGCTGTCTTTTTATAAAGACAGCTTTTTATTATACTATGCACCAAATAAATATATTAACGAGGTCTTACTGCAGACCACATTTTTTCTAAACTATAAAATTCTCTAACCTCTGGACGAAAGATATGAACAATAACATCATAGGCGTCAATCAATACCCAATCAGCTTTTTCCATTCCTTCAGCAACTGACTGATATCCATTTTCCTTCAGTTTAAATTGTAAATTTTCAGCTAACGATGCAACGTGTCGATTCGATGTCCCACTAGCCACAATCATATAATTAGCAATTGACGACTTACCCTCTAAACTAATAACTTCAATATTCTCTGCTTTCCCATCATCAAGAGAGTTTTTTACTATATCCAAAATATCCTCAATCACATTTTTATCAGTTTTTTTCTTCATTTTTTCAACCAACTTTCAACTCCTCATTTTTTTACAATGGAGACCAAGGTTTACACTCAACCTCTTCCACTTTTTTACTATCTTCTTCATCTTTGTGCCTTCTATCACGAGTAATATACTTATTAACATCTAAAAGACAATCAAAAACCCCTTTTTTAGCAATTGCCGATATAACAAAAACCTTCTTCCCAATAGCCTTCTCTAAAGACTTTTGCTTTTTTAATATTTCTTCATCATCCAAGGCATCTACCTTATTAAGAGCAACTACCTCTGGCTTAACAGCCAATTTGCTATCATATAGTTCTAATTCTTTACGAATATTTTTATAATTCTTAACAACATCATCACTTGTTGCATCAATCAAATGTAGCAAAGCATAACACCTTTCTATATGCTTCAAAAACCTATCACCCAAGCCAACACCCTCGCTAGCTCCTTCAATAAGCCCAGGAATATCCGCAATCACCATTTCATAATTATCTACCCATGCAACACCCAAATTAGGATGAATTGTGGTAAAAGGATAATCAGCAATTTTAGGTCTTGCCTTAGTAACTACAGATAAAAATGTCGATTTACCAGCATTTGGCATCCCCAAAAGACCAACATCTGCTATAACTTTAAGCCTCAACCAAACCCACATTTCTTGTCCTGGCCAACCAGGCTCTGCATAGCGTGGCGCTTGATTAGTCGATGATTTAAATTGAGCATTACCGCGTCCTCCATCACCGCCTTTAGCAATTAAGAACCTTTGCCCTGGCTCTATCATATCAACAATCAACGTTTCCTGATCATCTGCCAAAATTTCTGTTCCAACAGGAACTTTTATTACAATATCTTCACCTTTAGGACCTGCCTTATCAGATCCCATGCCATTACGTCCTTTTTGTGCTTTAAAATGCTGATGATAACGAAAGTCTATTAACGTATTCAAATTTGGCACAGCCTCAATCCAAACACTGCCCCCTTTTCCTCCGTCACCACCATTTGGACCTCCAAATTCAATATACTTCTCTCGGCGAAAAGACACACAACCAGCGCCCCCATCACCTGATTGAATAAAAATCTTTGCCTGATCCAAAAACTTCATTTTTCACACCTTTTTACTATATGAAAAACACCTTATTTTAATCAAAGAAAGGGGACGCATACACACATCCCCCTACAATTTACGTGTAATCCCAATAAAAGCTTATTCAGCAACAACCGAAACAACTGTTCTGTTACCAGCTTTCTTAGAGAAAACAACTTTACCTTCACTAGTAGCAAAGATCGTGTGATCCTTACCCATACCAACATTAGCTCCTGGGTGATATTGTGTACCACGTTGGCGAACAATAATATTCCCAGGGATAACAGCCTGACCGCCAGATTTCTTCAAACCTAAACGACGTCCGATAGAGTCGCGTCCATTATTAGAACTACCACCTGATTTCTTATGAGCCATTGTTAATTCTCCTTATTACTTACCAACAACATCAGTAATTTTTACTAATGTAATGTCTTGTCTGTGGCCATTTTTACGACGATAGTTTTGTCTTCTTTTCTTCTTAAAAACAATAACTTTAGCATCTCTAGCCTGTTTAACAACCAAAGCTTTTACAGAAGCTCCTGCAACGAGGGGGGTACCAATTGTATCTCCCAAAGCCAAAACTTCGTTAAAAACAACTTCCTTACCTTCTTCTCCGGCAATTTTTTCAATTTTAATTACATCGCCAGATGTAACGCGGTACTGCTTTCCGCCAGTTTTAATTACTGCATACATTCTTTTCACCTTTATATTTAAAAACATAAAACGTTGCTTTGCAATATACATAAGTTTTTTGCGCTGTCAACAAGAATCTCTATCTTTTTTTTATTTTATTACTGTTTTCTTTCTTTTTCTGCAAAGCTCTAAATAATTCTGGACGCATAAATCTTCCCTGCCAAATACCCTTTTTCATTTTCTTTGCTATTATCTCATCTTCACTATATTTATCACTATAAGATAACGCCCAACCATTTAACACCATCTGCTGATTAATGCTCCGTCCATCTTTATCAAAACATTCCATCAACTGACGCCCATATCGATCTTTTCCATAGCTTTCACAATCGATATTACCAACTATAAGTCTTTGCAAAAATTCATGGGCTTTTTTACCACAGTAATATTTTTGCTCATTCTTATCAAAACAATATTGAAACAATTCTGGAGCATCTATATCTTGCAAACGGATTCTAATATATCCTTTTTCCAAACTGTCTCCATCAACAGCTTCGTACTGCTCAGCGCATTTTGTTTGTCTCACCACAAACAAAAACACCATTAAAACAAACAACTGCAAAATATTTTTTAAACTTTCTCTCATAACTTTTACAATTTGCCCCATATTACATTAAATAACAAGCAAAAAAATCCATAGAATAACCATAAAAAAACTCTTTGTATTTAAGAGCTTCTATCTTAGTATAAGCTATATTTGTTTTAATTTAGGATACTAATATGCTACGCAAACTTCTTTTAACATCTTTATTCTCTATTATCGTCTTTAGCCTTTGTGGATGTGAATTTCTTCGTAATTATACTCCTCAAGATATGTTTACAGGCAATTGGAACAAACCAGAGATTAAAGAACAAGGTTACCAATATTATGAAAGTAATGTACCTCTATTAAAACAACCATCATCTATAGTTGTTTGTCGTTCGCATCAATGCGCCCCAGCACATCTTTCGATGTCGCGCGAATACATATATAACTCATTACTCCAACTATTTGACAACAACAACTATCAAAAGATCTTGATTTGCCAAGCAGACCCTCAGTCTCATGTCTGCCTCGAAAATCAAGCAACCTTACCTATCAAGGTTGGTGTTGTCCCTACTAATGCTTATATCGATCACGCCAAAATTACTGATGTAATTGTCGGAAAACAAGGTGATTCTATTAATGTGATTCTAAACTATAACTTAACTTATGGCGGACAGACTGCTGAATGCACTCCTGCTCAATCTTTAATCTTTGCTCGCAATATAAATCATATAATTTTAGAAGATGCAGGGTATAACTGCAAAATGACAACTATCGGTATGACCAACATAAAAACTGTTTTTGCTATAGACTACATTGACCTTGATTATGGTTATATTGGAGGCTATTACTCAATTGGTTTTTCAGGTCCCGCTTATGGTGGTGGAAATGGCTATATGATTTTGCGCCTTCCTAAAAATGCTTATCCACTATCTCCAGCTTTAAAAGCTCCTAAAAAAGCACCACAACCAACTTATATAACAGGTACTTATGGAGCCATTTCACAAGAAACACAAACTGGTAATTATGCAAGTGGTGTAGAGGTATTCCCTATTTCAAAGAAATAAAATACTATTTTACCACTTATCCTTGCTAACAATTTGTCATAAATAAATACAAACCAAAAATGTTTTCATCAAAAAAAACATCACTCAAACATAACATTAGTTAAATAATAAGTTAATTTTCTTATTCATAAAAAGGATAATATAACGCAATATTAACTATTACTCACTAAAAATTGATATCAATTAAAGCTACTTAATAAAACCAATTTACATCCATTTAAACTCTTATTTCTACATTTATACTCTGATAGACCAAGAATCTTTTATATAAAAAGTCTTACACTTAATATCAATAAAAAAGCTGAGCTTAAATTTACTCTCTAAAATAATTCAAAAGATACTCTCTTAAATCAGCCGTACTAACTCTGATTTGTTCCATTGTGTCCCTATCCCTAATTGTAACAGTTTCTGGCTGTTGTTCAATCGTTTCAAAATCAACAGTCAAACAAAGAGGAGTACCGATTTCGTCGTGACGGCGATATGCTTTTCCGATATTACCAGTATTTTCCAAAGCTACACGACCAATACCAAGCTTCAACAAATTTTTCTTCAATTCATAACATTTTGCCATAATTTGCTCATTATTTTTCTTCAAAGGAATTACAGCTACCTTAATTGGAGCAAGATGTTTTTTTAATTTTAATACCGTACGTATATTGCCATTACCCAAATCTTCTTCAGTATAAGCCTCTGTCATAACAGCTAATACCCCCCTATCAACACCCATAGATGGTTCAATCACAAAAGGAACAACCCATTTATTATTATCATCCATAATACAAAGCTTTTGTGTAGATTCTCTATTTTCATGACAATGTGAAGTCAAATTCATTTCTTCTTGTGCTTTAGTATGATTACCCAAGTCATAATCTGTACGATTAGCAATCCCTTCCAATTCCTCCATACCATGAGGAAACTGATATTCAATATCATAGCAAGCCTTAGCATAATGTGCTAAATCTTCTTTTGGGGTAGTATAAATATTGATATTTTCTCTTTTTAAACCTTGTTCTTCCCACCATTTAACACGAGCTTCTTTCCACTCTTCAAGCCATTTCTCATCTTCACCTGGATTAACAAAATATTCTAACTCAGCCTGCTCAAATTCCCTCACTCTAAAGATAAAATTACGCGGAGTAATTTCATTTCTAAACGATTTACCTATTTGTGCTATCCCAAAAGGAAGTTTACGAGAGGTTGAATCCACCACATTTTTAAATTGAGTAAAAATAGCCTGAGCCGTTTCTGGACGCAAATAACCAAAAGAAGAACCGTCATCAACAGGACCTATAGCTGTCTTAAACATCAAATTAAAAGGTCTAGGTTCTGTTAAATCTGTTGAACCACAATTAGGACATTTATTATCCTTCAAATGATCTGCTCTAAAACGACCTTTACATTTTTTACAATCAACCATAGGGTCAGAAAATGTATCTTCATGACCAGAATAGTGCAATACTTTTTGATTAGTTAAAATAGCGGCATCCAACCCCTCTACATCATCACGTTCATAAACCATAGAACGCCACCATGCAGCTTTCAAATTGTTTTTCAACTCAACACCTAACGGACCATAATCATAAACCCCTTGTAAACCGCCATAAATATCTGCATTTTGAAAAATAAAACCACGACGTTTACATAAAGAAACTAATTGATCCATAGATGTTGCAACCATTTTAACCCTCTTTTATCCATAAATTAAAAATTAACTTCTACTGTTTTATAATGATAATTCCTAAAATGCAAGCGGAGATACTTTAAAAATGGCAAAAAATCTTACAAAAGTAGCACTTATTTACGACTTTGATGAAACACTAAGCACTACATACATGCAAGACTACATATTGATTCCAGCACTTGGCGACAAACCAGAAAATTTTTGGAAAAAAGCTAACCAATGGTCTAAAGATAATTGTGCTGACCAAATTACTGGAACGATGTATTATATCCAACACACTGCCAAAGAAAAAGGTATCAATTTAACCAAGGACTTTTTATGTAACGCAGCCAAAAGCATTACTTATTTTGAGGGTGTTGAAGGATGGTTTGAGCGTATTAACGAATATGGTAAAAATTTAGGACTTCAAATTGAACACTATATTATATCATCTGGTATGGAAGAAATGATAGATGGTTCAACTATTCGTCATCACTTCAAAGATGTTTTTGGATGCTCTTACGTATATGACGAAAATGGTGTCCCTATTTGGCCTGCAAGAGTTGTAAACTATTCTACCAAAACCCAATATATTGCTAAAATAAATAAAGGATTAAGCAAAACAGAAGATCGGGCTGTAAACGAATATATGCCAGACGAACAGCGTATTATTCCCTACAAACGTATGATATACTTTGGAGATGGAATGACCGATATTCCCTCAATGAAAATTACCAAAGAAAAAGGAGGAAATGCAATTGCTGTATATCGTCCTAAAAGTAACCACCGTAAAAATGCTATCAAATTACTAACAGATAATAGAGTAAATTTTGCTTTGCCTGCAGATTATAGAGAAAACAGCCAATTAGATCATGTTGTAAAGACTATACTTGATAAAATGGCAACAGAACGTGATTTAGACATTCTAAAAGTAAAAGAAGACAAAAAGAAAAAACAAGTCAAAAAACCCAGTAAATTAAAAATTAAATTAATGAAAATGGCTAGAAATATAATAAATAAAAAGAAAAAAACATAATTTTTAAAGCCTTTTACAAATTAGAAAGCTTTTTATTTTTCTGCTTTTGTCAATCATTTTGTCAAAAAACTATAGACAAAATGATTTTTTTGCTATAAATAGCCAATTAGCAAAGGTAAAATACTATGATTTACAATAAAAAGCTATATAATCAATACATTCGAGAACTTTTCACAAATTCTTGTGTTGAAGAATTTGAACAGTTTGAAGCTGAATTGAGAAATGCCGAAAAAGAACGTCAAATCTTAAATCAAACATTCAAAAAATTAGCTGACCAATGTAAAAAAGAAACCAATCCTACTAAAAAGAAAATTCTAACCAACAAAATAGCAATACTACGTCAAAAAAAATCTTTGATTTCTTCATCAAATAATTTCATAATTTCACGTTTTGCTGTATTAAGTCCTGAAGCAAAAAAATATGCCTGCACATCAGCTCTTCTAAAAAAATATCTTACAGGTGAAATTATCAAAAACAATCCTCTCAACTTTGAAACAACTACTAGCGGAGATATAATTGTTGATATTGAAAAAATGAAACAAAGTTATCTACACGAACTTGCTACCGATATTAAAGATTTCGTTGCATTTTACTTTGAAAATAAAGGCGATCAAATAAAAAAAGCTAATCACTTTTTAGACGTTTACAACAACGTTGATAATATATATATGTTAAATCGCTGCATTGATAAATATTATGATAAAAAACGACAAGATCTAGATGATTATACTGCTGGACGAACAGACGTTATTCAAATAGAAAAATATCCTGATCAAAAGTTGCAACTAATGCGTATTATTGGACCAGAGGGATTAAACTTTGAAAGCGATAATATGGGGCATTGTATTCGCCGCGAACGCTATGTTGAAAAACTAGATACTACTGCTGAATATTACTCAATTCGCAACATGAAAAGAGGGCGTCCCAATTATCCTTTTGTAACAATATACTTCAATGAAGGACAATTACTTGAAGTTGTTGGAAAGTCTAATCATGCTATTGCCAATTTAGCTATAGTCAAAATAACACGCCAATTTATTAAATCTAAACTTGGTTTGTTCTCAGATGAAGAACTTTTACAAACAGACCAAATTCCCGAAGTAGCTAAACGTAATATGGGTATTGTAAAAGATAAAAACGATATTTTTCGTGACTTGTACAATATTGGAAATGAAGAATTATATTTTCAAATATTACCTGTAACCGCTCATAACCTTAATAAAATAAAATTACAACAAATACATACAGATATTGTATGGCTACAGGGTAATTACACAGCTCAAACGTTTAATCAAATAAACCTTTTAGCATCTGTTGAGTGTATAGATGTTGCAACTCAGTTTAACTTTGGCGATATCACTACACTAGATTTATCTAAAGTAAAAGCTAAAAAACTTAATTTAACAAATGTTCAACTTCGTGACATACAAAAAATTATATTTCCTCAAACCTTAGAACAGTTGGAAGCAAACAATACCGATTTCAAAAATATAAAATGCTTAGATATGCGCAACTGCCAAAATCTTCACAGCATAAGTTTTCGTAATACAGATCTAACCCAAACTAATACTGTATTCATTCCTCGAAGTATTCGCAAAATTGATATAGACTATGCAAAATTATCAAAACCATTAAATAATAGACTTAAATACATTCAAAAACTGCTTAATACTAGCCGTAACAATGTCGTCGCTATACTATTCAAAAAGAGTTCTAAAGAGCCTTCATTATAGTAAATAAAAAAAGTATAAAAAAATACTTGCATTTATATTTTTTTTATTCTAAATATATGCCTGTTCGTTGGGGTGTCGCCAAGTGGTAAGGCAACGGTTTTTGGTATCGTCATTCGTTGGTTCGAATCCAGCCACCCCAGCCACATTTAACAGAGGACGAGAAATCGTCCTTTTTTCTTTATAAATCAAGTATTTAATGTGGTCCGTGTAAGATGTTTCAAAAACAGCTCATTTCGGGCATTTACACGGACTAATTTGAATGAGTTTCTATATTTTTCAATAACTTAGCAGATTTTAGCCTTTTTTGAGCAGAAAAAAGAACCTCTGCTAATTTTGCATAGGTTGGACTTTTGACATAGCTATGTGAAAGGTTGGTTTGATAATAAAATATTTTTTTGCAATAATAAACACTAAAAAATAAAGTTCGTGTATGTGAAATTCTTAAAAAAATATAGAATTACTAAACCGACTTATTATAGATATAAAGATAATTTGTGGTATAAAGAATAAAATAAACCCCTCACAACAATAAAATTGTGAGGGGGTAAAGTCATCTTTTTTGAAAGTGATAGTATAAAAATGTTATGGCCAAATATTTTTCAATCTCTCCTCCTTGAAAAAGGACTTATTTTTATAGATTCCTCTTAACCATCCGAGTAAAAATGGTAATATAGCCAATATAAACATAATTATTTTTATTACTAAATTGGAGCTTTCAAACCCTCGATAAAACGCAATACCTCCCAAGAAAAGGAAGATACCACCGAAAATCGATCCACCTAAAAGGGAACTTTTAATACAATCCCAAAGAGATGGTTTAAGTTTATCAAGGTAGGCACTCGCGCCAAAATAGCCCAAAATGCGCCCAGTAATAAAAAACGATACTATCCCAACAAAAATAAAAAAAATTGGAATTTCCATAATTCATAATTTTTTAGTGTTTATTTACTTTTTTAACTTTGTCTTTTAAAGATTCCAGTCTATGAAGCAATATTTAAACCATCCTATGCCACACCAGATTAAAGCCCATATAATTATGAAAATCTTTATTTCCACTGCTGGGTAGCACCAAATTTCAAGGATAAAAGCACAAGCAAGTCCACCAATAAATAATGCAATTCCGATGTGGAAATAATTGCCAAAATAACTATCATAGAAACCCATTATTGATTCTGGTGGCAAATATTTTGCTAGGCAAAGGTTAATTCCAATCCATTTGCAAAAAATGGTAAACATTAAAAAACAGATAACCTCTCTTAATCCAAATGAGAGGAATGCCTCATTTAAAATTTGAATAAACGCTTCCATAATTTATAATATTTAAATAGTTCAACATAATTATTTTTATTAGTGAGGCAAATATAGCACATTTTATTATAAAAATCAAATATTTTTATGTCTAATTTTCGGAAAATTGTTATTTTCTAAACTTAAACCACTGAATAAACATCATTATAATACTTCATAATAGCGAAGTTTCTTTTATTAAGGGCTTGGAATACAACAATCCACACCCAATGATTATTGAATACAAAGTCAATTAGCAGACAAATTTAAGCCTATATTGAATAAAAAACAAAAGAAGATGCTTTGCTTGATTTTTATTTAGAAGGAAAACTTCCACAAGCAACATATGAAGCGAAACAAGAGCAAATTGCGAAACAGCGTCAAGAATTAGAAGCAACTGCAGAAAAATATAAAACAATAGATAGCTCAATGAAAGAAAACATCTGCAAAGTTATGTCTATGAGTTGCAATATATCTGAAATTTTTGATAAAGCTTCACCTACTCGCAAAAATCAGTTGCTTAAAATTTTAATATCTGACTGCAAACTTAATGGTAAAGTACTTGAATATAAAGTAAAAGCACCTTTTGATAAACTACTTGCTTGTACCAATTACAGGAAATGGAAAGACCTTGCTCTTGATAACATTGAAGATTTTAGCGAGGTTACGTTTTAGATTTAACAATTAATTGACATTGAAAAATTAAATTTTCACAAAAAGACTAAAAAGAATCTAACTATTTTCAATTATATTGTATACATAAATGAATAAGGCACTGAAATATTTCCAACATTATCTTTTTTTTCAAGATAAGGGAAATCCCCAGAAAACTCTTCTTTTTCTACTAAACCATATTTCTTCATATTTGAATAAAATTCTTCACCTTCTTCAATTATTTCTTTTTGTTGAGGTGTAAACTGCTTTTCTATATTCAAAATTTGTTTAGAAATTTTGTCTTTTTGCATCTTATATTGCTCCCCATCCTGTTTTTGATTGTATAAATACACTTTTTCCTATTCTTGTAGCATATGTTGAAACTGCTGTATTATATTCTCGAATCAGAAGCCATTCTTCTTTATTCGTATAATTATCAATTTTTAATTTTAATTCTTTTACTAAAGTATCTAAGTCAATTCTTCTTCCATGAGATAGCCAGATTTTATAATCATTTAATTGTTGTGCAATTCTTTCTGCTCTCTCCTGTTTTTCAGCAAGTGTAACCGGCTTTCCTTTTTGAGTTGTTTGATGTATTTTCCAACTTTTAAATTTATATCTTACGAGCCATTCTTTTATTAATTGAATAGTTAAATTTCTCGCTTGTTCATATAATTTTAGCATTGCTAAATCCATATCTTTTAGCATTGCATATTCTACAGGAGATATAATGCCTTTTTTTGACTTTTCTATAAATGTTTCAAATTGATCTAAGTACCCTAATGCAGGAACAAACTGTGTTCCTTTTATTACTTGTGGATCAACGGGCCCAAGTGACGAATAATAATCCATACAAATATTATCTCCAGATAAACAAAGAACAGTTCCTGCTGACATTGCTGTTTCTGGAACAAAAAAAGAAATATCTGAATAATGATGGCGAATTATACTTACTATTTTAGCTGTAGCCTCTACACTTCCTCCTAATGTTGTCAGGATAAATGCTAATTTTTTCTGTTTATTATTTTCCTTTTTACATTTTTCTATAATATCTCTTAATATAGGAACAGCATCAAAAATAATTGGTCCAGTATACAGCAGTACTTCTGCTTTTAATTTCTCCGAAATAATTTCAATCTTTGAATTAAAACAACTAAGAATTTCTCTGTCAAGTATATTGTCTTGCATAACCTTACCTTTCCATTCTTAATTTTAGTTATATAAAAAAAGAAAATCAATATAAAACTTTTTTTATCAAATAAATAATATGTTTTATTTTTCTATATTGCCATATGAATCACTTAATTCTTTAATTACTTGCACTGCTTTTGATGTTTCTTCAAGATTAATACAATTTATTATATATAATAACTGTTCCCTTTTAGAAAGAGAGTTATGATAATAATACTCTTTATTAAATTTCTCAAATTCTTTTTCTTTTAATTTTTTCCTTTCAATTTTATATAATAAATTTTTTTGATTAGCTAAAGAGGTATTCAATTTGTTTTTTTCTTTCTCTATTTTTTTTGATAAATCATTCATAACGGATTTAACTATTTGCGGAGAAGCTTGTGATCCATCTCCATAGGTATTCCAAGGATTATTTACTATATTTTTTAAAAGTTGATATGCTGTTATAATAAATTCAGAAAGATTTTTTTCTATGTATTCTGTTTTTGAATCATAAAAAAAATCTCTTTTTTGTTCTTCTACAGAGTTATTCCTATTTATCAGGGCTATATATAATACTTCTGCGTACATCTTTTTTGATATTAAGTTCACTTTTCCATTTATAATATTTAGTTTTTTTGTTTTTTCTATTATTTCTTGATTAGCTTTTTTAATTTGATTTTTTAATTTTTCCAACTCATTTTCTTTAATCAAAATATTTTTTTGTTGTTCTTCATTTGATTTATACAGTTTATTTAAAATCAACTCTTGTTGCGATATTTTTTCCGACAAGAGTTCTTTTTGATATACAGGTACTACTGTATAAAAATATCCAAAGATAGCCAAGACCAGCAACAAAACTTGCGAAGCATTTGATGCTATAGAAAACCAGTATTCTAAATTTTTTTTATTTAATTTCATATTATATTCAACTTTATTGTGCCTATAGATTTCTATATAATTTTCTTCTTAAATCTATAGCTGAATATTATAGAGTATCCTTAAATTGTTTCAAGAAAAATTATATATTGAATATTTAAAGCTTTATGATTTTACTTATGAGATATCTGTTCGAGAACCGCACGTCGTCTCCAGCCAGAGTTCAAAAGTCGTCAGGATTTGAGCAAACGAATTTTGTTTGCAAAAACATGATAACCCGTTAGGGTGCGCTGTGTGTAACGCGCGCATAAATGGCGACTTTTTGCGTCGCTACGGAAGATTTTATCTTCCTACTTACGCGAACAACTAACCTTTGCTTCGGATAAATCCTCGCAAAACCAAGAGAAGTTTCTTTTATTTTGATTTTTTAATAATGTGTATCATTAGCAGTCCTAACACACCTGTTCCTAAAACAGATATAATAAAAATATACTTCAAAATATATGTTAACAAATTAAGCTGCCCATATCCAATCTCACTCCATATACTAAATATTGAAATTATACAATACAACAATAGCATTAAGATAACCAATATAATTCCCAGTAATCTGCTTTCTCCGATATCCATTAAATATTTTGTGATGTTAGAAGGTTTATTCTCCGGTTTAACTAAATACAAAATAGATGAAAACACCCAAATGTGCATTCCGAGTGTGGCTAAAATAATACTAATCAATTGAGTATGATAATCCAGGATTCCGACATTGCCGATTTTTATTGGTCCCAACACTTGGGAAGTAATAAATATGGCGGAAAATAAGAAAAATATTAAACCGCCAATTATCTCAAACAATTTTGGTGCTTCCGAAAAAATAAATAGAAGGTGTCGCATTCCATCTCGCCAAGTATTAAGGTGAGGCGTCGTATCTCGCTTATCAACTCGTAGCCCTGCGGCAATTTCTATGATTTTATTATGTTGTTTTAAGGCTTTTATCAATAATTCGCTGGCAAATTCCATGCCATTGGAGCGCACATTTAATTTTTGATAAGAATTTCTTTTCATTAGCCTAAACCCGGAGTTAATATCTGAAAATTTTCCTCTAAATAAAAAATTTACTAAAAATGTCAAGACCGGAGTTCCAAGGTACCTGTGTAAAAAAGGCATTGCATTTTTCTCAATTGTACCAAGAGTTCTAGATGCAATAACCATATCAGCATTTTCTTTAATTGCTTTTTCATACATTGTCGGCAAATACTCTAAAGGATAGCTTCCGTCGATATCAGCAAAAACAATATATTCTCCTTGAGCATTAGCAAAACCATTTTTTAAGGCGCTGCCATAACCTTTTATTTGAGTATGAACAACTTTTACACCAAGTGATTTAGCTATTTTTACCGAATTATCCGTACTGCCATTGTCAGAAATAATAATTTCGTAATTTACATTCATTTTATTCATAACTTGTTGTAATTCTATAATACAGTCCTTGATAGTTTTTTCTTCGTTTAAGCAAGGAAATATAAAAGATATGTCTTTTTTCATTATATTTCTCCTAAGAATTGTCTAAAACAGTTTTTATAAACATATTTCTTATACCTGCATCAACAAAATCGCATCCCTTACAAAAAGGATAGTTACTGCGCCCCTTAGTAATTTTACTTCTCAAGGCACTATATGTTTTGCCGGTCCATATGGAATAAATTGCTTCTTTGGAAACATTTCCTAAGTTGGTTTTTTCCAAAGCATCACTACAACATAATCCAACCGTGCCATCAGGATAAATTGTAAAATCTGTAAAAGGCATAATACAAATTTCATTATTTTCTAATAATTCTTTTTTATTTGGCGCAGCACCGGATCTGTTAGTCAATATTTCATGTATATATCTAATTTGTATAGTAATATCTTTATTCCAATATTCTTTTTGCTTCTTAACAAAATTTTTTATTTCTTTAATATTCTTATGAAGAGATAAATTTTCCGTATAATTATTGATGACCATTTTATCTATATATGGAATTATTTTTAGAAATTTTTCTTTAGTTATTAAGGTTCCATTAGTATAAAGCAACATTTTTGCTAATGGCAATTGTGTTTTAGCATAACGATACCAATCTATAATTCTGCTATCCATAAAAGGCTCATTATTTACATACAGATTTAAGTATCCCGAATAATTTAGTGCTTTCAATTCCGCAATAATTTTTTTGAATAACACTTTATCCATTTTTGCAAAACGGCGTTTATCATTATGGATATTGGCAGGACAAAAACTACAAGTACTATTACATCTGTTAATGGTTTCTATAGAGATCAAACAAGGTAAATGTACCTTTGCATCAAATTTATTGATATATTTTTTATATAATTTTCTACGTAGAAAAAATTGAAGATGTAAATAAGCAAAGCTGGTATATTTAGAAAAGTTTTTTCTCAAAAACCAACCTAGGATACCACCATAAGTATTGCACTTTAATTTACATTTGCACATCATATATTCCTTTTTAATTATATTATTTATGATCCTTTGGGATACATATAATAAAGTTTCCAGCATCATACAAATTATGCCATAATTTTCGGCAATTATAATTGTTTTTTATATCATTAATAAGTTTTTTTATCTTACTATTTTGTTTTATTTAATACTATTATCAACATTCTTTTTTCAACAACTTTATTTGAATGTATCTAGCTAGTTCGAGGATTGCGTGTCCTCTCCAGCCACATTGTATAAAGGACGAGAAATCGCCCTTTTTTCTTTATAAATCAAGCATTTAAGGTGGTCCGTGTGAGATGTTTCAAAAACAGCTCATTTCAGGCATTTACACGGACTAGCTTGAATAAGTTTTGTTGTTTTTTAGGTATTTAATGATTTTGATGGATTTTTAAGTTCCATATTCTGTTTATATTTTGTTATTTTCTTTTTTGGGCTTTAATTTTACAACAACGACAATTTTTACATATTTTGGGTTTCTGTATATATGTCCATAAATATTTAACATAATGTTTGACTTTTCTTATCTTAAAACAAATGTTACACCACATATTAGGAGCAATTTGCCAATATACATCAAATTGATTTTCTCTTTCTTTTATAAAATTCAAGCATTCTTCATTTTTAATGCGTTCTGTTATTTTTGCTTCTATTTCAAAATTTTCTAATAAACCTTCATAATTATATAAATTAAAGTATTTATCAAATCCTTTTACAAATTCTTTATTAATATAGTAGGTGCGAGCACACAAATGTTCAAAATTGTTGTATAGTATCATAAAACTATTTTTTAAAATTTCATATTCCTTAAAAAAATTTGTATCTTTATTATTTAATTTATTTCTAACTATAAACACGTCATTGTAATAATTATTAATTTCTTCTATCGCTAAATTATTAATTTTAGATAAAAAACTAAGTTCAGTTAGAAAACATCTGTTATATAAATTTAGGAAATAATGATGATCATCAAATGAAAAATCACAATCAAGAACATAAGATGTTTTTAGAGCTTCATCAAAGTCATTTTTTTCAAATGCTTGTTTTATTCTATCTAAGTATACTTCTTTATAAGTAAACAAATTATTCATTGATAAAGCAATTTTATTCCATAAAATATTATAATTCTCTATTTGCTGTTTTTTATCTTTTTGATTATCCTGATGAATAGAAAAGTGATATGCAAAATATGCACCTAAAAATACAGATAGAAAGGTAATAATATGTTCAATCCATTCCTCTTTTAATATTTGTTCAATTAATGTATTCATTATTATCTATATCCTTTTATAAAAGTCTTTTAATTATACCATATACTTAGGTTTTAGTTTTTAAAATCGCAAGGAAATAATTTATAAATGACACTAATATATCGATTTCATGACATTAATATCTGTTAATCGATAGTCATTCTTATACTTGCTATGATTAATTGCTATTATTAAAGCAAAAATTATGATATAAAAGATTGTTTTTAGTTGCAATATAGAAATTTAATCCTTATCCTCCTCTTATAATCAGTTTTATTAAGGAGATATATTATGAGTGTTCCTACATATGATAAGCTATTTAATCCACTATTAACAGCAATGAAAAATCTTGGTGGTTCTGCTAGAAATAATGAAATAGAAAATGAAGTAATAAAAATTCTTAATTTATCTGATAATGATATTAATGAAATACATAGAGGAAATACTACAAAATTATCTTATAGACTAGCGTGGGCAAGAAATTATTTAAAACGCTATGGATTACTTGAACGTTCAGAACGTAGCGTTTGGTTTTTAACCCCTAAAGCTCAAAACGTAAATAAAGTTGACATAAATGAAGTAAAACGTTTTGTAAAAAACTGCAACATAGATAAAAATGATAATATTTTGCCTATTAATAATGTATCAGATGAAGTATATGACACTAAAGAAACTTGGGAAGATAAATTAATCTCTGTATTAAAAAATATGGATCCTTTTGCCTTTGAAAGACTTTCTCAAAGATTATTAAAAGAAGCAGGTTTTGAAAATGTTGAGGTAACAAAAAAATCTGGCGATGGTGGAATTGATGGTAAAGGCACTTTAAAAATTGGAGGTTTAGTTTCTTTCAATGTTTACTTCCAATCTAAACGATATAAAGATACTGTTTCATCATCTGTTGTTAGAGATTTTAGAGGTTCGATAATGGGAAGAGCTGATAAAGGTATAATAATTACAACAGGTGTTTTTTCAAATGATGCAAAGAATGAAGCTAGACGCGATGGAGCATTAATGATTGATCTAATTGATGGAATTGAACTTGCTCATAAACTTAAAGAATATAATCTTGGCGTAAAAATTATTGAACAAGTTGAAATTATTGATGATTGGTTTAAAAATATCTAATAGAAACCAAATTAGTTAAAATACTATTCTTCGGAGTTTACTTTGAAAGTTTTATTATCAATAAAACCTGAATATGTAGATAAAATATTTTCAGGTGAAAAAAAGTTTGAATATAGAAAGTCTGTTTTTAAACAACGTGATATTGATACTGTTGTAATATATTCTACTATGCCTGTGGGAATGATTGTTGGAGAGTTTAAATTTAAGAAGATACATTCTAACTCACCTAAAATAATATGGAAAGAAACTAAAGAATATTCAGGGATCACAAAAGAATTTTTCTATGATTATTTCAAAAATAAAGATATAGCTTTTGCAATAGAAATAAATCAAGTCCGTAAATATAAAAAAACAATTAATCCTCGTACTAAATTTGGTAATTTTACAGCACCACAATCATTTTGCTATTTAGAATCTTAATACTATTATCTAGTCCGTATGTTACATGATGCTTCCAGCCAGAGTTCAAAAGTCGCACGAGGTGGCGACTTTTTTTGTAATTTTACAAGCACTTAAACTGGTTCGAAGATGAATATATTTTGAAGGCTTGTTTTATAGTATCTTCGAACTTGTTTCTATATTTTTCAATAACTTAGTGAATTTTAGCCTTTTTTGAGCAGAAAAATGATCTAAAGCAAATTTTTGCAAAAATTGAATCAAATAATCTGTTTCTTTATCTTATTTCGAATAATAATATAAAGAATTATTAATGCAAAAAATAATGAAATTGCATTAAACAGTATCATCTGTATAGAATGTAAATACACTCCGTATGATATCCAAGATACCATACCTACACAATAGATGATATAAGTACTTAAAGAAAGACCTGTAACATTTTTTGTTTTAATAGTTTGCAAAGACTGTGGTAAAAAAACTATAGCAGTACATATACCGGCTAAATACCCCAAAAATTCTCCAATAATCTGCATATTTCACCTTATTTATAATAAAATTACATTCTATTTATACTTTTGTTCTGTATGTATGTCAACAAACTTATAAGGATGTAAACTCGATAAAATGGACTAAGGTTGTTTTTCATTGCAAAAAAAAAAAATTAACTATTATCCTTGTATTAGTTGTATTTAATACAGGAGCAAATCATGGATAAGTTTTTTAGGCATTCGGTTAAAGCAATAATTATCAAAGACAATAAATTATTGACGGTGAGTGTTGATTATGGACGTGGTCGTTATTCTAAATTGCCGGGTGGCGGTCATGAATGGGGCGAAACCATGCAAGAAGCTATTATAAGAGAATGCAAGGAAGAGCTTAATCTTGATGTAAAACCTTTGCGTTTGGTTTTGGCGCGTGATTATATTGCAAAAAATCACAATCAACCATACGATTTAGACTGTTTTCATTTGTCTGAGCTGATGTTTGAATGTGAAGTGAGGGATTTTTCAACTCTAGGCAACGGTTGTGAACCAGATAGCAACGAGCAGGAAATAAAATGGATAGACTTAAATAATATAGATGGTTCAGATTTTTATCCTAAAGCAATCATCCCATATTTGAAAAACATAAAAGACATTAAGAAAACAATAGTGCTTGGCGATGTAAATTAGCTCGCAGATTGCACGTCGTTTCCAGCCACATTTAACAGAGGACGAGAAATCGTCCTTTTTTTCTTTATAAATCAAGCAGTTGAGTTGGTTCGAAGATGAATATATAAGTATATCTTTGACTTATTCATAGTTTAATTATACTATTTGTACAAAAGTTAATGTGTTCTTTCACCATAATAAGGTAAGTAAAATGTCTGAAGAAATATATATACTAGATGATAATGGTTGTTTTTGCGGATTAAAAGATCGACAAGAAGTCCATAGCAAAGGAATATTACACTCTGCTGTTCAATGTTGGGTTATGAATACAAAAGGAGAAGTCCTTATTCAAAGAAGAGCAGCAACAAAAGATAAAAGCGCCGGTAAATGGGATGTTTCTTTTGGCGGTCATTGTGTAAAAACGAGCAATAATAACAATATTTTAATAGACAATGTTATTAAAGAAGGAAAAGAAGAATTAGGCTTAAATATTAAAAATAGCGACATCATAAAACTGGGTGAAGTTCGCTATGTTTCTCAAGAAAATAAAAACAAAGAACTTTTAGGGATATTTCTTATCAAAGTAAATGATGACCAGAATTTTATATTTGAAGATGGAGAAGTGTCGGAAGTTATGTGGATTAACCCCAATGTCCTATATAATAATATATTGCAAAAAAATAAAGAATATGCAAACAGATTGGGCGCTATAACATTATTAAACTTTTATGAAATATAATAGGAAAGATTTGTCTGGACACAGTTAAAAGGTCGTAATGTATACAAGCTGACAAGTCTTTGTTTTATAAGAAACAATAAAATACAGGAACTTGGTTAAATCAAAAAAACTATTGATATAAGAGATAAAGGAATATTTTTGGACAAGTGATTATCTACTTGCTCAAATGTCAGGAAAAAGAATACATTCTAACAAGTAAAGCTATGGATAAAAACAAAGAAAGAGAGGAATGATTTCTCTCTTTCTCTTGGTATATCGTTAAGCAAAGAACTTAACGATATACTCTTCGATAGCTTGCTGGTCGCCGTAGCCCCCCCAGAAACCAGATGTTGGAAGGTTTCCACCAATCCAGCCACCGAAGTTGGAATATGTATCCGAACCTTCTGGGGTTTTACCCGTCTTTTCGCCTTGGAGAAGCTTACACAACTCTCCGTTTCCGAAGAAGTTGCTTTCTCCATCTCCCGAAAGAATCAACAAACGTTGTTCCTTCTCAGGGGTGAAAAGGCGGTCGCACACGGTGGCTGTCTTCGAGTGAGCCATACGTACGATGGTCACACCGTTGACAGTCTCTGCGGCAGCGATTGCGCGCTCGGCCTCGATCTCCTGTTCAGGAGTGATTCCTTGAGCAGCACGGTCTGCATAACGTACCTTAGCCACTTCCTCAGCTGTAGCTCCAAGAGCTAACATTGCTGGGATATAACCGCAGTCGTTTGCAGCGATGAGCTGTTGCTCACGGCTAGGCTCAACTCCAATCAGATTAAGAATCTGAAGGAGCGATGCAGGCTTACCAGCGTTCTCGTTGTGGTGATCCACAATGATAGAAGTGCTAGGCACCTCTATGTCGAGCGTAAGCTCAACGAGAACTGGTGTCTTCCCTTCTGAAACCGCTTGAGCAATTTCAGAAGTGTAAGCCGAAGCCGATGCTCCCCATCCGAGGTGGTTGTCTACAACCTCAACACCTGCCTCACGGCAAGCATTGATTATGGCAACCATTTCACCGTCGTAACCGCCGGCAAAAACGACCATATTGTTGTTGCTATTTCTTTTTGTTGTCATAATCGAAAGATTTTTGACAACTTGAGATACTATATTTCACAACTATTGTGTTTACTTGAACATTATCTGATTATACTTTTGAAATAAATTTTCATTTGGAATTCTACTAAGCTCAAATCTATCGAAATGAGGGGACGTGGTAGCAACAGCCAATGTGTCCAGTGATAAATCACCGAAAGGTCATTTCCTTCCTAACCAAACTACTCTCTTTATTTCTCCATATAACCAACAATAACATCTTTCGACACCGTTGTTGTTTATTTCCAGTTTCTCAAGCCCCGATTATAAAGCGCATAACTTTTTATAACCGAGATTTAACATAAATTACCGCACAGAAAAAGAAAGAAGTTTCTAAATTCCGTATGCCTGCGGGGCTATATATCCGCTTTCGCAGAAAGTTTTAGAATAGCCAATTCTAAAACAAAAAAAATATATATAGCCACCATAGGGTGGTAAAATATGCTAATTAATAATAAAACATATCTATATATTACATTTATCAATATACCATATTTTTTCGATTCGTACAATATATAAAATAC
>JAZSQL010000002.1:0-16377 GCA_045537965.1 Alphaproteobacteria bacterium
GCTTATGCTGAATTTGATTGTACAAAAATACCAACTTGTGCTGAGTTAGGTTTTACGATGTCTACTACAGACTGTCAGGGTAAACAAATACTTCGTTGTCCTAGAGAACCAAATAATGATAATGCTGTATTTTGTGGAGGATGTAAAGTTGGAGCTGTATTATGTGATGATCTGCAATGTTATGATGCTGATAATATTCCTAGTGATAAAACACCTATAGCTGTAGTATTTGACTCAGCAAATAGATTGGCTATTGGTTTAAATGATGCTCCTACTATTATAGCTTGGGCTAGTGTTTTGGAAGATACACCACTTCCTAACTATGATACAGAAGAAAAAGCATTAGCTGCAAAAGAAACAGGATTATATAATACTCAAACACTTATAAAATATAATGAAGCAGTATATGCTGATCCTAATTATGCTGTGGGATATTGCTATAATTATCATAATAATATATCAAATGGTTCTTTATCAGCTGGAAAATGGTTTTTGCCTAGCGTAAAAGAACTAAAGGTTTTATTTAATAACCAAACAACTATAAGTAAAGTTAGCACAAGTATAGGGGGAACTGCTTTAACAAGAGATAACCATAATTCATCAACCGAGTATGCCTCTAAGTACGTTTGGATATTTAGCTTATTTGGTGGTAAGATAGGAAATTATTTTAAAAGTAATACTGATCAATATGGTTTCTATACTCGCTGTGCTATACAGTACTAAAAGTAATTAACAAGACTTTTTATTAATTATTTTTATATATCATAATATTTTAATAAGAGCGGCGTTTTTGATGTTAGCTAATTACAGTCTTTAATTCAAGCTAGTCTAATTAAGTTCTGCTAACCTTTGAGCCTGATCTTCGGTAATTAAGGCATCGATAATTTCACCCAAAGCATCTCCTGATACAACATCGTTAAGTTTATACAAGGTTAAATTAATTCTATGATCTGTTATACGTCCTTGGGGATAATTATAAGTGCGAATACGTTCAGAACGATCCCCGCTACCAACTTGTAATTTACGTTTTTCAGAATAAGCACTATCAATATTCTCACGTTGCTTATCATAAATTCTAGCTCTTAGGTGATTCATAGCTTTTTCTTTGTTCTTATGTTGTGAACGATCATCTTGACACTGAACAACTATTCCCGTTGGAATATGTGTTATTCGTACAGCGGACTCTGTTCTATTTACGTGTTGTCCTCCAGCACCAGATGCTCTATAAACATCAATCTTTAAATCAGCGGGATTAATATACATATCAACTTCTTCAATTTCAGGAAGAACAGCAACTGTTGCAGCTGAAGTATGGACTCTTCCTTGACTTTCAGTAACTGGTACACGTTGAACACGATGTGCCCCTGATTCAAATTTTAATTTAGCAAATACATTTTTACCTGTGATTTTAGCTGAAGCTTCTTTATAACCGCCAAGTTCATTTTCTGCGATATCATTTACTTCAAATTGCCAACCTTGAAGTGTTGCATATCTTTGATACATTTCAAACAAAACAGCAGCAAATAATGCGGCTTCATCACCACCAGTACCAGCCCTCACTTCTAATATTGCATTTTTTTCATCATCATCATCTTTAGGAAGAAGTAGTATTTTTATTTCTTTTTCTTTTTCAGGTAACTTCTCTTTAATGTCAAAATATTCAAACTCCGCCAGTTCTTGCATTTCTTTATCTAAAGAATTATCACTCATCATTTCTTTGGCATCTCTCATATTTTGCTCTAAAGAGTTATATTGTTTAATAGCATCAACTACAGGAGAGAGTGTTGCCAATTCTTTATTCATTTTAATAAGCTTATCTGACGATAAACTTGGCTCAACAATTAGAGACTCTAACTCTTTATAACGATTGACAACATTAGCCAATTTTTCTGAAAAATTCATTGTTTTAATCCTTAAATTTTAAAATTACTAACTCTTTTTATACAAGAAAATAGCAGGTACAAAAGTTCCTGCTATTTTTTTTATAAAATAAGCTAATGACTTGCATCTAAATAGTTATCTAAAGCAATATTTCTCTTTTTATTAGGGCGAACAACATCTGTTAAAATGCCATTAATATATACATTAACCCCATCATGTTTGCCGACAGTCAAAATCTTACCTTTTCCTTCAGGGACTTTATATGTATCACCAATTTGCAATACCTTACTTATATAAAGTTTATTTTCATCTTTAACTTCAATCCAAGTTTCTTTTGTAACTTCTATAAAAACTCCTTGATCTGGAACATTAACTTCAGTCGAAGTTTGCAAAATATTAGTATTTTCCGTTTTAGTTTCTTCTATAGCTTTTTCTTCAACATATACATCTTCAGAAACTACTATTTGCTCAGCATTGGCTGTCACATCTACTGTTGTTGAAGCCTTATCATTAATAGAGGGTGTTTGATCATTGTTATTCATATTAAATTCTTCAACAATTATAACCGAATTATCATCATCCACTATATTTTCAGAAACTTCTTCAGCTAACACTGTTTGTTCTGTTCCAATACTTTGATTAAAAAATGTCCAACCAACATAAATAACGACAATAGAAAACAGACTAATTAATAGATACTGCAAGCTAGGCATACTAGCTTCAGGTTGATGCTCTACGACATGTATATCTTTATTACTTGTTCCACAGACCTCTTCCTTATATAACTCAACAATGTTTTCACTATTTAATCCTAAAAACTTTGCATATGAGCGAATAAAACCAACTCCATATGGAAATGCAGGAATCTCTTTATAATCACTTTCCTCGATCGCTTCTAAATAGCATTTGCGAATACAAAGTTTTTTAGAAATATCAACAACTTTTAATCCTTTTTGTAGACGCATTTCTTTAAGCATAGCACCAACTTTAGTCACGCTGACAGAAACAATATCAGCAACCTCTTCCTCTGTAGTTGAGCTTGTATTTACTTCTTCTACATCATCTGTTTTAATAATTTTTTCTTTTTTCACGTTTTTCTCTTTCATTATTGGTTAGACTCGCGATGTAAAACATCTTACATAATTTTTAAAAAATATCAATACCATGGTCATTTGCATAGGCAATTAATTGTGGACGGAGCGTTCTTTGGTTAAAATCAAGTAAAGTGTTTAGGTAATCTGCCAATAATTCTGTATTGGCAGAACGTATCATTTTTTTCACTTTACCAAAAGCTGCTCCTGATATTGATAAATTTTTATACCCCAATCCTAAAAGCACCATAGCTTCTATCGGATTAGATGCCATTTCTCCACAAACGGAACACAAAACATTAGCATCATTTGCTTTGGATATAATTTCCTTCATTACCTTTAAAAAAGGTACCGACAATACATCATACCTTTCAGCTAAACGATTATTAGTTCTATCACAGGCAAATATAAACTGGGCTAAATCATTTGTTCCAACAGAAATAAAATTGGCTTCTTTAAGTATAGCATCAAGTTGGAATACTACAGATGGAACTTCAATCATTAAACCAACATTAACTTTTGTTGGAATATCAGCTGAACGTTTGCGTTCTTTGTCTAACTCTATCATAAGAGTTTCTTTAGCTGCTCGAAATTCTGATAAGTTTGCAATCATAGGAAACATAACATTAAGTTCTTTACCAGAACAAGCTCTAATAAAAGCTCTCATCTGTTGTCGTAATATTGCTCTTCTATCAAGAGTTATTCTAATTGAACGCCAGCCGATAGCGGGATTTTCTTCTCCAGAATATGTCCAGTAGGGCAAAAGTTTATCAGATCCTACATCAAGACTACGAAATACAACTTTTTTATTGCCCGCTTTATCCATTAATTTTTTATAATAAGCTACTTGAGTTTCAACATCAGGCATCTTTTCTGCAGCCATGAAAGGAATCTCTGTACGATAAAGCCCCACTCCATCACAATTAGTACTCTCAATATAGTCCAGATCAAAATCTAGCCCAACATTAATATATGTATTAATTTTTTGCTTATCTAAAGTTTTAGATGGAAGATGTTTTAGTTCTGCTAATTGCTGAATTTGTCTTAGTCGTTCGGCTATCTTGGCATTAAATGTTTCAATAATTTTATCTGAAGGCTTAATGTAAACAATGCCATCATCGCCATTAACAGCCAAAATCTCACCACTTTTTACCTCTTTGAATATTCCTTTAATCTTTGAAACGACTGGAATACCAAGAGCTTTAGCGACAATAGCAACATGCATTGTTGCGGTACCATCTTCTAAAATTAAAGCCTTAATTTTATGGTAATCATAATCCATTAAGTCTGCAGGTCCCATCGTTTGAGCAACAATTACTATTCCTTCCAACTCAGATGTCTTTATGTCTGTATTGTCTCCATTTAAATAAGCTAGTAGCCGATCCGCAACATCCCGCAAATCATGTAAACGCTCTTTAAGATAAACATCTTGAGTTGTAGAAAGACGATTCCACATATCTTCATAGGCTCGTTCAACAGCAGCTTCTGCGGTTAATCCACCTTCAACATGTCTAGCAATTTTATTATACCAACCTTTATCTTTAGCAAACATTCTATAAGCATCTAATATATCTGCATGTTCACCAATACCTAATTTACTGGCATTAAATTTTTCATCTAAATCATTATTCATTAAAGTATGAGCAGAAGATAAACGTTCTAACTCAATATCCTTATCTTCAGCGAATATTTTGGTTACAGCTTGACGTCTACGATGAACAACAGCTGGACCAAATCCATAACCTCTACTTAGAGAAAGTCCTTGATATTTATCCTTTGTCGTTTGCCCACGTTGTTTAATAAATTTATTTTTATATTCACGCACTTCATCAGATGCTGCCCACTCAGAAAACTCCATAGATAACATCTCAAGAGCTTCTACTTCATGTTTTTGAAAATTATAAATATCCTTTTTATATAGGCATAAAACACCTATAGCTCGCCCCCAGCGGACAATAGGCGTTCCTAAAAAACTTTTATAATTTTCTTCATCAGCCTCAGATCTGTATAAAAAATCAGGATGTTGCCAAATATTTTCAACCTCAGTTGTTAATTTACTTTGTGCAATTCCACCAATAATGCCTTCGCCAACTTTTAATGCAATATGATTGTTCAGTTTAGGATTAAATGCGTAAGAAGCAAAAAGCTCTATATAATTGTCATCTACAACTAAATAACAAGCAGCTGCATCAGCATTCATCTCTGTAGCAAGCATAGACATTATTTTATCAAATCTCTTTGCTATACTATCATTATTATGTAAAATTTTATTAAATAACTTAGATATTTCTACCGCTTTTTTTGCTGTTAATGAATTCATAATTTTTCACTATATTTATTTTTTTGCCTTGCGTTTTTACTTATATTCTTTATATTCATATTCATCAAGAAAAAAACTAATTTTATTAAGGAATAAAAATGGCAACAACATACAAAAGAGGCGACCATGATACACGTCCTTGGGGCACATGGGAAGTTTTAGAAACTGCAGATAATTACTGCGTTAAAAAAATATGCGTAACACCAGGTAGTATTTTGTCTTTGCAACTTCATCATTATCGTTCTGAACATTGGATAATCGTTGAAGGCGAAGCTGTTGTTACCCTTGGTGATGATAAAATTGTAAAAAAAGCTAATGAGGCAGTATATATTCCTGCCGAAACTAAACATAGGATTCAAAATGACACTGATAAAAATGTTGTTTTTATTGAAGTGCAAACTGGTGAAAATCTAGATGAAAATGATATAGTTCGTCTTGAAGATAAGTATGGTAGAGCATAATTTTTAAGGAAATAAAAATGAATTTTAGAGATTTAGGTTTGAGTGAACAAACTATAAAGGCTATTGATGAATATGGTATAAATGAGCCAACTACAGTTCAAGCTGATGTTATACCTGCCATTTTGCAAGGGCGAGATATCTTTACAATTGCTCCAACTCGTTGTGGTAAAACAATGTCTTATGTACTACCTCTTCTTGATATAATAAATGCTAAAAAAGTGAAAAATATTTTGATTATAACGGCAAATTCTCAAATGGCGGTTAATACTTCTGATTGTTTGGCAATTTTTAATAAATATCACGAAATAAACGGTGCAACTATTCAAAATGGTGAAGATGATATTGCCAATGAAGCAAACGTAATTATAGGAGCTCCTGACTTGTTGCTAGATGTTGTACAAAATGCAAGAGTTGACTTGTCGAAGGTAGATATACTTGTTGTTGATGACATTAACTTAATAAAGAAAAACAAACAATTAGGTAACTTAGAAAAGGTTTTAGATATTCTTCCTGCCGAAAAACAAAATATTGTTTATACCAACCGACGTTCTAAAGAAACCCAAGATATTTTAGAAAAAATATTGAAAGCTCCCGAAGAAATTAAAGTGGATAAAGCTAAAGAGCAAGAAGTAGATAATTCTAATGCAAAATTGGTAGATTGTGAAAAAAAATCTAAACAACATTATACAGCTATTTTAGATAAAGAAGCTGTTGATATAGCTAAAAAGCACAATTCTTTTGAAGGAAAAACACCAAGGTTTATTTTAATAAAAGGAATTATTGCAGACGGCGAAGAAAAATAACAAAAACCCCGTTTCGAAAAACGGGGTTTAATGATTTTTTATTTCATCAAGAACAAATAATCTTATTGCACTTGATAAATTATTCGTTTTTTTGTTGTGGTCAATTTCTGTAACAATCTCATTGATGCTTTTATTTTTAATCAAGGCAATTCGTTTTAATTCGTGTAAAAATTCTTCTTCCAAACAAATACTTGTAGAATGTCGCCCTGCAATGACTACTGAAATTTTTTTCATCTATTTTTTCCGAAAAGCATCTATTGAAACAACTTCAGCCGTTCCTCCTGAAACCTTCCTTATTTCATCTATATCGCTATTTTTTTTCTTATCTGTCTGTAAACTATCCGAAGAAAAGCTTAAAGCAAATCTAGCATAAGGATCTGCAAAATATGTGATTGCATCGTATGGTATTCGTAATGTATGAGGGACGCTATTAAAACTTAAATCAACCTCAAAATATGTTTCTGACAACATCAAATTAGCAAATTGATGTTGTAAAACTATTGTCATTTCATCAGGATATTGATTTAATAAATCCGATGACATTCTAACATCATGATGACCTGTTTTAAACGAAATATAAAAATGATTTTCTCCAGGGAGACCTTCATCTGCAGCTATTCGTAAAGCTTCAATTGCAACATGTTTTAAAGCTTTCTCCATAAGTTTATCATAATTAATAGAATCATCCATAACCTAAATATCCTTAAAAAACGACACAACAGGGATTTTCTGTTGATAGGAAACCCCTAAACCCCACTCAAGACACTCCATGGTCCTAAGAATTTAATTTGTTGCAACTACCAATTAGGCAGCAATAGCAACAGGAGCTACGTTATTATCGTTAGCATTTATTTTAAATTGAACCGATAACGGTGGTATCTCACCGAACACAGCCTACCTATCTTTACTACACCCTGTCAAACCTATATCGCCCCCAAAAGAAAAACAACTGGTGGAGGCGCCGGGAACTGCCCCCGGGTCCAAAGTGTCTATTTCATAGAGCCTATAGTGTCATAGTCAGAAGGAAAAACCTCCTGACAAGTGAGTAATATAATACCATTTTAATGAAATTGCAAGATATAAAAAAACTTGCAATTTAGAATAGCTTATGATACCAAGGCTTAGAAAACTTATTATTAATTAAAATTTTTTATCATGAATCCAGACGAATCAAAAAATTATTTAAGAACAGTTCAACTAAGAAATTGTCTGACACCAAAAGAGCAACATGATATCCTTCTAGAGATTGTTAGCGGCAACAATTTTAGCGTTTTCAACTTTTTACAAGCATTAAAATACCGCTTCGAGCTTACTCCGGATGTGGTTTATTTGGCTCATATCAGAGGACAGGAATGGATTAATGCCTGTATTGCATGCCAAAACCTTGCTACCGACCGAGTTGCAAAACTGTGTTATATGCTATCTGAGGACCCTACGCATTTTTATAATGATTGTTTTGTAGGTATTCTTGATAAAGAAGGTACCAGAACAGAGCCCAACTTCCTTATGGCGTATATAATAGATCCGACATACACCCTTAATTATATGGGAAATTTGGGTTTATGGGATGATATTTTGGTAAAGATTCTTCATCGAGCCAAATCGCTCCGTTTATGGCATGACTACGGTCATCTTTATGATTATCTGTCTTGTAGTGCGCCGGAAGAGTGGGTAAATGCTCACAAACATGACTTGCTTTGAAAATTTAAACAAGCTGTGGGTAAATACACAGCTTGTTTGCTTTTTAAATAACTGATTTATAATGCATATATAATAACAATAATGGAGTCTTTTAACATGACAAAAATTGCAGTTTGGTGTCGCCATGAAGGTGATAACATTATAGGAATAGGCCCCAATATTCCTTGGCATATTCCTTCTGATTTTAAGCGTTTTAGACGTATTACCGAAGGGGCATGTATTACATGTGGGCAGACAACATATGAGAGCTTTCCTAATCGTACATTACCTAATCGTAAAATATATGTATTGACATTTGATAAAAATTATGAACTTTCAGATACTAAAAATCATTTTGTTGTTAATGATGCTGAAATTTTGAAAGATTTTGAAGAGCCTTTGTATGTATGTGGTGGTGCTAGCATTTATAAAATGTTTATGCAAAAACAAATGCCTGAAATTATTGTTGATTCTTGTTATCATGGTAAGTTAGCATCTGGTTTACAAGGACAACCTGTTGATATTAGCGAGTGTATTGATTTAATGAAAAAAAATTATAAACAAATTTTACCTGACTATGAAGAAGATGATGTTACTACAACAGTCTGGGTAAAAAAAGGCGAATTTGTTCCGCAAGATATTTTAAAACATATTAGTATATCTATAATTAATAATTAAAAAAGGAGTTTTTATGAAACAGTATTTAGAAATTTTGCAAGACATCATGGACAATGGTCAAGATGCAGATAATCGTACAGGAGTTTACGCTCGTAAAGTTTTCGGTCGACAGATGAAATTTGATTTAAGCAAAGGGTTTCCTTTAGTAACAACCAAAAAAACCTATTTACGTGCAATAATTCATGAGTTGATTTGGTTGCTTTCTGGAGACACAAACATTAAGTATCTGCATGATAATAATGTAACTATTTGGGATGAGTGGGCTGATGAAAATGGCGATTTAGGACCTGTTTACGGACACCAATGGCGCAACTTCAACTCACAAGGTATTGATCAAATTAAAGATGTAATTGAGCGCATTAAAAAGAATCCTCAAGATCGTCGTTTGATTGTTACTGCGTGGAATCCTGTACAAATTGAACAAATGGCTTTGCCTCCTTGTCATTGTTTTTTTCAGTTCGATGTAACTCCTGATGGTCGTTTGAACTGCATGCTCTATCAACGTAGTTGTGATATGTTTTTAGGGGTACCGTTCAATATAGCATCGTATGCACTACTTACAATGATGATTGCACAGGTCTGTGGTCTAAAAGCTGGTGAATTTGTTCATACATTGGGTAATGCTCATATTTACTCTAATCATTTTGAACAAGTTAAGCTTCAACTTAGCAGAAAACCATATCCGTTGCCAATTATGAAGATTAATCCTAATGTCAAGGATATTGATGATTTTAAGTTTGAAGATTTTGAACTTATAGACTATCAGTACTATCCAACAATTAAAGGTGATGTAGCTGTTTAGTGAAAAAACAATAGAATACTATAAAACCGATTAGCACATTAAATGTATTAGTCGGTTTTATTTTTTTATTATTATGTATAGTTGTAGATTTAGTTTTATAATCTATATTTTTCCATATGCCAAAATTTTAAAATAAAATTAATATCTTCGTTATACTTTCTTATCATAAAATTTAAAAAACTGGTAGATGTGAGCAAAATAAGCTCCTTTAAAACAGGCATCTAACATTCCTATGGATAATATAATAAATACAAAAATCAAATTAACTATAGAATTATCCGTATTAATTATCTTGTAAATTTCAGCGAACATTCTAAAAAAGATCCAATATGGTATCATTATTACAAATTGCCCCCAAAATACAGCATTAAAGTTACCTCTTACCATGTTATAGAGCTTAGACCAATTAATCATTGTATAATCTTCAACTGCAATTGATGGAAATACTAAAAACAGAGGAGCGAATAATATACTTACTCCAATAAGACTTATTATAGATAAAATACTAGTTAGTAAATCACTAAGATTTAGAAAAGAAACCAACACAATCGCAGCAAAAGTGGGAACACTAATAATGATAGCCAAAAACATTGATGCTAACAAATACCACCCCATGCGTCGCCAAAAATTTTTGGATAGATAATCTATCTCTGCTTTACAAATTATTGAACGACAATAATTTATAATTATTCCTGCCGCTGCAATAATAAGTGTTATAGTGCATACAAATGACAGTGGCTGTTCGCAATGAGATGACGAAAAAGCACACATACTTGGCATTCCACATATAATTTGAATAAAAAGTAAAATGCCAACAACTGGTATTATAGCCTGAAGTAATACTTTGTTTTTCAAAACATATTTAAAACTTCGACCTACAGTTTCCCAAAATGGCAAATATTTAATTTCATTTTTTATCATTATCGTTCCTTTCAAACAAAATTTCCTTTTGGATCTTACAATAATTTATAAAACAAATTGCAATCATAATTGAAGCCATATTGGATAAATACTCACTACCAATTGATGTGATAAATGTTATCTTTTTTATCATTAAAATATTTTGAATTAAAGAAAATGATATAGCGATACCTATAAGCATTAAAATTATGCTGCTTATTAATAAAATAGCGGTATTTCCTCTAGTCTTGTTCCATACGATATACATACTTGGCAACGGCTCTTTTTCCACAACAAAAGCAAAATAGCTTAAAAATCTTAGTGAATATAAAGGAACTAAAAATCCCAAAGAAACTAATGTAAAATACAATATTTCTATACGCCAATCTGGATTAGGAACTCTTTTATAAAGTAAGTAAATGGATACACCTGCAACAGCTAAAGCTATAAAATACACTAAAAAAAGTCCTAAAATTTTAATATCTGATATTTTTGGTATAAAACTTTTGTAGCTTAATGAAACATTTTTATTAAATACTATTTCACCCCAACAACGTATAAACATACAAAAAATAAATACACCTAAAATATGGATTATTATATAGTTTATTATACTATCTGTACAATAATGACTTTGACGATAAATTCCATTATTGCACATTATGTCTTGACCACTAATAAAATAAATTAATAGCAACAATATTGAAAATATACTACCGATAATAATAAAAGATTTAAAATTATCAATTAGTAAACCATACCCACCTAACATGATTTTTAAAAAAGGCATTTTTACAGGAATGTTATCGTTATTTTCTGTTTCATTTGTCATATTAAATTTCCTTTACTGTTGAAACACCAGAAAGAGCTCGTATTTGGGTAAGAATATCACCATAAAGGGCAAATCCACCTGATAAAACGATCCTAATATCCCAATTTGTATTATCAGGTCTTATATATATTTTATTTCTTCCATTTCTATCTTTGTCAAGAATTCGTTTTAATTGTGATACAGTATTTATATTATTAATACATATTTCTAAACCATTAGCAACTTCCGCAATAGCTTGATCTAATGTCTCTACAGTATTAATCATCATCCGCGGGCTACTATCTTCCTCTTTTTTATCGATTGTTACACTAATGAGTAACGGATTACCTGAATTTATAATATCTTCATAGCGTGCTAACCCTTCAGAGAATAACAATCCTTCAAAGTTAGAACTACCATCTGACATTTCTAAAAAAGCATATTTATTACCATTTTTTGAAACTCGCTTTTGGAAAGAATTAACACAACCTGCTAATTTGCTGCGTAAACTGTCGCCAACCCTTAATCCTTGTATAACATCAATGTATTTTTTAACCCCTAGGCGCTCCATTCCTTTTTGATAACTGTCAAGAGGATGTGCTGATAAATAAAATCCAATAGCCTCTGATTCTAAACGAAGTTTTTCTAGCTCTGGCCAATCTGGCTTGTCCACTAAATTAACTTTTGCTTGTAATTCTTCTGTTCCAAATAGTGAATTTTGAACACTATTTTTTAATTCTGTAGCCGCTGATATATGTGAAATTATCAAATCTATATTTGCAAATATTTTACCTCTCGCTTTATCTAAGCAATCAAAAGCTCCTGCTTTTACAAGTTGTTCAACCTGACGTCTATTAATTTGCTTAGCATCAATTCGATGTATGAAATCAGATAAATCTTTAAAAGAACCCTTTCTATTACGCTCATTTACTATTGCCTCCATATTAGCAGTACCAACCGACTTTATGGCTGCAAGAGCATAGCGAATATTACCATCTTCAACTGCAAATTCCGTTAAAGATTTGTTGATATCTGGAGGAAGAACTTTTATTCCCATTTTTTTGCATTCTTCCTTATATAGTAAAAGTTTATCAACATTAGTAATATCTAATGACATTACTGCACACATAAACTCTACAGGATAATGAGCTTTTAAGTAAGCTGTTTGATAAGAAATGAGAGAATAAGCTGCTGCATGCGATTTGTTAAAACCATATGATGCAAATTTTTCCATTTGATCAAATATTTTAGTTGCAGTACCTTCATCAATTCCATTTTTTAGAGCACCTTCAGTAAACATTGCACGTTGCTTAGGAATCTCATCGCGCATTTTTTTACCCATAACTTTACGAAGTTTATCTGCTCCTCCTAATGTATATCCGCCTAGTACTTGTGCTATTTTCATAACCTGCTCTTGATAAACCATAATACCATAAGTTTCATCAAGAATTGGTGCTAAGTCTGGGTGTAAATACGTAATTTTTTCTTCACCATGTTTGCGTTTGATGTAGGTTGGAATATTATCCATTGGGCCTGGACGATACAATGAAACAATAGCTATAAGGTCTTCAAAACGGTCTGGTTTTATTTGTTTATGAACATCTCTCATACCTGGAGATTCGAATTGAAATACTGCTGAAGTATCTCCGCGCTGTAACATCTCATAAGTTTTTTTATCATCTAAAGGAATTTCCTCAATATTGAGCCTTATTCCATGACTTTTTTCAATCCAATCAACAGCTTTTTTTATGACTGTTAGCGTTTTTAATCCTAAAAAATCAAACTTAATCAAACCTGTTTCTTCAACAAACTTCATATCATATTGAGTAACAGGCATATCGGCTCGAGGATCTTTATATAAAGGAACTAATTGTTCTAGAGGTCTATCCCCAATAACCACCCCTGCAGCGTGCATTCCTGAGTTGCGGTATAATCCTTCCAATTTCATGGCTATATCAAAAAGTTTATTAATTTGAGGATCATTTTGTCGCATTTCCTCTAGCTCTGGAACTTGATCTAAAGCTTCTTGTAGTGTTGGGTTTTTACCTTGAACACCAGGAGGAATCATCTTAGATATACGATCTGCCTGCGAATATGGCATTTGGAGAACTCTTGCTACATCACGAATAACAGCTTTTGACTGAAGTTTACCATAGGTAATTATTTGAGCAACCTTCTCTGCTCCATACTTGTTCTGCACATACTCTATTGTTTTGTAACGATTTTCCTGACAAAAATCCACATCAAAATCAGGCATATTAACTCGTTCAGGATTTAAAAAACGCTCAAACAGCAAATCTAATTTTATGGGATCTAAATCAGTAATTCTAAGAGCCCAAGCAACGATAGATCCTGCACCAGAACCACGACCAGGACCTACAGGAACACCATTATTTTTTGACCAATTAATAAAATCTGACACGATTAAAAAATATCCTGAGAAACCCATCTTTTTAATAACACTAAGTTCATAGTCTAAACGTGAATAATATTTCTCATCTATAGCTTTTTTTTCTTCATCAGTCATGCCTTTAAAATAGACATGTTTTTCCATAAGTTTGGCTAAACCTTCTTTAGATTTTTTTTCAATATATTCATCTTGTGTTAGTCCATCTGGACAAACAAATATTGGTAATAACGGCTCAACCTTACTTGAAAGGTAGTTGCATCTTTTGGCGATAATCACAGTATTTTGAATTGCTTCTGGTAAATCAGAAAACAACTCTACCATTTCCGTTTCATTACGTAGGCGATTATTAGGAGAGAACTTGCGGCGATTGTCATTTGTTACATATTCTGATGCTGCTATACAAACAAGAGCATCATGTGCTTCAAACATATCTGTATCAAAGAAAAATGCCTCGTTTGTAGCAACTAATGGTATATTTAATTTATAAGCAATATTAATAAATTTTTCTTCAGTTTGCTTTTCTGCCTCTATCCCTAAACGAGAAAGTTCTATATAAAATCTATTTCCAAAAATATTTCTGAGCTTAATGGCTGTCTGTTCAGCTTCGTTATCTCGTTCTTCTAGTAACAAACGCCCTATTTGTCCTTCCACACCCCCACTAAGAGCAATAATTCCCTCATTTACGGCTTCTAAATCACTTATTTTTAAATATGGTTTTTCTTGAGGTGTTGGATTATCTAAGTAAGATATTTTCATAAGATGCATAATATTGTTATAGCCAATATCATTCATTACCAACAATATTATCTTGTCAGGCTCAATTATTCGACCTTTTGACTTTAATAAGTCATCGGAATCTGGATTGCGAAGATAAAATTGGCACCCTAGAATTGGCTTTATTCCCGCATCTGAAGCAAATTTTGACACAGCTTTACCACCAAACATATTAGCTGTATCTGTCATTGCGAAAGCTGGAATATTCATTTCAGACATTTTTTTTACCAAAGCAGGAACTTTCATTGCCCCTTCAGACAATGAATATGCTGTGTGCACTCTCAAATGTATAAACTTTGGCTCGGCCATTGAAATCCGCTATACTTATTTTAACTTGATTACGATGATAAACTCTTTTGTCTGTATTCTCAATTAAAAAAAAGATATAAACATAAAAAAACAAGTTTAATAATTAAACAACTAATATGACCCCTAATATTATCAAAACGAAACAAAAAAATTTTTTTAGCATGGTTCTAATAGTGATTTTTTCCTTAAACGTAAAATTATAAAGGACTGATAAAAAGTAACAAATCATCATCACAAATATTGGTTGAAGTGCGCTGATGCCAGCACTAGCCACAGGAGAAAGAGCTGATAGACCAAAAATTAAACAACACATTAATATGAAACACAAGAATTCATTCAATGCAAAAATTTTAAACTTATTCTTATAAGATACAAAGTTATTAAAAATATTTTTACGCATTCTCGGAAATAATAAGAAAATAAATGGAATTGAGCCTGATATTATACAAGGATATACAACTGTATTTATCCAGTTTTCATCAACGACCATTGTATATTTTGCTAAAATAAGACGACAAGAAACAGCTAAAGATGAAAAAAGCATCCACCAAAAAGCTCGACTTAGTTTAGGTATTTTTCCTCCTTTAATACTTAAGGCTATTGATGCCATGACTATTATGGCAAAACCAATATATTGATGTAATGTTAAAACTTCATTGAGAATGATAAATGATAAGATAGTAATGATAATCTGCCCTAAAGATAATAGCGCTGCTACTATTGATGTATCTATAACTTTCATTGCTGTATAATATGGATACAAGTATAAGAGGTCGAACATGCCTAAAATAAAATATATTAATAAACATTGGGAAGATGGTAGCGAAGGCATACCAAAAATAAATACTAGAGGAACAAAAACAGCATCCATAATTGATATATAAAAAATCATGGATGTAGGACGTTTAAATGTTTTATTTGATAATGCACACTCCATTATAGTTGTAATTGCATCAAAAAAAGGGGCCAACAAAGCTATGAATATATAAAAAAACATACTTAACTCTTCAAAATCTATTCTATATAGCATTTAAACCACCGTTTAAATGCTATATTTGTGCTTTATAACATATTGATTTTTCATACATTCACTTGTTAAATATAAAATACTTTATCCTTTTACATTAATTTAGGCTTTATATTTACTGGAGAAGAGCGGGAATGGAAGTTTGGATTACAGATAGAACATTTGATTAGATTTTTATATTAGATAGCAAAAATCCTGCTTTAAGATAAAGCAGGATTTTTTATAAAACAAACATAAACAAGGAAGCGGTCTTACTTGAGAGATGAGGGTAGAAGATCTGGCGACGACCTACTCTCCCGCGCCTTAAGACGAAGTACCATCAGCGCAAAAGGGTTTAACGTCCGAGTTCGGAATGGGATCGGGTGGGACACCTTTGCTATAATCACCAGATCATCAAACCTCACTTATCAAGCAAGAAAGAGAAATCTCT